>NZ_CP098813.1:0-310381 GCF_036825535.1 Parasalinivibrio latis
GCCAATAATTCTCGCTGAAAACTGCATATTGAGGTGGTTTGGGTATAAGACGGGAAATTTTTATTTACACGATAGAAAGTCGTGAAAGTCGTGAATAATGTCACATCCGAATAATTGGTTTACTGTCGCATCATAAAATCATGTTAAAAACAACACTAGCGAACGGTGATTTCATTTGCCATTCCAATTTATTCTTTCAATAAATCATATACATCAAGAATAAAACCAAAGATAAAACCATGGTGATTAGGTCTATACTCATCACTAGAGAAATTATAAGTAACAACGGCCGGAGAGGGTTAATGACAAGGAAGATACCACCACTCAATGCCTTGAAGTCTTTTGAAGCAGCAGCAAGACATTTAAGCTTCACAAAATCTGCAGAAGAGTTACATGTAACGCAGGCAGCCGTAAGCCATCAGGTGAGATCACTGGAAGAATTCCTGGGGGTTACACTTTTTACCCGGGCCCACCAAAGCCTGAATTTAACTGATGCAGGCAAAGCGATCCTCCCAAAGTTGTCAGATGCACTTGACCTGATTGAAGAAAGTTATCAGGACCTCTATGCAGAATCCCAAACTGTCAGGTTAAACATCAAAGCGCCTTCAACATTTACGCAAAGGTGGTTGCTGCGGTATATCGGCGAATACCAGACTCATCATCCAAACGTTGATATACGACTGTCAGCAATCGATAACGACACGGATTTTTTCCCCGATGCATTTGACCTGGAGATTCGCTATGAGATTGGCGAATGCGATGCTGAAAACGCCCACTTGATATTTACTGAGCAGGTATTCCCGGTTTGCCATCCCAGCTTCCTGCAAGGAGAAAAGGCAATTAAAACTCCTTCAGATCTGACGCAACACCGGTTGCTTCACATTAACCTGTACCCTGAAGATTGGGCGATGTGGCTGAGAAGCGCCAATGTAACCGATATCGACCCAGCCAAAGGCTATCGCTTTGACCAAACCTCCTTGACCATGGAAGCAGCAATGAACCAACTGGGGGTGGCATTGGGCCGCTCACCGGTAATTGACGGCATACTGGAAAAAGGGGAACTGGTGGAGCCTTTTAACCACCGGATTCAAAGTCGGGGTGGATACTGGCTGATTGTTAAAAACGATCTTAGTGGCCGGTTGGCCCATGTCAGTGATTTTAAAGACTGGATTTTACATATAGGCGGGGAAAAATAGCATTCAGGGCGGGTGCATTACACCGCCCTTCATGTCATTTAAATGGACCTTACCTGTTGAGAACTTCCAGCGCCTGTTTGTGAAGTGATTTTGTTGCCGCAGCTACAACCAGGCCGTTCCACCCTTCTTTAAGGCTGTTTCCTTCCCAATCGGTAATGATGCCTCCGGCCTCCTCCACGACGGGAACCAATGCCATAACGTCATAGTATTGAAGGCTGCCTTCCACTACCAGGTCAATGTAACCCGACGCAAGCAAACCGTAGCAGTAGCAATCTCCGCCAAAACGCCTTAGCTTCACCTCATTTTCCAACTCTGCAAACCGTGCCTTTTGCTGTCCGGAAAACATATTAGGTTCAGTACAGTAAAGAATGGCATCATCTAAGTTTTCTTTCATCGAGACCTTGCAGGCTTCACCGTTTTTCTTCGCACCACCACCTTTGATACCAACCCAACGTTCGTTGAGCATAGGCATGTCGATAACCCCCATTTTAGGGGCTGAAGACTCCATCAACGCGATTAGCGTGCCGAATGTCGGCATCCCTGATATAAAGCTCTTGGTGCCGTCAATAGGGTCAATAACCCACTGGAAATCCGAAGGTGCACGGGAATAGCCGTGCTCCTCTCCCAGTATTGCGTGGGAGGGATGGTTGCTCTCAATAACCTGCCGGATAGCCAATTCAGCATTACGGTCTGCAATAGTCACCGGGCTTGCATCGTTTTTATCTTCAACGGTAACGCCATTGCGAAAATACTGACTGATAATTTTCTTTGACGCTTCAAGCGCTGTCTGGGCGGTAGCCAGATATTCTTCCATATTTGATGCCTCACTATTCCTAATCTGTGTCCAACAGGAAGTTGCAAATCCAGTTCAACACCAAAGTACCGTCCTCGTGTGAAGATAGTGTGTGTTCAGCCGCGTCTATAACTGATGGCGGAATCCTGTCACGACGCATTTCCATCAGTGCCCGTGCATAATCTTTGGTAAATTCCGGGTGCCCCTGAATCCCCAAAAGAGTGTTGTCCACGCAAATCATACCAAAAGGGCAAAAATCACTTCCGCCTAACACCTGAACATTTCGGGTCAGTTCAGTTACTTGATCCTGGTGACTCATCAGTAAATTTATCTGTGGCTTAAATGGGATCATCCAGTCCAAGGGAGCACTGAGGTTTATTGGCTTTACACCTATTCCCCATCCGGAATCCGCTTTCCTGACGATCCCTCCCATAGCACGCGCGATCAGCTGGTGTCCGAAACATATCCCTACAAACTTTTTTCTTTTCTCATAAAGAGTAAGTACAAAATCTTCCAGTTGGCGAATCCAAGGGAGATCTTCATATACGCTGTATTTGCCACCACTTGTTACATATGCATCACACTCGTCTACGTTATCCGGCAGCTCCCCTTTAAAAGCTTGATAGAACCGCATTTTCACTGGTACAGGTGACATCGAAAAAAAGTCGCTGAACATATCAGGGTAACCGCAAAAGTCTGGCTGCAATGCAGGAGCCATCTCATCACAGAGAAGTATGCCAATGTGCATAATCGGCTCCCTACCCTTCCAACAGACCGTTTACAGCCCGGATAAACAACTTACTGTAGTCGACCGCTGACAGGCTGACCGGGTTACCGCCGTCAGAAGGGTCGCTTTTGGCAAGCAGGCCAATTTTTTCAGCCTGACCGTCATTAATTCCGATGTCAGCCAGTGAATGTGGAATTCCCAGCGTTTCCCGAAGCTCCAGAATCCATGAAACAAAAGCTTCAAAGCTGTGGTTTTCCAAATCCAGGTACCTGGCAAGTACACAAATTTTACTTTCTATCGCCGCCCTGTTCGCAACAAGAACATAGGGCATCAGGATGGCATTCAGTAATCCGTGGTGACTGCCATATATTGCCCCTAACGGGTGAGCCAGTGCGTGCATTGCCCCCAGCCCCTTTTGAAATGCAGTAGCCCCCATCATGGACGCCGTCAGCATTCCCATACGTGCAGTCAGATCTTCACCATTTTCTGTAGCCTGTACCAAATGCTCGTGCACCAGGTAAATTGCATTTAGTGCAATACCTTCCCCCATTGGATGGAATGATGGGCTGCAGTAGGCCTCCAGTGCATGGGACAGTGCATCCATGCCCGTAGCAGCAGTCAGTGTTCGTGGCAAACCTACCGTGACTTTGGGGTCAAGGACCACAACAGCCGGCAGCATGCGAGGATGAAAAAGCACGCGTTTTGTATGCGACTCTTCATCGGTGATAACAGCTGCACGTCCCACTTCAGATCCAGTACCGGCAGTCGTCGGAATCGCGATGGTGTTGACCATTTTATACGGGTCAAAATATTGCCAGGCACTGCCATTGTCATCCAGGTCCCAGATATCCAGATTCTGAAGTGCTGCTACGGCTATCGTTTTTCCTACGTCCAGAGCAGAACCACCGCCTATCGCAATCACGCCGTCATGGTCACCGGAAATAAACGCATTGATACCTTCTTTCACACTGGTTTTACCGGGGTTTCCCTCCAGGTTGGAAAAAAGTGCCACATTCAGGTCAGCTTCACGGCAAAGTGACAGGATTTCTTTGACAACATCGCTTTCAGCCATGCCTTTGTCAGTTACTACCAGAGGTGATGCCATTCCTTTTTCGATACACAGGTGTGTAATATTGCCCGCGGCACCGGCTCCAACACGGATATCTGTTGGGTAATTCCATCTTTGCGTTACACAGTTAGGCATCATTGCTTAATCCCCCGCATTCACTTTGATGTGGAAAGACATCGGTCTGACAAAGGCGTCATACCCCAAAACAGATAACGTACATCCTCGCCCGGAGTTTTTAACCCCGGTCCATGCCAGCCCCGGATCCAGGTAGTCACAACGGTTAATGAAATACGTACCGGCTTCCACCTGCTCGCCGATCTCAATCGCCTTTTCAATATCCTGGCTGAATACAGCGGCTGTCAGGCCAAACTCAGAGTCATTCATCAGCCCGATGGCGTGGTCATCATTTTCAACCGCCATCACACCAACTACAGGGCCAAAGGACTCTTCCGTCATCACCCGCATGGAGTGATCTACCCGGCTTAGAATTTGGGGTGCCAGGTATGCCGTACCTCGCTGACTATCTGGAAACAAGCTTTCATCAATGTGGGGAACCGCCCCTCTGGCAATGGCGTCAGCAATTTGCTGACGGACAAAATCAGCAGCGCCGGATTTCACCATTGGACCTAGCGTTGTCTCTGGGTCATCAGGCCGACCCAGAATGTAATTTTTGGTAAGGGCAACGGCTTTTTTGAGGTACGTTTCGTAAATGCTCTTGTGGACATAGATCCGTTCTGTACCACAGCATGACTGACCACTGTTGAAAAAAGCACCATCAACTGTTGCTTCCACTGCCAGATCAAGGTCAGCGTCTTCACGAATATAAACGGGGTCTTTGCCACCCAGCTCTAGCCCAACACCGATAAAACGCCCGGAAGCGGCTTTCTCTACGGCTTCCCCTCCGGGAACTGACCCGGTAAAAGCGACATAGTTAATATTTGGGTTCTTAATCAACACAGCAGTGGACTGATGGCTGATATGGAGGAATTGGAAAACACCTTCTGGCAAACCCGCTGCATGGAATGCGTTATACAGACGCTCAGCACACAAAGGGGTTTGTGCTGAATGTTTCAATATGACACTGTTGCCCGCCATTATCGCAGGGATGATGGAATTGATAGCGGTAAGGTAGGGGTAATTCCAAGGGGCAACAACCAACACCACACCTACCGGTATTTTTTTAATATACCGCTTGAACCCAACTTTGGGCCCTAACTCCAATGAAGCAAGGGCAGACGGTGCAGCATTTATCATGTATTCAGCGCGTTCAATCATCCCGGCCACTTCATTTTTGCCATAGCGGGCAGGCCGACCCATCATCCACGCCAGCTCTTTTGAAATAGCCTCTTCCTGAGATTTAAATTCCACCAACATTTGACGGCAAATTTCTGCACGCACTTCCAGCGGTGTTGAACTCCAGTTCTTCTGCGCAGCTTTTGCAGATTCAACAACCGCAGAAACTTCCTTGTCAGTAGCCAGCTTTCGCTCTACATAGACTGAACCATCAATAGGCGATATCGTTTGCTGTACATTTTCCATTTTCAGTGTTCCTTAAATAATTTCAAAATACCTGTCGAGTTCCCAGTCAGTAACATGGCGCCGGAACTCTCTTTCTTCCCAGTCCCGGGTTGCTGCAAAGTGGTATACAAAATCTTCTCCAAGGTACTTTTTCGTTATTTCTGACGCGCCAAATCGTGATGCTGCTTCTCCCAGAGTGGAAGGCAGGGATAATTCAGAAGGAAATGACTGTGTATAGGCGTTCCCTTTTACCTCACATATAGGCTCAAGCTCGTTTTCTATGCCTTGCAAACCGGAGGCAATAACCGCAGCAAGCGCCAGGTAAGGGTTGGAGTCAGCAGAACCCAGCCGGTACTCAACACGCTGTGATTTGCTGTTCCCAGGGATGATCCTTAATGCGGTAGTGCGATTCTCAGTACCCCATGTCGCGTCTAACGGGGCCCAGACCCCTGGTACCATCCGGCTGTAGCTGTTTACTGTAGAGGCCACCATCGCAAGGAACTCAGGCATGTATTGTTGCTGCCCAGCAAGAAAGTGACGCTGGGTATTGCTCATGTTGTAGGTTTGGTCCGGATCGAAAAAGACGCTGTTTCCATCCTTGTCAGTCATGGACACGTGTATATGGCCACTTTGCCCGGCTTCTTCATGGGACCACTTGGCCATAAAGGTTGCCATCAGGTTGTTTCTCTGTGCCCACACCTTTATAAAGGTTTTAAACAGTGCGGCTTTGTCCGCTGATTTCAATGCTTCATCGTATACCAGCGCGGCTTCCAGAACGCCCGGTCCGGTTTCGGTATGCAGCCCTTCAATCGGGAAGTCCATATCATGGGACAGTTGCAGAATATCGTTATAGAGCTCAGCATGTGTTGAGTTCCGGATTACGGAATACCCGAAAGGGTCAGGGGTTAACGGTGTAAGGTTGCGGTACCCTTTCTCACGAATGCTTTCTGGCGTTTCCCGGAACATGAAAAATTCATACTCAAAAGCAGCCGTCACGTTAAATCCCAGATTTTCAGCCTGCTTTAATACCCGTTTTAACACACCTCGGGGGCAAAGTTGCTCAGCCGCACCGTCAAATTCAGCAATAAAGAGCAACATATCCCCTTCAAATGGAACTGAACGGCAGGAGCTTGGAACTAATTTAACCGGTGCATCGGGGTAGCCAGTGTGCCAGCCAGTGTACAAAGCGTTATCATAGAGTTTATCTTTTGAATCCCACCCTAAAACAACATCGCAAAATGCCAGGCCATTATCCAAGCCAGAGAAAAACTTTTCCTTACTCAGGTATTTTCCTCTCATAACCCCATCGATATCGAAAAGGCCAATTTTTACATATTTGAGGTTTCTTTCTTCTACAATACGTTTTGCATCTAAAGATGTTTTTACATCCCTTGGCTCTAACATAACTGTTCCTTATTATTTTAACGCAACAGAACCGTTATTAATCCTTTAATGAAGTGGTTATTATGAACCGCTTACACCGCTTAATTTAATTACAGGCTCATATCCAAAAACTATTTACCTGCAATTAGCGGTATAGCAACAAAAGAAAAGCCGCTAATCAAATGAGTAAATTTATTGAAGCCAACTAGAAATTCTCATATCCCCTCGTCCCAGCCTGCCCCTTATAACCAGGTTCCCAAAGCCTCGAATAACACGCCAGGTTTCATTTTTTAGTAGGCAACGGTGTAGACAATTGCAGTCAACAGAAAATTTTGCCCCTCCCACTAAAATTAATCGTGTGCACACTCCTGCACCCCACCCGTAGAATGTTAATGAAAGGTTGCCACACATAAGTAACCAGCACGTAAGAAATCAAGGCTCTAAGCTTAGAAGTGCAACATATACAAAACATTACAGATAACAGTTGTCACAGAGAGACGTGAAACGAGGATACGCAATGGACAATGCGATATACCAGGTAGAAAAGCTTCCGTTTTGGACCGGCCCGGTTGTAGTAGAGCCCCTATCCGGTGGTATCACCAACACCAATTTCAAAGTCGAGCATGGCGGCAAGTACTACGTCGTCCGGTTAGGTGAAGACATCCCGGTTCATGGTGTAATGCGTTTTAATGAAGCTAATGCCAGCCAGGCCGCTTTTAAAGCAGGCATTTCACCGGAAATCCTCTATTGTTCGCCTGAAGCGTTAATCATGGATTTTATAGATGGAGAAACACTGACCAGTGATCAAATGCGGAACAACACAACACTGGAAAAAGTTATCCCTGTTTTGAAAAACTGCCATGATGAAATACCCAAACATTTAAATGCCGGTTCTCTCTTTTTCTGGGTTTTTCAGGTAAACAGGAACTACGCAGGGACACTAAAGGAAGATAACAGCGAATATATTTCACTGCTTCCAAGGCTGATGAATATTAACCATGAGCTTGAAAAAGCGGTTGGCCGCGTAACCATGGCTTTTTGTCACAACGATATGCTTGCTGCAAATTTTATTCAACAAGGTGAGAAAATTTGGCTTATCGATTGGGACTATGGCGGGTTTAACAGCCCACTATTTGATTTAGCCAACCTATCAGCAAATATCTCTCTTTCCGAAGAGCAGGAAATATGGTTGCTCGAAAATTATTTTGAGGCTGAGGTCAACGCAAAAATATGGCGAAGTTTTAATGCCATGAAATGTGCATCAGCCTTAAGGGAATCCATGTGGAGCATGGTATCAGAACACCATTCAACCATTGATTTTGATTTTAAAAACTACACAAAGCAAAACCTCGAAGTTTTTGAAACCGCGTACAAAGAATACAAAGCAATAATATAGGAATTAATCATGACACATCCTACACAAGCAGAAATCGTCATTATCGGTGGCGGGATCATTGGTTGCAGCACGGCATACCACTTAGCTAAGGAAGGCGCAAAAGACGTTGTATTACTCGAGGGTGGCAAACTGACAAACGGCTCTACATGGCATGCTGCCGGTCTGGTTGGCCAGTTAAGAAGCTCTGCCAACATTACCCAGCTGTTAAAAAACTCGGTTGAAATCTACAAAAACCTGGAAAAGGAAACCGGTCTTGCTACCGGCTGGAAAATGAATGGCGGCTTGCGTCTGGCCTGTAACAAAGACAGATGGATTGAAGTAAAGCGTCAGGCTACCACGGCACACAGTTTTGGGTTGCCGATGGAACTGTTAACCCCGCAGGAAGCACAGGACCTTTGGCCCTTGATGGATGTGTCTGATGTTGTCGGTGCCGCTTTCTTGCCAACAGACGGCCAGGCGAACCCGTCCGATATCACCCAGTCGCTGGCTAAAGGTGCCAGAATGCGTGGTGTAAAAATCTATGAAGACACCAAGGTAATCGATGTTGAAGTGACTGACGGCGTTGTCACAGGCGTCGTCACCGAGCACGGCACCATCAAGTGTGAGAAGGTGGTTAACTGCTGTGGTCAGTGGGCCAAGGAAGTTGGGCGTATGGCAGGCGTCAACGTTCCCCTTCAACCTGTTGAGCACCAGTACATGGTCACTGAACCCCTGACCACCCACAGTGTCCCAGGGGATCTCCCCACCCTTCGTGACCCGGACCGTCTTATCTACTTCAAAGAGGAAGTTGGTGGCCTGGTAATGGGGGGCTATGAACCGAACCCAATCGCCTGGGCAAGAAATGGTATTCCAAAGAACTTTTATTTCTCTCTGCTCAATGAAAACTGGGAACATTTTGAACAGTTGATGGAACAGGCCCTTATTCGTGTTCCGGCACTTGAAACTGCGGGAATCAAAACACTGACCAACGGCCCTGAATCGTTTACACCAGACGGAAACTTCATCCTCGGTGAAGCCCCTGAAGTGAAAAACTTCTTCGTCGGTGCCGGTTTCAACGCATTCGGTATCGCTTCAGGCGGCGGTGCGGGCAAAGCTCTCGCAGAGTGGGTCCTTGCCGGTGAACCGCCTATGGACTTGTGGCCGGTCGACATTCGCCGTTTCAGTCAGGTATACAGAAATGACAAATTCGTCTGTGACCGTACACTTGAAGCCTACAGCAAGCACTACACCATGAGCTGGCCACACGAAGAGTATAAGAGCGGCCGGCCTATGCTGACGTCCCTTCTCTACGATGTATTAAAGGAGCAAGGTGCATGCTTCGGTTCCAAGAGTGGCTGGGAACGTCCTAACTGGTTTGCCCCGGAAGGCACCATCGCTGAAGACGTCTACTCTTATGGTCGCCAGAACTGGTTTGATGCTGTCGGTGAAGAACATAAGGCTGCCCGTGACTCTGTCGTAGTCTTCGACCAGAGCTCCTTTGCAAAATTCATCCTGAAGGGCAAGGATGCAGTGTCTGCACTGAGCTGGATTTGTGCAAATGACGTTGATAAACCGGTAGGCTCCCTGATCTATACGCAAATGCTGAATGACAACGGTGGCATTGAGTGTGACCTCACCGTTGGGCGCATCGCTGAAGACGCTTACTACATCGTTACCGGTACCGGTTTCCGAACCCATGACTATGCATGGATAGAAGCCAATATCCCCGACGGCATGGACGCCACGCTTGAAGACATCACAGAAGGCTGGACAACGCTGTCCCTGATGGGTCCGAATGCCAGAAATGTGTTGGAAAAAATCACACCAGCCGATGTCAGTAACGACGAGTTCCCATTTGGTACCGTTCAGCACATCGATATTGCGGGACATTCTGTCAGGGCCCTCCGTGTAACCTTTGTCGGCGAGCTGGGCTGGGAATTGCACATGCCACACGAAGCGGGTATGGACGTTTATTGCGCTCTTATGGAGGCAGGTAAGCCATTCAGTATCCGTAATGCTGGTTACCGCGCAATTGAATCACTGCGACTGGAAAAAGGCTACCGGGTGTGGAGCTCTGACCTTACGCCAGACAACACCCCACAGGAAGCAGGCCTTGGATGGGCCGTGAAGCTGAAAGGCGATACGGCATTCAAGGGGCGTGCGGCTCTGGAAGTACGTTCCGGGTCCCCTCTCACCAAACGTCTGGCCTGTTTCACAGTCGCTGATCCCAATGTTGTCCTGTTAGGGCGGGAAACGATTTACCGTAATGGCGAGCGAGTCGGCTACCTGTCCAGCGGTGGTTGGGGTTACACCGTCGAGAAAAACATCGGCTATGGCTATGTCCGCCACCCGGAAGGCGTTTCAACCGATTACTTAAAAGAAGGAACTTATGAGCTCGAAGTGGCCTGTGAGCGAGTGCCCTGCGAGATTCATTTGGGAGCCCTGTACGACCCTAAGATGGAAAAAGTGAAGGCGTAATTGGGGTCGGTACGGGCGTGTAAGCCCGTACCTCCCCACGGAGGACATCATGAAGATACTTGTGCCCATTAAACGTGTAGTCGATGCCAACGTTCGCGTCCGTATCCAGGACAGCGGTGAAGGCATTGATTTAAACGGTACCAAAATGGCAATTAACCCATTTTGCGAAATAGCATTGGAAGAAGCCATCCGGCTCAAAGAAAAAGGTACTGCCTCAGAAGTAATTGCTGTGTCTATCGGACCAGATAAGTGCGAAGAACAGATACGGACAGCTTACGCGCTGGGTGCTGACCGGGGGCTTCACATTCTGTCCGAATCTGAACTTGAGCCGCTTGCCATCGCTAAAACGCTTGCCGCCGTGGTCGAGAAGGAACAACCGTCTTTGGTTATTTTAGGAAAACAGTCCATTGACGGTGACAACAACCAGACAGGTCAAATGCTTGCTGCACTTTGTCATTTTCCCCAAGGCACATACGCCTCCAAGGTAGAAGTTGATCAAGGCAGCGTTGTCGTCACACGTGAAGTGGATACCGGGATGGAAAAACTCAAGTTATCCCTGCCCGCTGTGATCACAACTGACTTGCGCCTCAATGAACCACGCTTTGCTTCTATGCCAGCCATTATGAAAGCGAAACGCAAACCTATAGAAAAGGCAAATGTCAGTGATTTCGGTGTAGATACAGCACCTCGACTGACCCGTGTTAGCCTGTCAGCACCCAAAGCCCGTCCACCCGGTGAGATTGTCGACAGCGTAGACGATCTCATTGAAAAAACGAACTTAAGGGAGTACCTGGCATGAGCAGAACACTCGTTATCGCTGATCACAACCAGCAAAACCTGTCAGAAAGGACCCTTAGTGTTGTTACTGCAGCCGTCCAGATTGGCAATGCCATCGACTTGCTTATAGTTGGTCATAACATCAGTACGCTGGGCAGCCAGGCATCTAAAATCGAAGGCGTCGAGTGTGTTCTTATCGCCGACTCCACGAACTTCCAGTATGGCCTGGCGGAAAACACGGCTGACCTGGTCACGGGGCTGGCAAATGATTACAGCCACATTCTGGCAGCCAACACATCTTTCGCGAAAAATTTCCTCCCTCGCGTTGCAGCCCTGACTGATTCATCCCAGTTGTCAGAAGTCGTGACTGTCGTGGATTCACATACCTTTGTTCGCCCTGTTTATGCTGGCACGGTACTGGAAACTGTCCGGGTAAATACCGGCAAAGTTATCGCCACGGTAAGGACTACTGCTTTTGAAGCGGCGCCAGTTACCGGGACCGAATGCGATGTAATAACCCTAAGTGCAAGACCTGAACCGTCCGGTGCTGAGTTTATTACCCGAGAGGTCATAGACACTGATACACCTGACCTTACCACCTCAAAAGTGGTTATTTCCGGAGGACGCGGCCTTAAGTCTAAAGAGAATTTCGATCTTTTGTATGGTCTGGCGAAAAAATTCAGTGCGGCAGTTGGTTCATCCCGGGCAGCTGTAGATGCCGGGTTTGCAGCCAATGAAATGCAGGTTGGGCAGACCGGAAAAGTTGTAGCACCGGATGTCTATTTCGCTGTGGGTATTTCAGGCGCTATTCAACACATCGCCGGGATGAAAGACAGCAAAACCATTATCGCCATCAACTCAGATCCGGATGCCCCTATTTTTAAGGTATGTGACTTCGGCATTGTAGGTGATTTGTTTGAAGTCATTCCGGAGATTGAATCAAAGCTTTAACGTTCGACTACAGCCCAATGGTAGGTAATTGCCGGTGAAGTATTTGACCCGGCCTCTTTTTTTCCTAACGATGCCCATGGATATCAGCCATATTCCCATGGGCATATTTTTTCAGCTGAGAACATCTTCCCTTTCGTCTAAAAGGCGTTTCAAAAGATATGTTTCCCGTTCGACAGACATCCCTTTCTTTTCGCTGTGCGCCAGAACATGTTCGTTATGGGCTATGGCATCGTGGATGGAAATCCAAACCGGCTCCATGCCATTTTTCGCTTCGTAATCTTCGTATCGAGTCTGACCCAGCTTGGCATCAATGGTGCAGCGGTAACAGTAACTCACCATATGCATGATGTCGTAGTCAGGCTTGTACCAAGGCCGGTATTCCTCGTAGATGCCATAGGGCTCCACATCGCGGACATTTCGTGCTCCGGTTTCTTCTTCCACCTCACGGATCAGCGCATCCACAGGGTCCTCACCTTCATCAATGCCGCCGCCTGGAAGGCTATAGTCATCGTAACGGGCGGTGTAAAGCATCAGGATTTTGTCGTCACGGATAATAATTGCCCGTGTTGCATAACGGGTAAATTGCGTACCTTGCAGTTCTTCAACCTCTGGGTGAACCGCGGTAATCAAATGCTGCATAGTGTCAGAATTGCTCTCTGTTTTAGTCTTTCGGCCAGTATCATCAGGGACAGCCTATATGAAACTGGCGCCGACACAGCCCCCCTGAAGGGTAAGTTCATAAAAAGTTAATACACAGATACAAAAACAGGCAACTTCACTGAAGTGAAAGTCGCCAGTTTTTCATTGAGTTCGGTTAAACGCGACTGCCGAATTCTATTCGTGCAGCATCGCTCAGGCAATGAATAACCTGATTACTGCTTCCTCTCCAGAGAAGGGATGGATCAGCAAGTTCTTCGACATATTTGCCGTCGATAAGCACATCAAGGTAAGAGACAACTTCTGCCTGTTCTTCGGTCAGGTCACTCAACAAGTAACCGGTCCACAGCCAGATATCCTTCCCTTCGCACTCTTCGCGAACACGTTTTACCAGCGCCAGTACATCCGGGATATTGGCCGGATGCAACGGATCACCACCGGAGAGTGACAATCCACGGCGCTTGATGCGGGTATCGTTCAAATCAGCAATTACCCGGTCAGCCATTGCTTTATCAAATGCATGGCCGGAATCCAAGCGCCAGGTAGACTGGTTATAGCAGCCACGGCACTGGTGAATACAGCCCGATACAAACACGGTGCAGCGGGTTCCCGGTCCGTTGATCACATCAACGGGGTAATACTGATGATAATTCACAATACCCTTCTTACTTTTATATGTGTTTTGCGCGGCTACATGTGTTTTACGCGACGAATTACTTCTTCCTGCTTGCCGTCGTTGAACGGACGGGCATCAGGGCTGCCGAGGTAACCACATACGCGGCGGGTAACTGATACTTTTGAAGAGTCATGGTTGCCACATTTAGGGCAAACAAAACCTTTACTGGTACAGGTAAACTCACCGGTAAATCCACACTCATAACACTCATCAATCGGTGTGTTGGTACCGTAATAAGGCACGCGGTCGTAGCTGTAATCCCAGACATTTTCCAACGCTTCAACGTTGTGCTGGATGTTCGGGTATTCGCCGTAACAAATAAAGCCACCGTTCGCGATCGGCGGGTAAGCCGCTTCAAAATCAATCTTGTCGTACGGGTTAACTTTCTTCTCAACATCCAGGTGGAAACTGTTGGTGTAGTAGCCTTTCTCAGTGACGCCATCGATCAAGCCGAATTCACGGGTGTCGATTTTACAGAAACGGCTGCACAGGTTCTCACTTGGCGTGCTGTAAAGGCTGAAGCCGTAGCCGGTCTCTTCTTTCCAGGCATCCGTTGCGTTGCGAAGGTGCTGCACAATTGCAATCGCTTTCTGGCGCAGGGCTTCGTCGTCATAAACGTGTGTACCGTTGCCATACAGTGCATTGATGGTTTCATGGATACCGATGTATCCCAGTGAAACAGATGCGCGGCCGTTTTTGAAGATCTCACTGACGTTATCGTCTGCCTTCAGGCGAACACCACAAGCCCCTTCCATATACAGGATAGGCGCAACACGGGCTTTCACATTGTCCAGTCGTCGGATTCGGGTATCCAGCGCTTCGCGGGAAACGTCCAGCATTTCATCCAGCAGTTCATAGAACTTGGCTTCATCACCACCAGCTCGCATCGCAATGCGCGGCAGGTTAATGCTGACGACACCCAGGTTGTTACGGCCTTCATGGATCAGCTTGCCATCTTCTTCGTAAGCACCCAGGAAGCTGCGGCAACCCATAGGTGTTTTGAACGAACCGGTTACTTTGACAATCTGGTCATAGTTGAGGATATCCGGGTACATACGCTTGGACGCACATTCCAGCGCCAGTTTCTTGATGTCGTAGTTCGGATCGTCCTGCTTCAGGTTCAGGCCATCTTTAATAGCGAAAACCAGTTTCGGGAAAACAGCCGTCTTCTTGTTCTTGCCCAGACCGTGAATGCGGTTTTTCAAAATAGATTGCTGGATAAGGCGTGATTCCCAGGTGTCGCCCAGGCCAAAACCAAAGGTAACAAAAGGTGTCTGACCGTTCGCGGTATGCAGGGTATTTACTTCATATTCCAGTGACTGGAACGCATCGTAACACTCTTTCTCAGTACGGGCTCGGGCATAGGTTTCTGCCTCTGGAATGTTCCACTCCTCTGCCACCTGCTTGTGCTTCAGGTAGCTTGAAGTGACATAGGGAGCCAATACTTCATCGATGCGGTTAATAGTCGTGCCACCATAAATATGGCTGGCTACCTGAGCAATGATTTGTGCGGTTACCGCTGTAGCCGTCAGGATAGACTTTGGCGTGTCTATTTCTGCATTACCCATTTTGAAACCGTGGGTAAGCATGCCTTCCAGATCAATCAACATACAGTTGAACATCGGGAAGAACGGAGAATAATCAAGATCGTGGTAGTGAATGTCGCCCTGCTCATGGGCATCGACAACTCGGCGTGGCAGCATATACTGCGTCGCATAGTGCTTGGCAACAATACCTGCCAGCAGGTCGCGCTGGGTAGGGATAACCTTGCTGTCTTTATTTGCGTTTTCGTTCAGGATATCTGAGTTAGTTTGCTCAACCAGGCCCCGGATTTCGTTACTCAGGCGGCTCTTTTCCTCGCGCACGCGATCACGGTCGTGACGGTACTCGATGTAAGCACGGGCCACTGCCTTGTAAGGGCCGGCCATCAGGTGATCTTCAACGGCATCCTGAATTTCGTGAATTTCAACTTTCTGACGATCCTCGAATTGTTCCAGCACTTTAGCTGCAACGGTTTCGGCATAGTCAGCATCCATGTCTGCAACGGTTTCAGCTGCCGCCAATATCGCATCTTTAATACGACGAATATCGAACGGTACTCTTCCGCCATCACGCTTTATTATCGTTGGTTTCACCATTTTCTCCTGACACAACTTGCAATCTTTAACGTTACGTAAACACAAAATGTTGTGTCACTTATCCGCTCGGGCACAATATGTGGGGTATTAAACGGATTTGGCCAATACAATACTTTGATTTAGATCATGGCACCGCATTAAGCGCGTCGGATGTGTTCAATGATATAGACGACATCTAAAAGTTGTCTTGAAACGGTTGCAAAGATAACGATTGTGGTTTCACTCACAGTTAGGTTTGACAGTTGATGTACAAAGCACCAATACGTTGAAAAAGCAGCCATAATTTCCCATAGTCTCACTGTTACAGCAGTTTGGTAGAGAGATGAAGGCTAAATTATTCCCTAAAGTGATGGTTATATTTTTAATGCTGGTGAGCAGTGCGCCCTCATCTGCATTTTCAATCATGACGTGGAATATGGAATGGCTTTCTGACAAAGGGGATATCACTGAAGGGCACCGGAAACCAGAAGACTATGTTCAACTTCAAAAGGTAGTCAGCCAAATTGATCCAGATGTTGTTGCGTTACAGGAAGTCGATTCACTGAAAGTACTCAGAAAAGTATTCAGTCCTCAACTCTATGACCTATACATTTCCGATCGCCACTCCCGAGAAGGCCCTGGAAACCGCCAATCTCTTCGCTCAACCCAGTACACTGGTTTTGCAGTAAAACGTGGCATTACTGTCATCGACCATGCAGATAACCGTGCACTCAGCCTCTCCAGTTATTTCAATGAAACTAACCTCCGGTACGGCACATATATCGAAATACAAAAAGATGGTTACAAACCTCTCCATCTTCTATCAGTACACTTAAAGTCAGGGTGCTTCGATGGCAGGAACATGAAGCGGTACAACTGTATCAAACTGTCCCAGCAAACCGATGCATTAGGGAACTGGATTAGGGAACGTGAACGAAATAACCAAGCCTATATGATTGCCGGTGATTTCAATCATTATTTAAGCAAGACGCCTAACGAAGTGATAACGAGACTGAACCGTTATACCCGCGAAGGTCTTGAGCCCTTACTGCTTACTCAAAACACCAGGGCCTACTGTAAAGTCCGTCGAATAAACAGGAAAAGCAAACGCTGGGAAACCCACATTTACACCCGCCTTATCGACCATATCCTGGTATCTCAAAACTGGCTTGGCAACAAGCGTTACACCAGCCGTCAAATCAGCTTTGACCCTCATGACGTCATGCATTTCAGGCTCACCGATCACTGCCCTGTCGTTGTTACGGTGAATGAATAACTAACTGAAGCCGCGTCGATGCATTTGTGAAGGCAGCCATGTAAACTGGTCCCATTAAAAAACAAATAAATGTGGAAGCAATGAAAGGAACACTCGACAAAATGGCGGTCTCCCTGACCAAGCCTGTAAAATATTCAATCCGTTTGGGCGAAAACAGCCTCGACATCAACCATCGTATTGGTGAAAACATCCGGCTTCACTTCACCGGCAATATCTTCTGCGCCAACTGCGGCACAAAAACCAACAAGAGCTATTCCGAAGGTTATTGCTTCCCATGTATGAAGAAGCTGGCGCGCTGTGATATGTGTATTGTTAAACCAGAAACCTGCCACTTTGATCAAGGTACCTGCCGCGAGCCGGAATGGGCACAGACGTTCTGCATGACGCCCCACTATGTTTACCTTGCAAACACTTCCGGCTTGAAAGTGGGTATCACCAGAGAAAACCAGATCCCTACCCGCTGGATAGATCAGGGGGCGACCCAGGCTCTCCCTATACTGAAAACCCGCACTCGCCATATCGCGGGATTGGTTGAAGTAGAGCTGGCTAAGCACATTGCTGATAAAACAAACTGGCGAGCGATGCTCAAAGGTGACAATGAGCAGATCGACCTCGATCGCGAGGCGCGCCGGCTTTTGCAGGAAGTTGCGACAAGGCTCAATCACCTGAACCTGCTGCACGGTTGGGATGCCATTCAAATGGTCCAGGGCGAACCTGTTGAAATTGAATACCCAGTTCAGGAGCACCCGGAAAAAGTGACATCTTTTAACTTCGATAAGCAACCGGAGGTCTCCGGTATATTGAAGGGCATTAAAGGCCAATACCTGATTTTGGATTCAGGAGTGATTAATCTCCGGAAATTCACCAGTTATGAAGTAGATGTAGATTAACGGTTAGATTTCCCAGGTTGAAAGTGATGGGGAGTAAGTTGTCGCTAAGTTTCTCCCCATTTCCTTGGAGTAATAGAGGGCCATATCTGCACGTTTTGTCAGAGAACCGACATCTTCACCTTTTTTCCGCGTTGCAATGCCACAACTGGCGGTTGTCCCTTTTGGATGAGATACTGGCATAGCCTCACGGATGCGCTCCGCCACACTCTTGGCAATTCTTTCATCTGCCTCAGGAAGCAAAATCAGAAACTCCTCGCCCCCAACACGAAATATGTAATCAGAATCCCGTACATTTTTCCTGAGCACCTCAGAACACGAAATCAGTACTTCGTCCCCAATATCATGGCCGTATCGGTCATTCACTTTTTTGAAATGATCTAAGTCCAGTAAAATGAGCGAGAATGCCGATCCCAGTTTATCCGCTTGTTTTAAAAGTTTAGGAATTTTTCGCTCCAAATACTGGCGGTTTCCCAGACCCGTTAAAGCATCATGCATTGCAATATTCTGGAGCTCTCTTTGAAACAGATGGATTTTTCTCAACAGCCAGATCACCACCGCAAGAAATAATGTACACACAAGCAAGCGTATTTCTGTGCGCTCACGCCAAGGCCCCATTGCACTACTTGTGTCTTCAACAGTCAGCACTCCGTACGCCCAGTCCGTATTCTCCTTCATCGCCACGACATTTTCAGAATTGGATACCTCATCGGTGACTTCAGAATACCAGTATTGTCCAACTGTGCTTTGCAATGCCTTATCCTGCCCAAGCCTGATTCCACAACCTTGACTATCCAGCTGAAAAACCTCATGTCCTTGTAAGTCAAAGATAACAGAGGCACTACAAGCGTCTGCACTGTCTGTTCTCAGGCGCTCTATAAGTGCTGATATATCTATATAAATTACAACAACATGCTTGAACCAGGCTTCTACAAGTTGACTCATGACCAGATACTGACCCTTCATATCCGGGTCATCAAAATCATAAATTTTGGGTTGCCAATAAAATGGGGATTTCTCTGAAAGCTTGAAGAATGGTTGCTCCAAAATCTGTTTGTTTGGTCTGCCATCACCGTACATTTGGGTACCATCATCAAAAAAATAGACACCTACTTTGCTAATGATCTTAACGCGATTTTCATACTCCCGAACTGAGTGTTGAAGGTTAGTAGGAGAAGCAATCATCAGGGTTTCGATATCCTGGAGTATTGCATGAATCCCTTCCAGTTCATTTTCCAGCCTAAGATCGGTTATCTCAGCGATATGACGCGCTTCTGTTCGAACATCTTCCAATGTTGTTTTTCGGTCAACGTCCACGGTGTAAAGAAAAAACAGAAAAATCAATGAAATCGACAGGATACTCATCGGTAGTATAGAACCGGATGTACTAGACAGTATCCTGGTTTTCATCGCTACACTCCTTCAGGGATAACAGTCTCACAGTGAGACAAAACCCAATTCGCGCGTTTTTCTGGCGTCCCCCAAGGTACTTCCAATACCGTAAACCCCGTTATTCGATAGGTATCGAGCAACAATTGGTGAATTTCCAATGCTTCCTCAAATGGATGTGGCCTGACGTCATCAACCAAATAGATTGAAGCTTCTGGCTTGCACATGAATGCCATTCGCTGGTATCCCTCGGGTACGACCAGATCGTCAGCCAATAAATTTTCATTGCCTAATTTCAGGTAGGCAACAATATCTGGGATAGCACGATCAACAAAGGACAGTTGCTCATTGCAGAGAGATGCTTTCAACTGCGCTTCCATTTCTTGAAAACACAAGTGGGCAAACGCAGGCAAATTTGTCCAGGGTAAGATGGGTTCTGGAGATCTTAGTTCCCGCTCAATCAAGGTGCGGGACACTTCATCGTAAGTTACCGCCCCCAGCCTGGACAGCGATCGCATCAGGGTGGTTTTACCTGCTCCCGGTCCACCGGAAATAACAAACGGTTTTGTAAATTCAGAATAATTTGGCAATAGCATAGAATTCAGGCGTCCTGTAAACACCAATCAAAAGAGGAATTATGCACTTTGTTGTATTTTAGCGGAATATTACAGATTTGATGGTTTATTCAGATCTTAAGCTTTGCCATGCTTCACACATTTGACGGAAAACAGTCGCATCTCCTTGAGGACGATCCGGGTGCCATTTCAACGCCATTTTCCGCCACGAGCGCCGAATATCTCTGTCCGAAGCATTTTCATCCAAACCCAATACTGAAAGTGCCTGACGACGATCAAGTGTAATTTCAGAACTTGCGCCAATTTTTTTATGGTATTTGCGCCAAAAAGACGACAGCAGCTCGTCCACTTCTTCGCTGTTTGCATCGTAATTTGACCAGTTCATGTAGTACTGGCGCAGCGGATCTTCTGCATTAACCTGGCAGGAATCACTTGTCGAAGAGGTTGCCCACATCAGGCGGATATCCATCGATTCAACCTGAAGCCATTGCCGTGGAAGAAGCATCATTTGCAGCTGGTAAAGGGCGTTCATTATGAGGAAATTACGCTTGAAAAGATCAAGGTTGGGATCGTCATCGAGCGTTTCAATTATTTGTTCTTTTTGCAGTTCTGCCAGCAGATGATGGACCATCCAACGCTTGGCTTCCTTCTGCAGAATCTCCAAAATCGGCCAAATCAACGGATTTTCAACATCGTCATTATATTCTGCCAGCATCAGCTCCCCCTTCACCGTCTTTGCTATTTATAAGACACTTTTCTTAGCTGTGCATCCGCTTTTCTTTAAGCAACTACCATGCCTGTGCTTGTATATACCTTGCAGTTATCTGATTTGGCGTAGGTTATTTCGTAACTTAACGGAATTACTTTTTCCTATGATTCTTATTTAAAAGACTGACCGACAGAAAAATGACGGGAACGTGGGCTAGCTTCTTTTCTCTAAACAAAAAATGCCGGGATTACACCCGGCACAAACTTGGACATTAAATTATTAAGGAGAACCCGAGGCAATTATCCCCGGTAGTAACGCTGCGGTACCATTGGCATCCTGACTACCTGCATTGGCAGCAATTTACCGCGGACCTCAGCGAATACTTCTGAATTGAGCGCAGAATATTCCGGTTTGACGTAGCCCATCGCTACAGGTTTTTCTGCCGTTGGGCCAAACGTGCCACTGGTAACAACACCAATTTCCTCATTGTCACCGTTAAACAGTTTTGCACCTTCACGCACTGGCGCTTTACCCAGGCCAGCCAGACCTACACGCTTGCGGGACACCTCTTTTGTTTGTATCTGCTTGAGAATGATATCTGCGCCCGGAAAACCACCAGCACGCTCACCGTCTGCTCGACGGGGCTTGCTGATACCCCACAACAATGCGCCTTCAACCGGCGTTGTCGAGGTATCCAGGTCATGTCCATAAAGGCAAAGACCGCACTCCAGACGCAGTGAGTCTCGTGCCCCCAACCCGATAAATTCCACTCGCTCATCTTCCAGAAGACGGCGAGAGAATTTTTCTGCCTTGTCTGCCGGTACAGAGATTTCAAATCCGTCTTCACCTGTATAACCCGACCGGCTCACAAAACAGGTCACACCATCAAGTTCAAACGTGCCAACATCCATAAACACCATCTTGTTGACATCAGGGTTTATCGCTTCCATCACTTCGCTGGCTCGTGGCCCCTGTAGTGCCAGCAATGCGCGATCTTCTAACACTTCCACCGTTACATCTGACGGAAGGTTCGCTTTCAGGTGGGCGATATCCTGGTCTTTACAGGCGGCGTTTACGACAACAAACAAGTGATCACCAAAGTTGGATACCATCAGGTCATCCATGATCCCACCCTGCTCATTGGTAAAAAAGGCATACCGCTGTTTGCCTTCAGGCAGGTCAATAATGTCTACAGGCACCAAGCTTTCCAGAGCTTTTGCTGCATTTTCACCGTGAAGGCGAAGTTGTCCCATATGAGATACATCAAAAAGGCCCGCATTTTCACGAGTGTGAAGGTGTTCCTTCCGTACCCCCAAGGCATACTGGACTGGCATATCGAAGCCGGCAAAAGGGACCATCTTTGCACCCAGTTCAAGATGCAGGTTGTGAAGAGGTGTCTTATTCAGTTCCTGAGACATGATTCACTCCATCGGCCGCAACATTTTGCTGCAGCGGTTTTCATTATTGCCAGTTATCTGGCACTTAGATTGTCAGGCATCCTTTCGACAGAATCAGGATGCGGTCACCCACAAAATCAGGGCATCTTCCTCACTGACGGATGTCAGCATATGTCCCATCGTGGCGTCGTAATAAACGCTGTCGCCCGTAGCAAGGTTAATCGGTTCATAAAATTCCGAATAAAAACAAACCTCACCGTCTAAAACGAGCATAAACTCTTCGCCGTCATGGCGGATCCAGTCTTTGTAGTCTTCAAAATGCCGACAATGAATTCGGCTTTTAAAGGGCATCATTTTTTTATTGGTTAACTGTGTCGCCAACAATTCGTGTTCATAGGTTGCCGTTGGATGTGCCTTTCCCTCTCCCTCCCGGGTAATATCCCGGCGACCAGTAGCCTTTTGCTGTTTAGGCGGCGCAAATAACTGTGGGATATCAACACTTAGGCCATTAGCAAGTTTCTGCATAGCCTGGAACGTCGGCGAAATCTGCTCGTTCTCAATCTTTGACAAGGTAGATCGCGCCAGTCCGGTCAGACGACTCGCTTCTTCTAACGTCAGCCCGTTAGCCATCCGGATCTCTTTCAGGCGCTCTCCGAGACGGAGTGGCTCAGGTGCAGAACCATCTTCCTGCTCAATTCTGATAGACGGGTAGACGTCCTGTGTTGTCACTTCACTCATATTTATGCCGCTTATATTTTCAGGTTAAAGGTATTCCATTTACCTTTCGCACCGCAGAACCGCATAGGTCAATGCGACGCATTCTGGCACATGAAAGACATCCAAAACATGCTCAGGTTAACATTTTTAACAATATATTTCCTATAGGAAACTTAGGAAACTTAAAAAAACATCATGGAGAATGCACATTTTAACTCCATAGACAATGAGCTAGCATACTAGTTAACAATGCCTGGAAACCAAGATTAATCCCTTTATATCAATGCTATAAATCACTGTGGGTCTATACACTATGACATTTCAACCCTATCCTGAACCAAAATGCGTTCATTATTTAACCAGGATATCACTGTGAGAATTTGTGTTTCTTATAGGAAATTTATTTTGCGAATAGCAAACAACTCTTGTATGTTACGCAAATGTTGGCACCACGTGTGTCAATTCACATAAAAACAAAACAAGAGCCATCCTATATATGAATGGGATGACAAACACATTGGGGCTGTTGTCATAACTCACTCAAGGAGAGTCATTATGAGTCACAGCATGTTTGATTTATTTAAAATCGGCGTAGGCCCTTCCAGTTCCCATACTGTGGGACCAATGGTAGCCTGCGCACGATTTGCCAATGACGCAGAGAATGCTGGCATTCTCGAACAGACCTTTGCCTTAAAGGTAGATTTGTATGGCTCACTTGCCTTAACAGGTCACGGCCATGCAACCGACGTGGCATGCGTGATGGGGCTGATGGGCGAAATGCCAGATTCTATAGACCCTGACAATATCGAAACTCTTGTCAACATGGTGAAAGGCACTACAGAGCTGCCTTTTGCCGGTCAAAGGTTTATCCCTTTTATCTGGGATAAGCACCTCTCTTTCCATATGGCAGAAGTACTGCCAGAGCATCCAAATGGCATGTCGATCACTGCCTTTAACGAAAACGGCGACGCTATTTTCAGCAAAACCTATTTTTCTGTCGGGGGTGGTTTTGTCGTTGAACGGGGGGAAACCGAAGCCTCAGAAGAAGACGTATCCCTTCCCTACCCTTTCGACACTGCCGAACAGCTGCTTTCACATTGCCGTGACAACAGTCTTTCAATTGATGAACTGATGTTCGAGAACGAATCTGCCCGTCTTGCTGCGGGCGATACCCCGCCAGGACAAACCCATCAATTGGTTTGTGAAAAAATCGATACCATCTGGCATGTCATGAAGGCCTGTATTGAAAGGGGTATCAATCAGGAAGGTGAGCTCCCCGGCAAGTTGAAGATAAGGCGCAGGGCGAAAGCCATGAAGCTGCGTCTTGACGCCCAGAAAGAAAATGGCACTCCTGTTGATTCTGCCGATTACGTCAATATGTTCGCATTGGCGGTTAATGAAGAAAATGCAGCCGGAGGACGGGTGGTCACTGCTCCAACCAATGGCGCTGCAGGCGTTATCCCTGCCATCGTTGCCTACTACGAAGCATTTGTTTCCCCTGGAAATATAGAAGGAGTCCGTAAGCTCCTCGCCACAGCGGCTGCTATTGGTTCCCTGTATAAAACCAATGCCTCTATATCGGCTGCTGAAGTTGGCTGTCAGGGAGAAATTGGCGTTGCTTGCTCTATGGCTGCAGGAGGGTTGGCTGCTGCAATGGGTGGAACACTGGAACAGATCGAAAATGCAGCAGAGATTGGCATGGAGCACAACCTTGGCCTTACCTGCGACCCGGTAGACGGATTGGTGCAGGTTCCCTGCATTGAGCGGAACACCATGGGGGCAATCAAGGCAATAAATGCTGTACGCCTAGCACTGGCTGGCGACGGGCATCATTCGGTCTCTCTCGACAGCGTCATAAAGACCATGCACCAAACCGGCCTCGACATGCAGAGCAAATATAAAGAGACGTCACTCGGTGGGCTGGCAACCAATGTTATCCCAATAAATATCGTGAACTGCTAAACGGTCAGAGAATACCGGCAAGCGACTAAAAACAGGTCGCCAAGCATAAGGATTAAGCCTGTTAAAAGGCTGGATTAAGTAAAGGATCAGACAAATGACAAACCGCTATCCAAACAACGAGCTTGAGAGCTTTTTCTCCAGCGACCTGGCTTCTACAGACGGCGCAGTAATGAGTGCAATCTCTTCAGAATACAAACGCCAGTCCCTGCAAATCGAACTGATTGCGTCTGAAAACATCGTGTCACAGGCGGTAATGCAAGCGCAGGGAAGCTGCCTGACCAACAAATATGCTGAAGGTTATCCCGGTCGGCGTTATTACGGTGGTTGTGAATATGTAGATGAAGTTGAAGCGATTGCCATCGCCAGAGCCAAACAGCTTTTCGGTTGTGAGTACGTTAACGTCCAGCCACACTCTGGAGCACAGGCAAACGGCGCGGTAATGCTGGCACTCCTGCAACCGGGAGATACCATTCTGGGCATGTCCCTGGATGCCGGTGGCCACCTTACCCACGGAGCACGCCCTGCCCAGTCCGGTAAATGGTTTAACGCTATCCAATACGGCGTAGACAAAGACTCGCTGGAAATTGATTACGACCAGATCGCTGAGCTCGCAAGGGAACACCAGCCGAAGCTGATCATCGCTGGCGGCTCTGCCATCCCCCGTGAAATCGACTTTGCCCGCTTCCGTGCGATCGCAGACGAAGTAGGGGCAATGTTGATGGTAGATATGGCGCATATTGCCGGAATCATTGCTGCCGGACGTCATCCAAACCCGGTACCCCATGCCCATGTTGTCACCACCACGACCCACAAAACCCTTCGTGGACCGCGTGGCGGCATGATCCTGACCAACGATGAAGCAATCAATAAGAAAATCAACTCTGCGGTTTTCCCAGGGCTGCAAGGTGGTCCTTTGATGCATGTAATCGCCGCCAAAGCGGTCGCCTTCGGCGAAGCGCTTGAGCCGGAATTCAAACTCTATATCGACCGCGTCCTGGAGAATGCCCGAGTGTTAGCAGAAACCCTCAAAAATCGTGGTGTTGATATCGTTACCGGCGGGACTGATACCCACCTGATGTTGGTTGACCTGCGCCCTAAAGGACTGAAAGGAAACATTACCGAAGTCGCCCTTGAGCGTGCCGGTATTACCTGTAACAAGAATGGCATTCCGTTCGACGATGAAAAGCCGATGATTACATCGGGTATTCGCTTAGGCGCCCCTGCCGCAACCAGCCGTGGATTTGGCGCAGATGAGTTTCGCCAGATTGGCAACTGGATTGGTGATGTGCTCGATGCTTTGGTTGACAGTCCGGAAGGCAATCCAGATGTAGAAAATCGCGTACGTAAAGAAGTAGAAGCACTTTGCCGTCGCTTCCCACTTTACAGAAGCTGATAACAGAATTTTTTCCAAACAAGTTATACCCTTAGCGGGAATATACAGATTTATTTAGTTAGGAGAGTGACACATGGATAAGACACTGAAGTTCGCAGAATCACACGAGTGGGTTAAAGACAACGGCGACGGAACTGTCACTGTTGGAATTTCAGAGCACGCACAGCAACTGCTCGGGGACGTGGTCTTTGTAGAACTGCCAGAAGTCGGCGCAGAAGCAGAAGTCGGTGAAGCTATTTCCCAGGTTGAATCTGTTAAAGCCGCATCTGACATCTACTCTCCGGTTGACGGTGAAGTAATAGCAGTTAACGAAGAGCTGGAAGAAAGCCCTGAGTTGATTAACGAAGCCCCATTTGAAGGTGGCTGGATATTTAAAGTAAAACTGGCAGCAGATACCAATCTGGATCACCTGATGGATGCCGCCAAGTACGAAGAAACCATCTAAGCCTTAACTTCAGGACGAATTGTCATGACTCAGAAAAGCCTATTGGACTTACTGGCGACTGACGGCGAATTTGTCGCCCGTCATAACGGTCCGGGAGAAGCCCAGCAACATTCGATGCTCAGCGTCGTTAATGCTACCAGTGTCGAACATCTGATCGAAGAAACAGTGCCTGCGGCTATCCGCCTGACTTCACCTTTAAGCCTTGACCCGGCCATGAGTGAAGCAGATATGCTGACGACCATTAAAGCCATTGCCTCTAAAAACCAAATCAAGCGCAGCTTTATAGGTCAGGGATACTACGGCACCTACACGCCAAACGTCATCCTGCGAAACGTACTTGAAAACCCGGGTTGGTATACGGCCTATACCCCATACCAGCCGGAAATTTCACAAGGCCGCCTTGAAGCGCTGCTTAATTACCAGCAAATGGTGATGGATCTTACCGGGATGGAAGTCGCCAACGCATCCCTGCTGGATGAAGCCACTGCAGCAGCTGAAGCGATGGCTCTGTGTAACCGCAGCAGCAAAAGCAAAAGTAAGCAGTTCTTTGTTGCGGATGATGTGCATCCACAAACGTTGGATGTAGTAAAAACCCGCGCTGAGTTCTTTGGCTTCGAGGTAATAACCGGCCCGGTTGAAACACTCGACAACCATGATGTCTTTGGGGTTCTGGTGCAATATCCCGGCTCAACCGGAGAAGTGCGGGACCTGACGGATATCATTGCTGCCGCCCAGTCTAAAAAGGCGTTGGTTGCTGTTGCTACAGACCTCCTTGCCCTGACCCTTTTAAAAGCTCCGGGTGAAATCGGTGCCGACATTGTTATCGGTTCTGCCCAGCGTTTCGGTGTACCGATGGGCTTTGGTGGTCCACATGCTGCATTTATGGCAGTACGCGACAAGCTCAAGCGCACCATGCCGGGCCGTGTGATTGGTGTGTCAATCGACTCACGTGGTAACCAGGCACTCCGTATGGCGATGCAGACCCGCGAGCAACATATCCGCCGCGAGAAAGCGACTTCAAACATCTGTACTGCACAGGCTCTGCTGGCAAATATGGCCGGCTTCTATGCGGTGTACCACGGCCCAGAAGGCCTGAAGCGTATTGCCCGCCGTGTTCATCACCTCACTGCGTTGATGGCAGCAGCACTGAACCACGCCGGTATCAACCTTGCTCACCATACTTTCTTCGATACCATCACCCTGGTAACCGGAGACAAAACTGATGAGCTTTATAAAAAAGCTCAGGACGCCGGTTTCAACCTTCGCAAGCTGGATGGCAAACTCGGTATCAGTTTTGATGAAACAACAAAGGTTGAAGAAGCCAACGCCTTGCTGGCTGCATTAACCGGCCAAGATGACATTTCAGCATTCTCAGGCGCAGTCGAAGCCGATGAGTTTGCTGCCATCCCTGAGTCCTGCCGCCGTACCAGCAGCTTCCTGACCCATCATGTGTTCCGCAGCTACCACAGCGAAACGCTGATGATGCGTTACCTCAAAAAGCTGGAAAACAAGGATTTCTCACTCACCCACGGCATGATTCCTTTGGGAAGCTGCACCATGAAGCTCAATGCTGCGGCAGAAATGATTCCAGTCACTTGGCCGGAATTCGGTGCCTTGCATCCGTTCGTACCAGCAGAGCAAGCAGCCGGTTATGCGGAACTTGGTGCCCAGTTGGAAAGGATGTTGTGCGAAATAACCGGTTATGATGCCATTTCCTTGCAGCCAAATTCCGGAGCTCAAGGTGAATACGCAGGTCTACTGGCTATTCAGCGTTATCACCAGAGCCGCGGAGAAGGCCACAGGAATGTCTGTCTTATCCCAAGCTCTGCCCACGGTACAAACCCTGCTTCTGCATCCATGGTGTCATTGAAAGTTGTAGTTGTAGGCTGTGATGACAACGGCAACATCGACCTTAACGATCTAAAGGCAAAAATCGAGAAGCACCGGGATGATCTGTCCTGCATCATGATCACCTACCCATCGACACATGGCGTATATGAAGAAACCGTGCGTGATGTCTGTGAACTGGTTCATGAAGCCGGTGGCCAGGTATATCTGGACGGCGCAAATATGAATGCTCAGGTCGGTCTGACAAGCCCCGGCTTTATCGGCTCTGATGTATCTCACCTTAACCTGCACAAAACCTTCTGTATCCCACACGGTGGCGGCGGCCCGGGGATGGGGCCAATTGGAGTGAAGTCTCACCTGACACCATTCCTGCCGGGTCACGTTGAGACCGGAACCGATTACGCGGTTTCAGCCGCAGCGATGGGAAGCGCATCGATCCTTCCTATCTCCTGGGCATACATTGCCATGATGGGCTCAAAAGGTCTGACCGATGCCACCAAGGCCGCAATTCTCAACGCCAACTACATCATGGAGCGCCTGCGTCCGCACTACCCGGTTCTTTACCGCGGTACCAATGGCCGAATCGCCCATGAATGTATTATCGATATCCGCCCATTGAAAGCGGAATCCGGTATCAGCGAAGAAGATATTGCCAAGCGTCTTATGGACTACGGTTTCCACGCCCCAACCATGTCTTTCCCGGTTGCAGGTACCCTGATGGTGGAGCCAACAGAAAGTGAGGACAAAGGCGAAATTGACCGATTCTGTGATGCCATGATTGCTATCCGTGAAGAAATCGCCAAAGTGCAGTCCGGCGAATGGCCATTGGAAAGCAACCCGCTGGTCAACGCCCCTCACTCCCAGAAGGACCTGATGGATGCTGAATGGAACCGCCCTTACAGCCGTGAGCTGGCCTGCTTCCCATCAGCACAAACCCAGGACGCCAAGTACTGGCCTGCGGTCAACCGTGTCGATAACGTCTACGGTGACCGTAACCTGATTTGCTCTTGTCCAGGGATTGAAAACTATATTGAAGAGTAAAATTTAAAAATTTTCCCTTCTCTTCCGCTGCCGGGCTATCTGCCCGGCTTTTTTATTCGAAAAATTCATCAATTTTCTTTAGCGATCTTCAAAACAATAAAATACTGTCTGTTTGTTAACTCAATGATTCTGGAGGCCATATGGACATTAAATTCGGCAAAACCGCTAAGGACTATGCCCGTCACCGCCAGGGGTTTCCAAGCTGTTTCTTCGATAAGTTAGTTAAAAATGGCACCATTAAACCCGGAGACCGGTTGATTGACCTTGGCTCGGGGACCGGCACTCTGGCTCGTGGGTTTGCGCACAGGGGCTGTATCGTTACCGGGATAGATCCAGCGCCTGAGCTTCTGGAACAAGCACGACAGTTAGCTTTGGATGAGGGCTGTATGCCTGAGTTTTCTGAGGGAACCGCAGAACACACCGGGTTGGAATCCGGTATTGCTGATGTTGTAACAGCCGGCCAATGCTGGCATTGGTTTAACCCGGAAGCTGCCACTACTGAAATAAAGCGTATTTTAAAACCGGGAGGCACCCTAATCATCGCTCACTTTGACTGGTTACCATTAAAAGGCAACGTAGTTGAAGCCACGGAGCAGTTGATTAAATCATTCAATCCTCAGTGGAACATGGATAACGGTACCGGCATCTATCCCGAATGGCCGCGTCACCTTGGTAATGCCAAGTTCACAGATATTACGACCTGTTCCTACGATATTAATGCAATCTACACGCCGGGTGACTGGCGTGGCAGGATCCGGGCCAGTGCAGGAATCGCCGCATCCCTTTCAGAAGAAAAAGTGGCTGACTTTGATGCAGTGCTAAAAGCTAAGCTCGAATCAGACTTTCCGGGGGAACTGCTTGCCATACCCCATCGTGTTTTTATTGTGCGCGCATTTTCCCCCGCACAATGATTTGAGGCCCCTTTTACAGGAGCCTCGGTTGGAAGGAACGTTAGTGAATCACTTTTCCTGATCTGCAAATGACTCAAAAATTGATGAAAAGTCCCGTTGTCCGTTTCCCTTTCTAGCATGGGAAACGTAGAGGCTTCGCGCCAGAGATCCCAGCGGAGTGCTTGACCCGGATTGCAAGGCTGCTTCCTGTGCCAGCCCCAGATCTTTCACCATTAAATCAACCATAAAGCCGCCCTGGTATCCATTTGAAGACGGTACTTTTTCCATCACACCCGGGCACGGGTTATATTTTTCCAGCGACCAGTTCCCACCGCTGCTAACTTTCATGATATCTGACAGCACTTTGGGGTCCAGCCCGTTGTCTATGCCCATTGAAAGCGCTTCACTGGTTCCTGCCATCAGTATCGCCAGCATCATGTTATTGCAGATTTTAGCAACCTGTCCGGCACCGGCCCCTCCCGCATGAAAGATATTGGCCCCCATTGCTGACAATACTGGTTTAGCCCTTTCAAAAGCTGTATCGTTACCACCGCAAATAAAGGTCAACGTACCGGCTTGCGCACCGCCAGTGCCGCCGGACACAGGCGCATCAATGAAATCCAGGCCTTTTGTATCTGCAGCGGCGGCTACCTGGCGGGCACTCTCCGCATCTATTGTTGAACAGTCAATCAGGAGCGTCCCTTTACCTACGGCCTCCAGCAAACCGGTTTGGGTATCGGTGCCCAAATACAGTTCGCGGACATGTTTGCCCGCCGGAAGCATGGTAACAACAACATCTGCGCCGGCAGCTGCCCCACAGGAAGTAGCAGCAGTTAACCCACCGGCTACCTGCAACGCTTGGAGTGAAGCGGGATTAAGGTCATAGCCGGTGACGGTAGCACCACTTTTCACTAAATTGACTGCCATTGGCAGCCCCATATTGCCAAGTCCTATAAATGCCACTGTTGCCATGGTTCCCTCCATCATCAATATTCCGGCACCAATCGTTTTCTTTGTTAAATCAGCATATCTACACAAATACCCCTTTTATAGCTGGGATTGTCTTTTCGTGCTCAGGCTCTCATGCAAGATACTTAATAGATCTGGAATTGTTGGAGGGGAATATTTGCACTTACGAGTAAGGTGGATGGATTAAAAATAATCAAAAAACCCCGCATTGCGGGGCTTAGGAATCTTGGGTATCAGCGGCAGTTGTCAGAAACCAAAGGTTTTAGCATCACATCTTTCACATCGTAGCTGCCGTCCAATGCCCGGAATACTTTTGCATTCCAGACATCACCGTTATCCAGACGGAAATCGATATCATAGTTCATACCGGCAACAACCTGCTGGTGAACACTGATGATGTCATCCACTTTGTGGTCACCGGCAATATCCTGCAGAGCGGCTCTCACTGCACCCTTTACCATCTCATTCACTTCACCTGACTGCCAGCCGCCTGGCACCGCACGTTCGACAACGCAACTGTCTTTCTTCAACACCACGGAAGGCTCGCTGCTGCACGCCATAATCGAGGCAGACGCAAAGGCAACAACCAGAATTTTCTTATACATTTTGTTTGGCCTGTTTATAAGAATACCTTTCAGAGACCGGTCCGTACCCTGAAAGTTCACAAAAGCCGGTGAGTTTCCCCAACCGGCTTTAAAATAAGAACATATTTTAACCCAAGGTGTTTCGATCAGATACGCAAATCGTCCGCAATTCAGGAAAAACGTTTGGGGAGATAGACGGTAAATCGGCTCCCATTTGCATCACCGGGCTCCTGGGTAATGGTTCCGCCCAGTCGGCTGACCAAACGCTTGACCAAATGCAGGCCAATTCCCCGACCTTCGCCCGGTTTGGTTGTTACCCCACGTTCAAAGATACGTTCAGCCAGTTCTGCCGGAATACCACCACCTTCATCTTCAATTTCAAAAATCAGGTCGTCTCCGTAATCAGACATCGAGAGCACAACTTTTTGCCCCTGATGGCTGACTGTTGCTTCCATCGCATTGTCCAGAAGATTACCGACAATACTGACCAACTGCTCTCGGGGAAGTGTGTCCGGCAGGTCTGTCATCCGGCTTTCCGGGTCAATCACCAACTCCAGCCCCAGCTCTCTTGCCCGGTTATATTTACCCAGCAAGGCACCTGACAGTACCGGGTCAGGCACAGCATCCACCAGCAATTGAATCAGTTCCTGATGCCCCCTGGTTTCTTGCCCGATAAGCGCCAGAGCTTCATTGTTCGCCCCCAGCTGGATCAGCCCAGCAATGGTATGAAGCTTGTTTGAATACTCGTGAGACTGTGCGCGGAGTGAATCTGCGTACTGCTGGATTTGGGTAAGTTTCCTGCTCACCAATTCCAATTCATCTTTCAACCGGAAACTTGATACCACACCCGTGACCACATTCTCTTGCAGAAGTGGAAGCCGGTTTACTATCAACCGTTTTCCCCTTAGCACAACATCCCGGTCGTACTGTGGTTTCCCGCTTTCCAGTATTTCCATCATTTTGCTGTTTGGGAGAACTTCCCTGATCGGTCTCCCGGCAAGCGGTTGGTCGGTCGACAAGCCCAGCATTTCGACCGCAGCTTTGTTGAACGTTGTGATATGTCCTTCACGGTTGATGGATATGATACCTTCCCGTACAGTTTCCAGCGTTGCATTTCGCTCCTGGAAAAGCTGCCCTATCTGTTCTGGCTCCAGCCCGAATATGGCTTTTTTGAAGTGCCCTGCAAACCACAACGCGGTAAGCACACTGAGTGTGAAGCTTGCGCCGATAACCAGGTAGAGTGTGGAACGGTACTCATTGATAATTTCCTCTACCCGGTCGAGCAGGATCCCTACCGAGATAATGCCGATAACTTCTTCGCCCGACTCATCAAAGACCGGAGCCTTTCCGCGCATGGTAGCCCCTAGGCTGCCAACAGCTTTCGCGACATAGGGTTTTCCGTGGAGTAACACCGGATCGTTGTAATCCCCGTCGTCATCAAACATCGGTTTCCCTATACGCTCTGACAGCGGGTGCGCAAGGCGGACTCCCTGATAGTCACCAATTACAACAAAACGTGCCTGGTTGCGCTCAGCCAGATTTTTCGCAAGCGGATTAAGCCTCCCGCTGTCCCGCTCAGCTACAGCCTGTTTGATTTCGGGCATGGTCGCAATGGTCTGCGCAATATGAAGCGCCCTTTTCCCGATCTGCTCGTCAAGGGACTGGTTGAGGTAATGAAGAGCAAACAAACCAATAAAGCCAGTCTGCAGAAGTGCCATCAGGCCCAGGATTAGCACCATTCTGGTTTTTAACTTTAAGGCACGAAGTGATACCACCATGTTTTATCCATCCAACCCATTCCACTGTTTATCCTAATAAAAACCTTTACCCCCTGCCTGTGAACTTTATAAACAAAATGACTTTTAAGGATAGAAAAGCCATTACAGACAAAAACTATGCAACATTTCATTCACATTTTACCTTTGAGAGGTAAGCCAAAGACAATAAGACAAGGAAAGAGGTCGAATTATGTTTGCCAAATTACTTGGAAAGAAACGCTCTACACTCATGGCACTGGCAGTGGCGTCGTGCTTAAGCACCGGTGTTGCTCAGGCTGCCCCTGACTCCGTTCACTTCCTGATTCCCGGTGGTGCCGGTGGTGGTTGGGATGGTACTGCCCGTGGTACCGGTGAGGCACTCACCCGTTCAGGTATCCTGGAAACCGCATCTTACGAAAACCTTTCAGGCGGCGGTGGCGGTAAAGCGATTGCGCACCTGATTGAAACTGCTGACCAAGCTCACGATACGCTGATGGTGAACTCTACCCCTATCGTTATTCGCTCACTATCTAAGGTTTTCCCTCAGTCATTCCGTGACCTGACTCCAATTGCGGCCATTATCGGCGACTACGGTGCATTTGTTGTACCTGTAGATTCAAAATACAAAACCTTTAAAGATGTTGTTGCTGACTACAATAAGAACCCGCGTTCCGTATCGGTTGCCGGTGGCTCAGCCCGCGGCAGTATGGATCATTTGGTAGCCGCAATGGCATTTGGCGCAGCCGGTGGTGATCCACGCCGAGTGAAATACGTAGCTTACGATGCGGGTGGCAAAGCAATGGCAGGTTTGCTTTCCGGAGAAGCAGCTCTGCTTTCAACCGGATTCAGTGAAGCACTTGCCCTCGCCAAAGCCGGTGAAGTTCGTATTCTCGCAGTCACCAGTGATGAGCGCTCCCCTGCTGCTCCGAACGTCCCCACCCTAAAAGAAGAAGGTTATGACGCGAGCTTTGTAAACTGGCGTGGATTCTTTGGCGCACCGGGCCTCCCTGCTGAGCAGGCGAAAGAGTACCAAGCAATGCTGGAGAAAATGTACTCCACCGGTGAATGGGCAGAGGTTCGTGACCGTAACGGCTGGACCGAAATCTTTATGCCGGGTGATGAATTTGTATCATTCCTCGAGAACCAGGAAGTGGTTGTCGGCGACCTCATGCGCGAACTTGGTTTCCTGAAGTAACTCTGCACTACAGGCCGGGCAGCCCTGTCCGGCCTTTCTACGCACCTGCCGCCCTGGAGTATTACTATGCCGTTTACCAGAGACGTGACGTTAACAAAAGACCATATCGGTGGTCTGGTGTTTCTGTGTCTTTCGATAGCATACGGATATTACGCAAAACAAATTCCGATGTTACCGGGAGATGAATTTGAACCTTTCCATGCCCAGACTCTGCCCACCTTTTTATCTTATGCAGGGGCAATAATTTCAGTATTGATGATTGTGACCGGAAGCCGCAGCCGAAAGGACGCGATATCGCTCACCGGCTATAACTTCATGCTTGTCGCCAAGCTATTGGTTTTGATTCTGGTATTTGCCTTTGCCTTGAAATGGGTAGGTTTTGTTCTCTCTACCATTGTTTTCCTGATGGGCGGATATTGGCTGCTGGGTGTCCGGGATGCCAAAACACTGATTGTTGCATCCGTCCCATTTGCTGTAGGCATTTGGTTTATTCTGGCGCAACTTCTGGATATTTATCTGGCGCCAGGTCGATTGTTTGAAACCCTGCTTGGAGGTTAAGCCCTATGTTAGATGGAATTGCAACCGGGCTTGGTACGGCATTGATGCCGTTTAATATTTTGATGGTGGTTGTGGGCTGTTTCGCCGGTACGTTTATAGGCATGTTACCCGGACTCGGTCCCATATCAGCGGTAGCCTTGATGATTCCCGTCACCTATGGCCTGGATCCAGCCTCCGGAATTATCTTGATGGCCGGAGTGTACTACGGTGCGGTGTTTGGTGGTTCAACATCATCTATCCTCATTAACGCTCCGGGCTGTGCAAGTACCGTAGTAACAGCATTTGACGGCTACCCGATGGCACAGCGCCAGATGGCCGGTAAAGCGCTTGCTCTGGCAGCCTACAGCTCGTTCACTGGCGGTACTATCGGAGCCATTATCCTGCTGTTTGCTGCACCTGCCCTGGCATCGGTATCCCTCAGTTTCCAGTCGAGCGATTACTTTGCATTGATGGTGCTTGGCCTGACCGCCGTCTCTGCATTTTCTGGTAAAGGCCAGGTACTCAAAGCGATGATGATGACCATTTTTGGCCTGATGATCGCCACTATCGGGACAGATGTGATCACCGGAGCACCCCGCTTCACCTTCGGCAGTATGGATCTGGTGGACGGTATCAGCTTCCTGCTTCTGGCTATGGCGACCTTCGCCCTTGCGGAAGTCGTGATGACAGTGATGAAAGGCCAGCACAACGAAAAAGACCCGGACATGGACACCGAATCCCTCGGCAGTATGAAATTGTCCAAAGAGGAGGTTAAAGAAGTAGCCCCGACCGTTGGCCGTTCTTCTCTGTTTGGGTTCCTTGTTGGCGTATTGCCGGGTGCCGGAGCAACTATTGCATCTTTCCTGGCCTATGGCCTTGAGCGAAACCTCGCTCCTGAGCGGCTGAAAAAGCAGTTTGGTAAAGGCGCGCTGCGTGGACTGGCAGCACCGGAGTCAGCCAACAACGCGGCATCAACCGGCTCTTTCGTACCCTTATTGACACTCGGTATTCCGGGCTCTGGTACTACTGCAATCATGCTGGGAGCACTGATTGCTTATGGCATCCAGCCGGGTCCACGCCTATTCGTTGATAACCCGGACGTGTTCTGGTCGGTCATAATCTCTATGTACTTCGGCAACATCGTACTGTTGATTCTGAACCTGCCGCTGATTCCGTATATTTCACGGCTGCTGGCCATCCCGCGCCCGATCCTGATCCCGCTTATCCTGTTTTTCTCGATAACCGGTGTTTATTTGGTGAGCTTTAATACTTTCGATATCAACATGATGGTGCTGATTACTGTTGTGGCGATATTCCTGAGATTGCTGGATTTTCCAATGGCGCCAATGCTTCTGGGATTCATCCTTGGTGGCATTATGGAGAACAACCTCAGCCGGGCATTGATACTTTCTGACGGAAGTTTCTCATTCCTTTGGGAGCGTCCGATTACCCTGAGCATCATGGTACTGGCTGTTGTCATCATGGCCCTGCCACTTTTCAACCGCTTTGCCAAAAAGCCAGGCTTGAAAGATAGTATCAAGAGCAATGCCGGTATCACGGCTGACAAAGGGGAAGGCTAACCCCCAAGTGACAAATCTTTCTTTTCCTTTACTTCGACATTTGCCCCTTTATCTCCTCCCATGAGAAGGGGCATTTTTTTCTAAACGGGTTTATTCCAAATTCACCAGATAGTTGGTTTTGCTCGTTGTCATATAGCCAATTCCAAACTCATTTCCGGTAAAACCCCGGTTAATCAGGTCAGCCAGACCGGCCTTGTTCGCATGAGCACCAAACCAGAGATGAATTGTCCCGTTATTCTCAACAACGGTTGGTCCAATAACCTGACCTGATGCCCAGGAGAGTGTCCCATCCGAATTCCCGCGGTTTAAAATGGGTAAATCCGCTTCCTTAAAATTTCCCGGGCTTTCTTCTACAGCATTCAAAATCGCCACTTGTTGCCACTTGGGGTCTGAGTTTACGTCGTAGGAAGCTAAGTCATAAACTAAATGTACTTTTCCATCCATTTCGAATGCCATCGGCGTTGAATACCCGGCATACCCTTTGCTTTCTCCGTAGCGGGCAGTTGGCGAATGTGCGATGGCTGGTGTAGAGAAAGCCACTCCATCACTGCTTTCAGCCACACCGATTACGTTTTTGGGACCACTGCCACTGCTATCCGGCCCCACTCCACTGAAATAGAGCCATATTTTACCGTCTTTCACCAGTGCCGCCGGTTCTGCCACCGAATAACCGTTCCAATCAGTTGCAGTTGATGATACCCGGATAACAGGCGTGCCGGTCAGCGTCCAGCTTGAACCATCTGCCGACTGGGCATGGACAATTTCCATGGGAGGTGAATGGTTTTCAGGGTATACCGCCGTCAGGTACATATGGTAATTGCTGTTAAAAAAGACGACTGAAGGCGTTTCCAGGCTGGCAAAAGACGTTGATGTTACATCCACTAATGGCAGGGTTGAGGCAAGGTTCCAGGTAACTCCGTCCGTAGAATCAAAACGGAATGGTAAAATCGGCGCCTTAAAGGGCGTTACCGTACTCGTTGTCGCATACATTCGAAAACTGCCTGGAGTTCCGGTGACATGGGGATCTCCCCACAACGCCTGTGCTCTGTGATCGCCAGCGGAAAGAACCGGGAGGCTGTTATTTTGTATATTCCACCCACTTTGTTCTGTAGGTGGAGGAGGCGCAGGTTTCACACTGCTTCCGCTTCCGCCCGACGCTTTCTCTTCACCACACCCTGTCGTTGAGAGAACCGTAGATAACACCAATACAGTCAGTCGTTTCATAATTCCGTTCACAAACGATACCAGCACACCTTATCTGTACCACATTTTCAGACTGGTTAACCTAACAAAAGACGCATAATCAATACAAAATCCTTCCAATTATCAACACGAAAGCATAGCATCCCGATGCGCATCTACTATTAATTTGCCTGTCAATTTTGGTACGTTACCGCGCCAGCGATGGGCAATTAGAACAGCGACGTACTTTTGATTATTGCCGGGTTTCCCCGCTCCACATTCTGGAAAAACTCTATAAAAATGAAAAAACTGTCCATTGTGCTTTCTTCCGCGCTGCTGTCAGCATGTACCATCAACCCCTATGCCCCGGAATGCGACTGCAACACCACTACAGTTCATCCACCGATCACCGAATCCAGGCCGGACAAAAATAAAGAAGCAGCCGAAAAACTCTATAAATACCTCGCAGCACAGGTAAAAAAGCAATGGGGCGACGATGAATACCTGGAGTCGGGGAAACACCGCTACGTCAAATATATTGACGGTTACCGCACCCGCGCCCACATTGATTTTGATGCTGGAAAAATCTACGTCTCTACAGTGTCCCAACACCAACCTAAAGAGAAATTGCAGAAAGCAATCGTCCAAACCCTGTTAATGCCAGCAGATCCACAGCATGCCGAACTTTTTACTGACAAAGAAGTTGTACTTAGAGGGAAACCCTTTTTGCTTGGTCAGGTGGTAGACCATGATGGAAAACCGATTGAGTGGGAATGGCGGGCCAACCGCTTTGCTGATTACTTGATTGAGAACAAATTGCACGCCAAAACCATCAAGCATGGCAAGGCGTACTATGTTCAGATTGATATGGTGAAAGATCACCTTGCCCAGCGGGAATACCAGTATGCCCATTTGGTCAGAGATGCAGCACACCGCTACAACCTGTCAGAAGACTTAATTTATGCCATTATCAAAACAGAAAGCAGTTTTAACCCTTATGCAGTAAGCCACGCAGGTGCCTATGGCCTGATGCAGGTTATCCCGAAGACTGCCGGGGCAGATGTGTTCAACCTTGTGAAGAATCAACCGGGTATCCCCACGAAAGAGTACCTCTTTGATCCCGCGAACAACATAGATACCGGCGCCGCATACCTGCATATCCTGAAAACCCGTTATCTTCGCGATGTGAAAAATCCAAGCTCTCGCCATTTCAGCATGATTTCTGCGTACAACGGTGGAACCGGCGGTGTTCTTGCGACGTTTGATACCGATCGAAAGTTCGCGATGGAAAAGCTTAACCGCCTCAATTCCCGCCAGGTTTATGATGCACTGACAACTAAACACCCAAAGGATGAAGCGCGGCGTTACCTGCAAAAAGTACTCTATTTCCAAAAGGATTTTAACGAGGGAAACAGCTAGCAAATCATGATTTTGAGGCACGGTTTTAAACCGGGTCCGAATCTCAGGCGGCAGAGTTATTGCGGAATACTCATGAGGACGAATTGAAAATAAGCAAGTGCAGAGTGATCTGATATGTAACCCGTTCCGTTGAATGTACACAGATCACATTTTCCTATACCTCACAGTATGTTAATCGCACATTACTGTTTGTTTGCTATGATTATAAATGCGTATATTTTATCTAGAAATCGGGAAAAATCGCACTGCCGCTTTCTGAACACTGGCTAATGATGTTTGCGGCTCAGTTGTACTGAACAAGGAGGCTGTATCAGTATGAACAGTTCGCACCAAACACTGCTGGAGCAGATGCGCATAACAGAGTTCGAAATTTCAACCCGGAAACAACTCCTCAACCTGACTCATGACGATGAGATGTTGCTTGGCAGTTGCAAAGAGAAAATTGAAAACAATCTAAAATCACTAATCGACAAGTTCTACAGTGAACAGACCTCCATGCCAGAAGTTGCCCTGTTAATCGGTGACAGGGATACACTCAGCAAACTGAAAATCACCCAAGAGAAATACATTCGCGACCTTTTTAGTGGTTACTATGATATGGAGTATGTGAACCACAGATTACGTATCGGTCTCGTGCATAAGCGAATCGGGGTGGAACCCAAGCTTTACCTGGCTGCCATACATGCCTTACAAAATCATATCGTCAGTCTTTTTAAGGAAATGATACCAAACACTGAAGAGAGAGAGCCTATATTACGTGCCCTCGAAAAACTGATTCTTTTCGACATCACCCTCGTATTTGACTGTTACATCAAGAGTATGTTGACTGAAATAGAAATTGCTAAAAATAAATCCGAGCAATATGCCTCTTTACTCGAAGAGAAAATTTCTGAACGCACCGCCCAGTTGGAAGAGTTATCACGTACTGATGCACTTACCGGTTTATTAAATGTCCGTCATCTGGAAGAGTCCGTCACAAGAATGTTAAGAGCTGCTGAACGCCGTCGCGAGCCAGTACTTATTGCTTTTATTGATATCGATGATTTCAAAATCATAAACGACTCACACGGCCATCAATATGGAGATGAGGTGATCTGTGCTGTTGCAGAATCCATTAAAGCCGCGTCACGCATCGAAGATGAGTGCTTTCGTTACGGTGGGGATGAATTTTGTGTGCTTATGAGCAACTGCTCAATGAATGCCGTCACCATCTGGCAAGACCGCGTGCTCAAATTCCTTAGCGAGAACATTCAACACGTGAACTTGAGTTTTGGTTTCTCTCAAGCAGGTCCGGAGTCTTATCCTTCAGCGAAGGAAGCACTTATCAATGCGGATAAAGACATGTATAGAACTAAGTCAACAAAGAAACGGTCAAATGGAGTGGTAAGTATCTCTAAGAAAAATGCGGCCAAGTCAAACCATTAAAGTACTTTCCTATACTTTCAATTCATACCTCTTCAAGAGGTACTAATGTTTTTACATAGCATCAGCTAGTTAATACCTTCAATCATTTCCCGGATAACATTAAAATCTTTTCCTTTTTCTATACACTCAACTTGATAAGAGTCCATTTGGCCTTCATCTATTCCAGTGACTGAATCGTCAGTCAAGGCGATGATTTTCAAATCACTATATTTTCCTCTAATGTCTGTTAGCAGGGAGAAGTTCTCTGCACATAATAGGTTGTAGTCAATAATAAGGACATTACAACTATTACTTTCTAGGCGTTTCAGGCAATCGTCTTTATTATGGGCATGAATAGAGATATGGAATTTGTAACCTTCTAATATAGCGGTCAATACTTCACAAAAATGTCTGTCATTATCGACAATTCCAACACATGGGCCACTATGTCTTTCGATTTCTTTTTTATCCCATTCCTCTTTAATTTCTAACATTGCCGGTAACACTTGATCTAACAGGGACACAATGTGTGGGTCAAAATGAGTCCCAGCATCGGCTTTAATCGTATTGACACTCTTTTCAACACTCCAGGGCTCTTTGTACGGACGTTTCATTGTTAACGCATCAAACACATCAGCAATAGCAACAATACGTGCGGATTCTGGAATTTCTTCCCCTGAAAGCCCCCTTGGATATCCTGAACCATCCCATTTTTCATGGTGGTATCGGGCTACTTCAGCCGCAAGTTTGAAAATTGGGGCATGGCTGCGGCTCAATATTTCATACCCAACCTCAGTATGTTGCTTCATATGTTCCCACTCTTCACTTGTCAGCTTTCGTGGGGCCTTTAAAACAGAGTCCAACGTCCCTATCTTACCTGTATCATGCATAGTGGCCGCCAACTCCAACAGGTCAGCCGAGCGGCGTGGCCATCCGGCAGCCAATGCCAGCAGTTTTGAATAAGCCGCCATTCGCCAAATATGAACCCCGGTATCACTGTCATTGTAGTGGCCAGCTTCACCCAACATGTATATAGCTTCACGCTGTACAATCTCAAGTTCTTTCGCCCTGACCAGGGACAGGTGGGTTTTTACTCTCCTTAAAACCAATGGTGCTGAAACTGGCTTTTGAATATAATCCACCCCGCCAACATCAAACCCTTTTTCTTCGTCTTCCTGTTGTCCCATTGCTGTCACAAATATTACTGGAATATGCTCTGTTTCTTGTGATGATTTTAGCGTTTCACAGACTTGATAACCATTCATATCCGGCATCATCACATCCAGTAAAATAAGATCCGGGGAATGTTTTTCTACAGCCTGAAGGGCCTTTTCTCCATTAGGCGCAAAGATTAACTGGTAGTGATCCTTTAATATCTGTTGCAGTAACTTCAAATTATTGGGTTCATCATCAACCAGTAAGATTTTAAACTTGTCGTTCATTATAACTCCTACTCGTCACAGGCTATCAATGCGCTCTACAAGCGCCAATGCTTCTTCTGAGGCACTGTCAAAGTCAAAAGCATCGATATGTCTTTTTATAGAAGACAGTTCTTTCTTATCTATAAATCTTTCCAGGGTCTTAATATGTGGTTCAACAGCGTCAGGGTTTAGTTCATTCAACCCCTCAATTATTTTATTAAGTATTTCCTTTATCTGTTCAGGATCAATTGGCTCAACCTCTTCATGTGTTTCATTTTTTGGCAGTTCCAGTTTCAAGATAGCTTTCGCAGCAATATCCAGTGCTTTATTCATTTCTTTTGTTTTGGCAAGTGCATGCTCAACGTCAGGGATTTTCAATAAGTCATCAACAATTGTCGCCAGTTCAGCTACGTCGGTAATACTTAGATTTCCTGCTAACCCTTTCAGTGCATGAGCTATTGACCTTGGTGGTTCAGGATCGTCGGGGTGGTTTTGCAACAAGTCTTCCAATTCGGCTCCACTGGCAACCCTTTCCTCTGCAAATTTCACCAATGACGTCGCATAAACTAGACTGTCCCCCCAGGTTTTCAGTCCCTTATCAACATCAACAATTCCAGAGAGGTATGAAAAATCTATTTCCTCCTGGACAGATAGTGGTAGTGCCGGCTTCCCAGTATTTTCTTTACCTCTTCCGGCAGGTACCAAGTCTTCCATTGTTGAAAGGAGGACATCAAAATCGATTGGTTTACCCACAAGAGCGTCCATACCCGCATCGAAACATTCTTGTTCGTCTTCCTTCATGACACTGGCAGTCAACGCCACTATCGGAAGGTGGTATTCTGAATCAGCCATCCTTTTACGAATTTCTTTCGATGCTTCCATGCCGTCCAACTCCGGCATTTGTACATCCATCAAGACGATATCAAATTTCTCTGTCACTGCATGGTCAACAGCTTTACGCCCATTATCTGCCCACACTACCGTGTGTCCCTGCTCCTCCAGCCTTAACGTCGCAAGCGTGGCATTGGTTGGTATGTCTTCTGCCAACAATATGTTAAAGCTGCGAGGAGACAGGTAACCGGACTCTACATAACTGCCATCTTCAAACAAACAGTTTTCGATGTTCTCAGAAGGCAAGAGCAATGCTGTGAAATGGAATGTGGTCCCCTTATTGAGCTCACTCTCCGCCCAAATATCCCCGCCCATTAAACCCACTATCTGCTTACTGATCGTGGTGCCCAAGCCTGTTCCGCCAAATTTTCGGTTTGTGCTTGCATCTGCCTGAGAAAAGGCATCAAACACTCTGTCTACCTGCTCGGCTGTCATTCCGATACCGGTATCAATAACGCTGAATTGGATGAGATCTGAGTCTGGCACCGGCTCTACTTGCAATGTCACGCTGCCTGAAGGGGTAAATTTAATGGAATTACCAATGAGATTAATAATTACCTGGCGTAGCCTCGTCGGATCTCCATCAACTCGCGCAGCAATTTCAGGTGACACTTTGCAAACTAACTCCAGATCTTTATCTGCCGCTTTAAGGGATAACGTCCGCAATGTATCCTGCAAGACATTACGCAAATTAAAGCAAACATGTTCAAGCGTAATGCTCCCTGCTTCTATTTTTGAAAAATCCAGAATGTCATTGATAATGTTTAACAGGTTTTTTCCAGAGCTATGGATGGTTACAGCATGTTCTCTTCCTGAGTCAGAGAGATCCTTGTCTTGGAGTAAAATTTCCGAAAACCCGATAATTGCGTTCATCGGGGTGCGTATTTCATGGCTCATATTGGCCAGAAAGTTCGCCTTAACTCTTGCTGCTTCCTCAGCATTGTTTTTGGCAACAATAAGTTCTTTTTCAGCATTTTTCTGCTCAGTGATATCCGCGATAAATGCGACAAAAAGGTGCTTGTTTTCTGATAATTGACTATGACCAACAGCTAAGTGTGCGGGGAAACGTTTTCCATCTTTCTTTAAAGCTTCAACTTCGCGGCCGCGACCGATAATCTTTGCTTCTCTTGTAATAATGTAGTTTTTTATAAAACCATCATGAGTCACACGGTCTATATCAGGCACTAGTTTAGCCACGTTTTGACCAATGATGTCATCAGCACTCCAGCCAAACATTCTTTCAGCTGCCGGATTGAAGATCTTTATTGTTCCGGTTTCATCAATAGTCACAACACCATTGACAGCCGTTTTAACGATGGCCTCTATTTCTGATGTTGCTACAGCAACCATTTCCTGTAAGTTGTCTCTGTGTTTCTGTAATTCAGCTTCGGCTAACTTTCTTTCTGTGATATCACGAACAACGCCCGTAAAGTAACGCTCACTTCCAATGTAAAACTCATTCACGGTTAACTCTAAAGGGAATACATGTCCATCTTTATGCTGAGCCTGCATTTCCCTGGTCGCACCAATCACGTGGTGCTCCCCAGTCTCTTTATATTTTTCTAAAAAACCGTCATGTTTTTCACGGATACCATCAGGCGTAATCATTTTTATGTTTTGCCCTTCAAACTCTCCGCAGAAATAACCAAATATTTTTTCTACCGCTGGGTTTACGCTATGAATAATGCCCTTATCATCAATGGTGAATATGCCATCTTTAACTGTATCCAAAATTGCTGCGCTTTTTGCCATCAGATCCCGCATCATCACACCAGCTTGTTTCCGCTGGGTGATATCCGTGGCAATATATACATGCAACAATTTATCATTTATTTCTGTGTTTCCATAAGCCAGCTGGAGATAAATTTCCTCACCACCGTTACATACACCTATATGTTCATGAAGGTCTAATTCCTGATATTTTGGTATGATTTCGTCAATTTTTAAACCATTTAAGCTTTGTTCGTCATAATTGAAGGTTTCACTGGCTGCAATATTATGATTTTCTATAATCGCTTCATTATTTGTTACTATTATCGGGGTTTTGATTGTATTAAATAAGTTATTATTGAATGTAACTTGTTCATCTAACTCCCGAATGATTGGATTTATCTGATTCGTCACTTTCCTGACAGATAAATATATTAACAGTATTGAAATAATAAGTGCTGCGAGGGAAGCCTTTAGAAAGGGGGTTCTTATTACATTCAGATCATCTTTCAATAAAATCAGGAAATTATGGTCATTAATTATAAGGCTGTCATAAACCAACATCATTCCGTGGGCATCGACAACTCCACGTTCACTGCCTTTCAAGGTAGATGACACCGCTGAAAGCCAGCCAGGAAGTTGATTTAATCCTCCACCAAGCTGATAAGCATCAGAAACCTCTACGCCATTCTCATCATGAAGCATGATAGGGATAAACCTTTCCCCATCTTTTTCAGCCAATACAAATACTGAAGATGCGTTTAAAAGGTTATAGTTTTGGTGAGCACTGACAAGTTGGCTGAGTGTTCCTCCCAGCGCACCGCCCTCATGATCAAATTCACTGTTGATAGCATCAAATCGCCCCACGGCTGAAATCAGCTCTTTCTGTCCGGTCAGTGCCACTCTCTGTAGCTCAACATGCCTTTCAAACGCGGTTTGATATAACACCACTATCGCGGTTATCACTGCCCCAACCACACAAAGGCATATCACTGCTACAAGTGTTAACAGTCTTCGCTTTTCTGAGACTCTCTCGAACATAGCAACCACAATCCATGAGCAACTGGTATAACTATAGTCGAACATTTTGTTTTGGCAGGGAAAATTGACAACGGCAATCGGTCAAATCCAAACAGCTCTGTCCATATACGTATCAAAAATTGACTTCAAATGTCTTGAATTGTCTCTAATGTGGTGCGAATGGCTCAGTTTGGAAGGATGGTCGAATTGATGGCGAGCTAATACAGAAAATGCGGATTGAGAAAACGAGCAACATATAAAAACACAGCCCCGGTGACCAAACCGGGGCGAGTGTTTTTCCTATTGACGCAACGTATTGTACTACCGATGAATTTAGGTAGCCATCCCTGGCAGTTGACGAGCATCAACTCAATCGGGTTTTTGCCTACATAGACATACCCATGTTCGCATTGGCTTTTTTACCAGTCTGGTAATACCAAACGGAAAGCGGAATAAATATAAGATTCATTATGGTTGTAAAGTTAACCCCAAATCCGGCTTCATGCAGTGTCCTAACGGTCTCCCTTGATGCAGACCAATCAATACCACTGGATATCGCATCAAGCAGCAAACCGGTTATAAGGATGGCAATAAACAGTAAGCCAACCATCCATTTGGCAGGTTCTTTTCCATAATATTTGGCATATACACGTGTCATCGGAATTGTCAGTACATCAGCAAGAATAAAGCCCATGACACCACCGAAAGAAATCCCTCCGTGCCAAAGAGCAGCGGCAAGCAACAGGTTCCCTACAGAACAAACATAAGCAATGACCGCAACAAAGATACCTATTACGACATCAAGCAGAGAATGTAACCAGGAAGGCAAACCCAATTGGTTACTGATAAACACCTCACGCCACCAGTCTTGAGGAATAACGGCAATCAGTAATGAAGAGATAACGACACCAATCAGGATCTCTTTGCCAATCATGCTGATGTCCATCTGGAAGTAGCCAGCACTCCTGCAAATTTTCTCTCCCAGTGTCTCTTTTTTCGGAGCAGACATCGACTCACCACAGTGGTCATGCATACTTCCGTGGGACATATGCGCATGTTCCATCTGTCCGTGCTCTGGTTTATCGCTGTGATCCATATGCTCATGTGCCATCCCGTGTCCCATCGACCCGGAATGGTCCATTTCAGGCATGTCACAATGATCACCCATTTCATGCTTCATACCAGAGTGATCCATCCCTGACATCCCGCAACCTTCTTGTGAGGCCGGATTTTCGTCTGCAGATAGTTTTGTCCGTAACGCCTGCTCCTGCTCTTTGGGATAAACCAGATGGAAAAGAGTGGCGACTATCACAATCAACAAAAGCCCACCAGCCACCTCCCCCCAAAGGAACTGCCAGCCCAACAAGGTCACAAGTACGATAAACATTTCAAGAATAAGGTTTGTACTGGAAACCAGAAAAGCCATTGCGTTCGACAAAGTCGCCTTTTTTATCAGTAAGGTACGAGAAAGGCTTGCAGCGGCGTATGAGCAGGAAGATGAAACCATTCCAAGGACTGTTGTCAGTGCGAGGCTTTTGGGTGTGGTCTTTCCTAAATTATCAGCGACAGTATCGACCGGCAGGACGTGGCGTAGAAGGGATGAAAGCATTAGACCGAATGCCAGAGGCCAGTATATCTGCCATACCATACCTGCAAAGGTATTAATGACGTGCATGATGAGCATGCCGCCTTCGTGTTCCATGAGATGCACCTCAGGGTAATATTACCGAAACAGATTCGCCTCGGTACGTTGAGAATGCTTAATACTATGTAACCAAAATAAATTGAGCAAAAATTTGAAACGTCATACCAGAATTGTAATATTTCTCAAAATATCAATATGTTACAACCGAGTTGCGAACGCTATCTGTTGACACTCACACAAAACCACAATTCACCAACACAACGGATGGACGCACCAATTTAATAAAGAACAAAATATCAACCGGTTACGGGCACAGGATATATAACTAATTGTTAAATCAGCCAATAAAATGACAGTTGGTACAAAAATAAAACCGAAAACAAGGTTTTCGGTTTTATTTTAATCTCATCTAGTTTCAGTCCTGATTTTAAAAAACTTTGTGCAATCTCAGCATATCTTTGTGCTGGAGTCCGTTTTCAAATATCGGCCCTTCATAGTTATCTAGAAAAAAATCCGGAATGACACCGGTAACCCGGAATCCATATTTTTGATAAAACTCTAGCTGGTAACCAAAGGTACCTGTACCAAGCTCCATTTTACTTATACCTTTTTGCTGAACATCACAAAGGACAAATTGAAGCAGCCCAGAGCCTATCCCACGATGATGGAGACAAGGGTCTACAGCAATATTGAAGAGCTCGGCGTTCGTCTCCGACGTGGGTTTGACCACACAAACACCCACAATTTCAGTCAACCCACGCACCTCGGATTCAGCCACATAGCCCCAGGCCCCATCCAGATAAGTGCGAATGCACTCCTCAGAAGGGTCAGCTTCCAGCAACAGTTTCATCGGCAGTACTTGAGTTGGAACTTGTTTGAAGTTCATCGGCACCACACTATGCAATATTTGCAGCAAGCTGCTTTAGAAGCTCCGCGGCGGGAATGGACTTGCACCCGGATACGTTCTGCCCGCACCACAATGGGGTAAAGTCATCCCTGCCTGCGCTTTCAAAGCGCTGGCGCAACTGAGTGATTTCTGTCGCTGCGTAAGGGAAAGCCGGGGCAGATTCATTTAAGTACCCTAGTTCAGACATTGCCCGGTTCACAATTCCACGAGCTGGACGGCCAGAGAATAAATTGGTTAACGCTGTATGCCGTGCCCGTTGTTGTTGCAGTGCCTGACGGTGAGTTATACCGGTTGTGGCTTCGTCACAAAGCAAAAATGCGGTTCCAATCTGTACGGCTTCGACGCCAAGTTTCATGGCGGCGGCAACCCCTTCTGCATCCGCAATACCGCCGGCTGCAATCACAGGAACATTAACCGCTTGTGTAATCTGGCGCGCAAGGGAAAACATCCCGATCTGGGTTGAAAGGTCATCGGAAAGAAAAATCCCTCGGTGGCCCCCAGCTTCATAACCCTGGGCGATAATGCCGTCCACACCGTTTTCTTCAAGCCAAACAGCCTCTTCAAGGGTAGTGGCAGAAGAAATGACCCGGCTCCCCCACCCTTTTACCCTCTTCATCAGATCTTTGTCAGGAAGGCCGAAATGAAAGCTGATTATTTCCGGATTAAATGGTTCGATAGCGTCGGCAATCTCGTGGTTGAACGGCATTCTACTGGCAGACTTTACCGGTGGCGGGCATTCAAGACCCAATTCAGCAAAATAGGGTAACAATGTATTTTGCCACCCTAACTGCTTCTCAAGATCGAACTCCGGCATTTTATGACAGAAAAAATTGAGGTTAAAAGGTTTGTCAGTGGCTAATCTTACCGCACGGATTTCGATCTCAATCTGCTCAACATTCAGCATGCCACACGGAACAGACCCCAATCCACCCGCTTCACAGACTGCAATGGCCAGACGGCTGTCCTGAGAACCGGCCATCGGTGATTGAATGATGGGCAAGCGTGTCCCGGTAATAGTGTTCAACCCGTTATTTGACTTCTCTGTCATTTTCTCAGTCCTTCCCAGTGCGATATTACAGCCAGCGTCTCACCCGCATTTTATAGTCATCATAATCATTGAATAATCCGGAAAGATAACGCTCCTCCGGCTTAATTTGGAATTGCGTCATATAAAGGACAAACCCTGCGGCAACAGGAATACCCGCCCAAGTAAGCCAATAGACTGATGCAGCCAAAATGATAAACACAAAACCCACATACATCGGGTTACGGGAGAACTTGTAAATACCAGAGGTAACCAGTGCAGATGATTCTGTTTTCAGCATTGGGTTCACCGTTGTCTGTGCCCGCCGGAATTCAAATACACCCGAGAAGATGAAAACCGCACTGATCACAAGGCACAACAGCGCCAATAAATCCGCAGCAGGGAACACCAATCCAAAGGGTTCTAAACCTGATAAGCCGTAAGTAAACACACAGGCGATAAACAGCAGTGCCAGAGGGGGGATTTTGAGTTCAAGAAAAGACATTGTGTCTCCCGATAAATAGGTTCCTTTGGGCTCAATAATATACGGCGCATAGGGTTGTTGTCCCGAAACGCCTTTGATTCAAAATGTTACATCCATTGTCTTAATACAAAAAACACCACAAAACTGATGATTACCGTCAGAAGGACATTGCGGGTAAACCATGCGAGCGAACCGGCGACAAGCGCTGACAGCAAATACGGGTTGTCTGTTGACAGAGCCAACTCTCCGTCCTGGATAAAAACAATCGGAGCCCACAGGGCTGTCATCACTGCCGGGCCAGAGAAAGACAGCAAGCTCCTCGCTCTGGCAGAAAGTCTTATCGGCAGCCTCGGCTCCAGGAATACATATCGGCTGGTGAAGATAATGGCAGTCATAACGAAGATAGTTAACCAAATCATTCTGCTTTCTCCGTTATCTGTTGAACGAAATAGCCAGTAAACATGGCCACGATAGTGGCAATCATCAACCCACCGCTGATTCCAGCTTTTTCCAACCACACTGATAAAACCAGAGCTGTTACCACAGTGGCTAACGCCGCTTTGTTCTTAATACTTGGGACGACAATGGCGATGAAAGTCGCCGCAATCGCAAATTCCAGACCCAACTGGTCAAGGTCAGGAATAAGCTCACCGGCTGCAATACCGGCAAAACTGGCGAGGTTCCAGCACAGGTAAAACCAGAACCCAGCTCCCAACGCATACCAGCGATTGAACTGCTCAGGCGATTGATTAGCCGTCAGGGCAAACAGCTCATCCGTCAGTAAAAAGCCCAGTCCATATCGCCACCGGCCGGGTAAGGCGCCTATCCGGTCACGCATTGAAATGCTGTAAAGGAGATGACGAAGGGTAATAATGATTGTCGTAACAACAACGGTCCAGAATCCGGCATCAATTTTAAATAACCCGGATGCCGCCAATTGCGCCGCTCCGGCAAACACAACCGCGGACATAGCCTGCGCCTGAAATGGATCAAGCCCAGCCTCTATAGCAAAAGAGCCGGCCAACAGCCCCCAAGGTAGCACCGCCACACAAAGCGGAGACACATCCATCATCCCTTTTCGAATCTGGCGGCGTTGTTCAGCCCTGGTCAACACTCCCCCCGGAAGTGCCACGGTTTGTTCCTGCATCGTTTTATCCTTATTCTTCATCGGTTATCCATTCCAATTTATTCAGACAGGAAACGTACTAATTGTACTTAATTGCGCTTTTTTATTTACCTCTGGTCCCCTTGGCAAACTGTCCGGGAGTCACACCCATCGCCTTCTTAAAATGGCGGTGAAAATGGCTTTGATCATGGAAGCCACATTCCTGAGCAGCGTCAGAAAGTTGCATCCCATTGGCAATGAGTTTTTTTGCCAACCGTAGCCGGGTTTGGATTTGATAGGCGTGCGGTGCCAAGCCAAATGTACTCTGGAAAGAACGCAGTAAGTGATAGGGGCTAAGCGAGGCGAGATTAGCCAGATCAGTCAGGGATACACTAGCCTGTGGAAAATCATCCAAAAATTCCTTTACAAGATTAAGTTGCCCGAATGATTTGCCCAGCTCTTTTGGAGCTTCACGAGTCTTTGCATGCCGGGCCATTAACTTAACAAGCACAGCGTAGAGCAATGTTTCCCGCAATAATGGGTTCTCGGATGTTTCGAGCGTAGCAAATACCAAACGCATTTGTGCAGCCAGTTCGGGATCGTAGACAACTGGCTGTGGAAAATACGGAGCACCGTTTATACGGCCAGTCATACCCGCCTGCAGTTCCCGGCTAATCTGTTCAAATTGTTCGGGTAACGGGTACATGGCTTTGTAGGACCACCCTCCTTCAGATGCAGAATGGCCGCTATGTACCTCATCGGCGTTAACCAGGATAATGGTATCTTTCGGTGCAACGTGATTTCCTCCGGTACGGTAAAACTCCTGCGCCCCTCGCTCGATCACACCAACGGTATATCCCTCATGGCTGTGACGAGAGAAAGTCTGCCGTTCAAAGGAGGCATCCAGTACTTCCAATCCGCCCAGTTCTTCCGCGACTTTGTACGTAGCAGATTCCTTGCGTGAAGATCCCAATACTGCACCTTCCGAGAGGATCTTTGCATCATCGTTACCGGTTTCCCTGTTGCCTGAATTTGCCGCCATGTACTTTGCACATCCGTCGCACCACCATACGTCATATTACATATCACACCGCGTTCGTGGTTTGTACAAAATTGCGGTATACACCGGCGCGGATTGCGTTGACATTCATAACCTGCCCCATGGAATGATTAAAAAACACTTAAAACAAGGAATGAAAGATGCCCGTAGTAACCATTCAACAATCCCCCGGCCGGACAAAGGATCAAAAAGCCCTATTGGTTAAAAGAATTACCGAAGCCTTTGAAGAATGTTACGGCGTGCAGCCTGAAGCGGTTACGGTTTTTTTGCAGAATTTCGATGAAGAACACTGGGGAAGAGGCGGACAGTTGAACGCAGACAAGGCAACATAACGTCCTCTAATTAAATGTGACTTTTTAGACCTCGGCTGACAGTTTTGTGTAAATTTTATACAGTGTTAGTTGAGGTCTAAAAAGTCACAAATTAAAGAAAAAGCCGGGTAATTTTCACCCGGCTTTTCATCATTGATTCCTGTATTAAAAATCAGTCATCAAACCTGTCTTCAATAAACGCCACTGGCGGCAAGAAATAGTTAGCACCTGTTTTTGCTTCCACAAAATCCAACAAGCGATCGTAATGACCGTGTTCGTCAGCTGTAATCATCTGTGTCAGCGAGGTTTCCAGAACGCTTGGCGTTTCTGCAAAACCTATAAACATCGTACCGTGCTCCATGGCATTACCGTAAGGGCGATTCTGGCGAAGCATTTTCACTTCTTCGCCATCTATTTCCACTTTGCTCTTTGCATTGTGTGCCCAGGCAGGTTTGTTTTCATCATCCAGCTCGATATTGTCCATTTTGGTACGGCCAATCACCTTTTCCTGATGTTCAGCGGTCTGCTGATCCCACAGCCCCTGACGATCAACATAGCGCTGCACCGTCAGGTAACTGCCACCTCGGTTGGCCCCCTCTTTCACAAGCACCGCTTCAACACGCTCATTGGCTACCGGGTTTTCTGTACCATCAACAAAATCAATCATGTCGCGGTTATCAAGGTATTTGAAACCTTGGATATCCTCAACCAAATCTGCAATTTGGGACAGTGCTTTTGCCGCATGTTTTGCTGCCTGGAAGTTGAGGTCCATACGCTCTGACTTAATCATCAGGAAGATATCACCGGCAGTAGACGGAAATTCACGACGGCCGTTTTTCATGGCTGGGAACGTATGGAGTTCTTCCGGCAAAACAACATCCGGAAACAGGATCGGCCATGCGTTGGCGGAAAAACCCATAGAAACAGTTAAATTGGATGTCAGGTCTTTTTGAAGAATAGATTTTCCGATTCCTGGTAGCTCACTCAGGGCACAATTGATTTCTTCCAGGTCAAACCACTGGTCCTTCAGGACAAATGTCAGGTATTCAACATAGGTGGTCGGGTTTGACAACACACCAGGTTGTGCCAATGCAGCGAGTTCTTTCATAGCAATTCCAACTGATTTACTTATTCATTTTATTTGTACGACAAATATACGCTCTTAAGTATGAGTTGCAACACTCGTGACTCTATTTCCTTGCCGCCAGATCGGACTGGCACGCCTTGTTGCGTCAAGGGATCAAAGCTGTGTGTCAATTGCGAAATCTATGATTTCCCAATTCCTTATTATTTTTATGGATTAATGAGGAATAACATGAGGACACCGAGTGCACATCCAACACTCTGATTTCACGCCAGTTGATTAAACATCCCTGTGCTCGAAACCTCAGTACGGCATGTTGCGGTAATAACAACGATAACATGGAGTTTCTCATGCCCTTATCACGTCGAGACTTTTTGAAGTCTGCTCTGGCGACTGCGGTTGCAGCCAACGGCCTATCCCTGTTTCCTGTAAACTTTGCCTTTGCTGACGATGTACAGAAAATACCCAGCGCTTCACACTGGGGGCCTTTTTACGCCATTGTCAAAAATGGTGAGCTAATTGGCATCCAGCCACGTGAAGACATTGACCCGCTTCCGACAGAAATGCTGATTGATGGCTTGATGAGCCGCACATTCAGTGATACCCGCATAAAGTATCCAATGGTTCGTAAGTCCTATCTTGAAAATCTTGATGGTGACACCAAACCCGAACTGCGAGGCAAAGAACCTTTCGTTCGCGTTAGCTGGGAAACCGCGCTGCAGCTCACAGCTGATGCAATTCTCCGTACGATTGAAAACAAGGGAAATCAGGGTATCTTCGACTCTTCCTATGACGGTTGGTCAAATGCAGGCCTGCTTCGCCCACCCGTTGTACAGGGCCGGTTCTTCAACCTTATCGGCGGCGCCAGCACAACAATTGGTGACTACTCTGCCGGTGCATCTACCGTTATCCTACCGCACGTTGTCGGCAACATGGAAGTCTACTCGCCTCAAACCGCATGGCCGGTTATTGAAAAACACACCGAAGTCTTTGTTCTTGTCGGCTGTGACCCATGGAAAACCAACCGAGTAGAGTTCCGTGTTGCTGACCACCAAATGCAAAGTCATTGGCTGAAATGGAAAGAAAAAGGTATCCGCTTTATTTCTATCAACCCGAAACGCACCACTACCGACCGGAACCTTGGCAGTGAATGGGTTGAAATTACTCCGGGAACGGATACTGCTCTTTTCAATGCGATGGCTTACCACCTGCATGATGTCGGCCTGGTAGACTACAAGTACTTGGAAAAATACACTGTTGGCTACCAACGCTACCTTGATTACCTCACAGGCAAAACTGACGGTACCGCCAAGACACCTGACTGGGCAGCGGCGATAACTGGTATTTCTGCAGACGAAATTCGCCAACTGGCCGAATTGTTCCGTAGCAAGAAAACCCAACTTGCTGCCGGATGGGCATTGCAGAGAGCGGACCACGGTGAAATGGTTCACTGGGCGATCATCAATTTTGCCGCTATGGCTGGCAAGATAGGTAAACCGGGCGAAGGCTTTGGTTTCAGTTGGCACTACGGTAACGGCGGTATGCCACAGTCCGGAGCCAGTCTGCCAGTTACACTGGGCCAAGGTTTTAATGCCGTAACCGCCGGGTGTCCGGTTGTAATGATTTCCGAGATGCTGAAAAACCCCGGTAAAGCGTTCACCTATAACGGTGCAACACTCAAATTCCCTGATATCAGCATGATTTACAACTCAGGGAATAACCTGTTCTCCCACCAGCAAAATCTTAATGCCCTTCTCAAGGCAATGAATGACAAGGTGGAAACTTACGTTTGCCAGGATACCTGGTGGTGTGCTTCGGCCCGGTTTGCCGATATCGTTCTCCCGGCCACGTCTGCACTAGAGCGTGATGACATCACTTCCGGCGGTACCTACAGCAACGATAAAATTTACGCCATGCGTAAAGTGATCGAGCCACTGGGTGAAAGCCTGGATGACTGGGAAATATTCCGCCGACTGTCAGCCGTTTTCCACGTTGAAGACAAGTTCACCGATGGAGGCAAAGACATGATGACGCTGCTGCATGAAGCATACGGTCGATCATCTGCAGCAGGTATCCAGTCATTTGACGCTTTCTGGGAAAATGGGGTTACCCATCTGCCTGTACCAAAAGAAGCAGACATGTGGCAAAGGCACGGCGCGTTTTACAACGATCCAGAGAAAAACCCACTGCATACACCATCCGGTAAAATTGAATTATTCAGCGAAGCTATCGCCGGTATGCACTTGCCTGACTGCCCTCCGGTACCAACTTACATGCCACCGTTCGAATTCCTCGGCAATGCTGAAAAAGGCCAACTCCATATCCTGAGCCCACACCCATGGATGCGGTTGCACTCCCAAATGGCGAATGCAGACACCAACAAATACGAATGTGTGGATGGCCGTCAGTATCTCCTGATCCATGAAGATGACGCTAAGGAGCAGGGTATTGAAGACGGGGACATTGTTGAGCTCTTCAACGACCGCGGTGCTTTACTGTGCGGAGCCAAACTGACCAACGATCTCAAACGTGGCGTTGCCTGCTTGCATGAGGGGGCATGGTTGTCGCTGGACAAATATGGCCGCTGCAACAGCGGACAAATCAATATCATCACATCAGACAAACCTTGCGGCGGGCTTAGCCAGGGAACCAGCGCCAATACCTGTCTGGCATACTACAAGAAATGTACAAACCCATGTGGCCCAAACGAAGCTTACCAACCACCGGAAACTGTCAAACCAACAGGTCCAAACGATGGAGCCAATGTATCCTTGGCTTTGCTAAACATCCAAGGCCGGGTTGCAATGCTCCATAAGAAAAAAGCTGGCAATAAGAAAGAAGAAAAAAGCCGTGGTGAGGAACTGTTCTATAGCAGTTGCACCATGTGCCACGCTGCACCAAATCCTTCGGCACATACCCGTGCGCAATGGGAAGGTATTACCAATTCCATGTTCCCGAGAGCGGGTCTTTCAGCAGCAGATCGCAAGCTGGTGCTTGAGTACCTGTACAAACATGCTGCAAAAAGCTGATTCGGCGTTCTTTTATATAAGTTGATGTTCTCCTTTAAAATTTTGCCCCGGTAACCCCGGGGCTTTTTTTATTCTTTTAATGCTAAGGTAAGACTTAAATGATTGAATTAGGCTTCAGCATTTACACTCAATATCGCCGCACCACGATTACGCGCTTATTTTCAGGCAGTTTAAACCACAAGTAAGCAATATAACCTAAAACGACATATAGGCCATGACACCTACAGCGTCACCCTCAACAAATGGAGAAAACGTCAGTGAGTAACCGCTACGGGAAACACCATACTGAATTCCGGTAGCCAGCAATGCCCCTGCCGCGACATCACGCCAATAGTGGTGATTGGATTCAACTCGGGAATATCCCACTACCGTTGCAGCCAGAAGTGCAGGAACGCCATACTTCCAGCCGTATTCAAATTGTAAGAATGCGGCCCCCTGAAAAGCAGATGATGTATGCCCGGAGGGAAATGAATCATCACCGGTACCATTAGGCCTTTGAGCATCTATTGCAGCTTTAAGAGAAAGCGTAGCGACAGCAGTATAAAGCGCGCCTTCCCCGAGACGAACCAACCCATCACCGTCACCATGAGCAATGGCAACAATCCCGGCTATCGCAGGAATTCCGAATTCTGCGATATCACCGTATTGTTCAAGGGAGGACTTGAAATCTGCTTTGGAGGGAGAGGAAAAAATGAAAAATAAGATCGTTATCGCAATATTTTTCGTCATACAACATTCCTTTGTTTCGATCAGAAAATGTCTCATCTCTGATACAACCGAACCAATAGTGTAACAAAGGCGTTGCATGTGATGCAATATTGTGCTCTCAATGCAGAGTGCTATTCCATTTGCATATGTGGGCTAAGCCATTATTAATTATGGAAATCATCGCTGACAATTTTATCAATATTTTATTTCTCTGCTTCTCTCTCCTGAGCCTGAGTAAAAATTTGTATCTGTTCCCTCTCTTTATCGGCGAGAAAGATCACGTTCCCACAGGCGCAAAAGCACAAGCCGGTCAGCGTATCAAATGCGAAATCATCTTCTTCGTGACACAGTGGGCAGTACAATGTTGGCAGCATAAGTGAAGGTCTCATTTTGTTAATTTTATATTTTTCTGTGTTCTAACATGCATACGCAAACCATGTCCAACAATGCACAAAGCCATGAGGAATTTTTCGTACAAACTGGAGATTGATCCGGAAACCTTAAGAAAGTTGTTGATTAGATTTATCAGTCGGGTCAGCTCTTTCATCACACAATGTGAGATTAAACACGCCATATTCATTGATCCAGGGCTTTGAAATGCACTAAATTAGCACGTCACTAATGTACTAGACTTGGGAAAGCAGTATTGATGAAGTCATTCAGTACAGTTATAAATTTAATGTTTTTACTATTGTGCCTATATGCCATTGCGGGCTTTTTTGGCCTGGCCCCATTACCTTTTGTAGCTTCAGGATGTAAAACCTCTGAAAGCGATATTGCCGTATCACCGGATGGAAAGTGGGAAGCTTTCCAAACAGCTAAGTCTTGTAAAAACAGACCGCAGGAAGTCCAGGTATGGCTTAGCGCCCGACATCAGGCGGATAGAACAGAACAGATTTTTTACGCCATTTACCCTTCAGACAAAGCACTGGCAGTCCAGTGGTCAGGTACTTCCAACCTCGTACTCAGTTTTCCTGACTCTGTCCGACCAACCACTAAACCCGGCAACTTTAAGGGCGTGGACGTCAACTATCGACACTCTCTATAAATACACATTTCTACCCCCCTACGCTCCGGTTTCAGCAACTTGAAGTAATTTGGGTATAAAAAAAGCGGCTCATCAGTGAGCCGCTCTGCAATGCCATCGAAGAATAGTTTACGCTTTCTTCGCATGCTCATTCAGGAATTCCAATACCAGCTTACGATCATCTTCTGACAGACCGGCGCGTGGGAACATGGAGTTGGTAATACCCTTCCATTGGCGAATGGTGTAATCACCTGGGTTTGGCGCAGCGTGACAGAGGGTACAGCTGCTGTAGAACAATTGTTCACCCTTAGATTGCTTGTGACCACCGGCTCCGCCAATTTTTTTCAGTCTCTCCCCAAGCTGGAGCGCCCACAGATCAACCGGATATTCAGCCTTCACCATCTTTGGTGGCTCATAGGCTTTATTGGCCGACTCCGGATTGGTGCATTTCTTGAAGTACGCCAGACAGGTATTGGCACTGGTGGCCTGGCTCAGGCCACTTGCAGGCTTGGCACTGGTCAGCATATTGATAGAACCTGAGTTACAGCGGCCTTTGCTGTCGAGCTGGATCCAGGCACCTTCGTGAATATAGATAACACCGCGCATTGCACCTTCGATGATACGGGCACCACCGATTAAAGCGCCACGGTCGTTATATACCTCCACCAGGTCGCCGTCTTTAATACCGCGCTCTGCGGCATCCTCTTTATTCATCATCACAGCCTGTCGGCCGTCAACACTCTCATAGGCATTGACATCAGCATTTGCCATTTGTGAGTGCAGGCGCATCCATGGGTGCGGGCTTAGTACCTGAACCTGTCCCTTCTTCGCATTACCCAGCCATTCGAACGGAGGCAACCACTTAGGAACCGGTGGACAGTCAGCAATTTTGAACGAATCAATGGTCTCGCTATAGAGCTCAATTTTACCGGAAGGTGTATGCAGCGGATGCTTTTCAGGGTCTTCGTAGAACTGACCATGGCGAACGAATGCATCAGCGTCAGCTGGTGTATCTACATGGGCAATTCCCTTTTCCCAAAACGCATCGAACTCTTCCGTTGCTGATGAGTTTGCATACGCTTCGCGCAAATGCTCCATCATGCTCTTGCCGCCGGTGTACTGGTCGTACACGTTAAACATAAAGGCAAGGCGCGAGAATATTTCATAGTCATCCAGGCTTTCACCTACAGGCTCAATGATCTGGCGCATCGCGTAGATCTTATTGTTACTGTAAGTACCACCGGAGGTGAGATCGTTGCGCTCAAGCGTTGTAGTGCTTGGCAAAACAATATCGGCATATCGGGCTGATGCACACCACCAGGCATCCTGACAGATGTAGGTGTCGATGTTTGCATTCATCGCCTCAATCAGCTCGTTGGTATTTTGCTGGTGGGAGAACAGGTTGTTGCCGGCGTTATAAATAAGCTTGGCTTTGGGGAATTTCAGGTTTGCACCGTCACGTGTGTAATCACCACCCGGTTTTTTCAGCATTTCTGAAATTAACACTACCGGACAAGTGGTAGTGATCGGGTTACGGCCCTGAGAAAGACCTATAGGCATGCGCTTGCCGGATTGTGGCATCCCGCCGTTGCCATAGTGCCAGCTGAAACCAGCACCCTCACCCGGCTTACCAATTTTACCGGCCATTGCGGCAAAGTTGATGATTGCCCAGTGAATCATCTCACCGTGATCAGCTCGCTGAAGTGCCCAACCGGCAGCCAGTTGCGTGCGCTTAGCCATAATAAGGTCAGCAAGATCAGTAATCTGCTGAGCACTCAAGCCCGTAACCTTCGCTGCCCACTCCGGTGTTTTCTCTACCCCATCTTCCCAACCGGCCAGATAGGACAGATATTTATCGAAACCAACAGTGTACTTATCGATATAGGCTTTATCATATTTACCTGATTTATACAGGTAGTAGCTCATCGCAGTAAACAACGCGGTATCAGTGCCTGGGCGAATATGAATCATATCACTACCCAGCGCTTTATCGGTTTCGGTTTGCTGCGGGTTGATCGAGATGAATTTAATGCCCTTCTTGGCGAACGCTTCCCAGTGCTTTTGCATTGAGTGGTCTGCTACACGGAATTCCACCCGGTTGGTTTTCCAAGGGTCGCAACCGATAAACACCATCAATTCAGTGTTGTCTTCAATCACTTTCCAAGCGGTCTGAGGTGAGTAAACTTCCAGATCGCCGATAATGTGTGGCAGGATAACTTCAGATGCACCAGCAGAGTAATCGCCAGCACAGGTGCTCTGACCACCAATCAAGTTAAAGAAACGACCCTGTAAGGTTTGAGGGCGCATCAGGCCGGCATGTGACCAACCGCCGTATGAAGAGCTGAAGATCGCTTCGTTACCGTGATTCTCTATCGTTTTTGCAATGGCGTAGGATACCAAGGCAATAGCAGTGTTCCAGTCGACCCGGACAAAAGGTTCTTTACCGCGAAGGTGAGGTTTGTGGTCGCCGAGTGGGTCTTCGTAGAATGATTTTCGCACCATTGGGTATTTAATGCGGGTGTCATCGTAGGTCCGGCTTAACACGCCCTTAGTCAACATTTCAGTTGGGAAAGGGTCAACGTCGTTCACTGGTTGAACACCAATCAATTTGCCATTTTTAACAACAGCCTTAAATGGGCCATAGTGAGTGGCTGAAGGGATAACTTTGGTGTCATCAGCAAATACCTTGCTGGCAGGGAATACGGTAAGGCCGTTGACTGCAATTGCCGTAGCAATTGAGCCTTTAAGGAAATTTCGGCGGGATAGTTCCATAGTTTTTATCACTGATTACGGAGGTTAAAAATCAGGTATTCATTGATTATTCAGCCAAGAAAAGCCGCTGATTTCACATGCGAAATCACAGAAACTTAAAGAATGGCTCAGGCTTCTTGCCGATTAATCAGAATGTTCTGTTATGTAATCTACTCCTGTCATTGGCAATAAAAAGCGCGCTTTTCTGATATTTAATTTTTCAGTAATGATGCATGTTAATAATTAAACCGTTTTGGAATGCACATTAGTTAACAACATCAAACCGAACCCTTAAAATATTTAAACGCCGAATTTCCTTAACAACGTTAAATTTCAGTAAACACCCCCAATCCACAGCCATTTGACCACCCACTATCCCATTGTTTTTATTTAAATCACCAACACAGCACCCATTACATCCCGAAACATTTAAGATGCCAATGAGAACCATTCCCCAGCTATCACCACGTTCAGTGCAAATTCCATCGTTTTATTTGTGTTACAATTTAACCTCATGTTTTCATGAAATTTATGATCTACTAGCACGAATTTTTATCTTTTTTATATGAATAAATATTTTTATATATTCTGTTAATAACAGCGGGCATTTTCATTCATAAAGACATGGTAAGTTGTCGCCACATCTTTTTGTGTCGTCTCTTTATTGCCCATGAGTAATAAGGATTCCCACTCATTCTGGACCGATAAAATGAAGAAGATTTGGCAGTTTCTAACTAAACCAAGCGGAAAATATTCCGTGCTGGCACTGGTTATCGTAGGTGCACTTATTGCCATCGCCGGTGTAGTCACTTTTCACGCCTCAATTGAGTTTACGTCGACAAATGAATTTTGTACTTCATGCCACACCATGAAGGAAAACTTCAACGAATATAAAAACTCTATCCACTATAAAAACGCCGCCGGTGTCCGCGCAGAATGTCGCAACTGCCATATTCCGGAAAACAACCCAATTGACTTTATGAAAGCCAAACTGGGTGGTATTGGTGATATTTATGCCGAGTTTGTTTCCGGCACTATCAGCACACCTGAGAAATTCGAAGACAACCGCCTGAGAATGGCTCAGGACGTCTGGAAAATGATGTCCGACACCAACTCTGCACCATGTAAGAGCTGTCACTCATATACTGCCATGGACCATGCCAAGCAGTCGCCAGCCGCTGCAGCAGCCATGACTAAAGCAGCTGCCAAAGACATGAACTGTATTGAGTGTCACAAAGGTATTGCACACGAACTGCCAAATATGGCCGGCGGTTTCCGTAAAACCTTCCAGAAGATGGAGCATGAATCTGTTAACGCACCTGACAGCACAACCCTGTTCTCTCTGGTAGCCAAAAACCTCTACAACGTAGACAACAAAGATTCTGCCATTCAGGGTCAGTTGCTGCCTGCTTCTGAAGTGAAGGTTCTTGAGCGCAAAAACAACATGCTCAAAGTAGAAATCACCGGTTGGATGGAAAAAGCAGGCCGCGGCCGTGTGATGACCCAATACATGGGCAAGCGTGTCTTCAAAGCAACAGTACGTAACGACGTAAAAGCATCCCAAAAAATCCTGGGTGAAGAAACTGACGCATCAACTGGCGCTGTTTGGCAGCACGTAAGTGTTCAGGCCTGGATTACTCAAAACGATATGATGAGCAGCATCCAGCCGGTCTGGGACTATGCAAAAGAGATGTACGGCTCTACCTGTAACGCATGTCATGCAGCTCCAAACCCTGCTCACTTTACTGCAAATGGCTGGATTTCAGGCCTGAAAGCGATGAGCGCCTACTACCGTCTTAATAAAAATGAAGAGCGTACCCTTCTGAAGTACCTCCAAAACCACGCTAAAGATACAGGCGGCCAAGGCCAGCACTGATCAACAGCACTTTGCACCTCTCGCCCCGGCCTATGCCGGGGCTTTTTTGTTTTCTTGCAACAGTGCACTGCCCTGTAATTCTGAGAGAGCTTTCACCTCTTTGGGAGAGTCACCAAAAAAGCGCTTAAACTCCCTGCTGAACTGAGAGGGGCTGTTATACCCTACTTCGTAACACACATTGCTCGCCTGCTGCCCTCCCGCCAACAAAGAACGCGCCTCGTGCAGCCTCAGAGACTTTACGTATTGCATCGGTGACAGTGTGGTAACCTGACGAAAGTGGTCATAGAGTGTCGAAGCACTCATATTGGCAATCGCTGCAATGGTTTCGATATCTATTGGTTTGCGAAAATTCGCTTCAATGTACTGAACCACCGGCGCAATCCGGTTCGCTCCGGCATAGTTGCTGATACAGTTTCGGAGCATATAGCCAAAGGGCCCCTTCAATACCTCGTAATAAACTTCCCTTTTCAGGTTTTGGGCAAGAATACTGCTGTCATGGTGGTGCTCGGAGACATTCACCAGACGCTCCAGCGAGGAATAAAGCCCTTCGGTCACCGGTGTAGACTGGGTGATATTCATCGGATTTCCTTGCCAGTCAGGTGCAGACTGGCGATCCATCTCAACCACCAACTGACCCACTACCAGTGGGTCTATGGATAAACTGAGTCCAAGGAAAGGGCAGTCAACGGATGCTTGAGTCACCTCAGCTTCCACAGGCATAGTTACCGTGTGAATCAGGTAGCTTTCTGGGTCATACACATGCTGCCTGTCCCCAATGTGAATCTCTTTTCTTCCCTGCACCACCACGCAAATCGAAGGCTTCAAGACAATGGGATTCGGGCCATAATTTCCTGTTGTACTAAAAAGTCGAAGTCCCTCGACATACGTTTCCACAAACTGAGATTGCTGCGTCCGTGACCGGATCTGTACAGCTAACTTCTTCTGGCTCTCCACCGGATACTCCTTGGTGCTTCGGTCTTGCAACCACCAGAATTATTACAGGAAACCAACACGTTCACTGTCTCATCTCCCCGAAATCGGAGTAATAGGCAAGTGATTCGGACGATTGGGATAGCCCAATTCTGCGGGGTCTACGATAGTAAAAAGTGCATCAAAACCATAAAGCTAATCCTCAAGGAGAGAGCAATGTCATTTACCCTCAATGTCAACGGTGTAGCCCATGAGATAGATGCCGCACCGGACACACCGCTTCTGTGGGTGATTCGTGACCACATCCAATTGACCGGAACAAAATTTGGCTGCGGACTGGCGCAATGTGGCTCCTGCACTGTCTATCTGAACGGCCAACCTATTCGTGCCTGCGTGACGCCTGCTGTCGCCGTCCAGGGCCAACAAATCACCACCATTGAAGGGTTAGAATCAAAAGCTGCACTCGCCGTCCAAAAAGCCTGGGATGCATTGGAAGTTCCTCAATGCGGGTATTGCCAGTCAGGACAAATTATGGCTGCCACCGCCCTTCTCGAACAAAATCCCAGCCCCAGTGATGACGATATTGACCTGGCAATGAATGGCAATATCTGCCGCTGTGCAACCTATGTCCGAATCCGTAAGGCGATTCACGCCGCGGCCAAAGATCTGGCATAAGGAGACCCTTACCATGCGATTTACTGAGTTTACCCCCGCGTCTCCCCGCACAAGCCGCCGCCAGTTTCTGCAAATAGTCGGATCTGTCGGTGCCGGAATGACACTGGGTATCCATATTCCAGGAGCCTCTGCAACCGAAGTGCCGGCTGATGCCGCTTTTGCACCCAACGCCTTCATTCGCGTCGGTAATGACAACGTTGTCACTGTCGTCGTTAAACACCTGGAAATGGGGCAAGGAACCATGACGGGACTGGCGACGATTGTTGCAGAGGAATTAGACGCCAACTGGAACAACGTTAAAAGTGAAAGTGCCCCCGCTGATGCGAGCCGTTACAACAACCTTTTGTGGGGACCGGCGCAGGGAACCGGTGGCTCTACCGCTATCGCCAATTCTTACCAACAGCTTCGGGTTGCCGGCGCCAGTGCCCGGAAAATGATGGTGGATGCGGCAGCAAAAGCCTGGGATGTACCAGCTTCAGACATAACAGTGTCTAACAGTGTCATTTCCCATAAAAGTTCCGGACAAAAGATGACCTTTGCCGATATCGCGCCGCTCGCCTCTATGCAGCCGGTTCCGGATCCGGAAACCCTCAGTTTTAAAGACCCGGCCAGCTATACGCTCATCGGCCACAATGTTTCCCGCAAGGACCGCGGCAAAACAACCGGACAGGCGATATTTACCCAGGACATCCAGCTGGAAGGTATGCTTACCGCAGTGATTGCACGCCCAAAAGTTTTTGGCTCATCGGTGAAAAGCCTGGATGCTGCGCAAGCGAAGGTTTCAGCCGGTGTGGTTGACATTGTTCTTCTACCCGTAGGCGTTGCCGTTATTGCGAAGGATTTCTGGAGTGCAAAAACCGGTCGGGACAAACTGGTCATTGAATGGGAAATGGAGAGTGCACTGACCAAAAGCACACCTGAGCTCTTTGATGATTTCAAATCCCTGGCGAAACAACCGGGGGCAACTGCAGCCGCACGCGGTGACCTTAGCAACGTATTGACAGAAGGTGCGAACACGGTTGAAGCGGACTATGAGTTGCCTTACCTGTCCCACGCCCCGATGGAACCCCTCAACTGCGTGGCACTGTTCAAGGGAACCAGTGCTGAATTGTGGTATGGCAGCCAGAGCCAAACATTTGACCAATTTGCTGCCGCTCAGGTATTTGGTCTGAAACCGGAACAGATAACAATCCACACATTGCTTGCCGGCGGCAGTTTCGGCCGGCGTGCAAACAAGGCTTCTGACTATGTGGTTGAAGCAAGCATGGTGGCAAAATCGCAGCCGGGCGTCCCCGTAAAAGTGGTCTGGACAAGGGAGGATGACATTCAGGCCGGTTATTTCCGCCCCATGCAATACCAGAAAATAAAAGGAGCCGTAGAAAACGGGAAGCTGGTTGGTTGGAACCATACACTGGTAGGGCAATCAATCCTTATCGGTACTCCGTTTGAGTCATTCTTAGTCAAAGACGGGATAGACTTGACCTCTGTTGAAGGTGCTGCAAACCTTCCCTACCAGATTCCCAACTTCCATGTAGACCTCCATACAGTAGATTTGCCGGTTCCGACGCTGTGGTGGCGCTCAGTGGGTCACAGCATCAATGGCTTTACAACCGAGACATTCATTGATGAATTGGCAGAAAAAGCCGGTCGGGACCCTGTCGAATTCCGGGCAGAAATGCTTACTGAACACCCTCGTCATCTCGGTGTGCTGAAATTGGCAGCAGAAAAAGCCGGCTGGGGTTCACCGCTGCCGAAAGATAAAGGACGAGGCGTCGCGGTGCACGAATCCTTCAATTCTTTTGTCGCCGAAGTGGCCGAGGTGACAGTGAAAGAGGATGGCAGCTTTACCGTCGATAAGATTGTGTGTGCCGTTGACTGTGGTGTGCCAATCAACCCCGACATTATCCGCGCACAGATGGAAGGCGGTATCGGGTATGGCTTATCTGCTGCATTGACCAGTGCGATCACCATCGACAAGGGTGCCGTTAAACAATCAAACTTCCATGACTACCAGGTATTGAGGCTCAATCAGATGCCGGAAGTGAACGTGCATATTGTACCGTCCACATTGCCACCGACCGGAGTCGGAGAACCGGGTGTTCCGCCTGTTGCACCGGCAGTTGCTAATGCCATTGCCAACGCGACCGGCGTACGAATCCGTTCACTGCCAATCGGGAACAAAGTGAACCTGCCGGCGTAACATCCGGCAGCTTTCGCTTAGTCATTGTAAACCGATAAAAAGGAGTGGCATGTGGCAAACCATTTAATGCACCTGCTGGCTCAATGGTACCCCCGGCGGGATGAGGGTGACTGGGTGTTGGGGACGGTGTATAAAACTCGCGGTCCCTGCTATCGCAAAGCTGGTGCGATGATGCTGTTCAACAACCTCGGAGAACAGTTTGGCATGCTAAGCGGGGGTTGCCTGGAATCGGACATCCAAAGACATGCACGTCGGGTTATGCAATCAGGCGACTCCACCACGCTCTGCTATGACAGCACAGATGAAGACGATCTCGCTTTTCAGCTTGGAATAGGCTGTGGCGGTACTGTGCATATCATGCTGCAACCACTGACAAGTGAATCTGATTACCTGCAGTTAGACCGAGTTTACTGCCAGTTAAAGCAACGACAGTGCGGTACTTACTATCAGCGAATGCCCGAAAAGGGAATCCGTCATAATATCGAAAACAATTTTGTTCCACACCCGTCACCGTCTGAACTTGCCATCCCCCCCTCACCAGGACTGATGCCTTGTACCGCTGTCGAAATACAAGAAGGGGATCAGCGCTGGCTTGCCACACCTGTCTCCCCGCCCCCGCACCTGTTGGTGGCCGGTGGAGGCCCGGATGCCCGCCCTCTTGTGAGTCTTGCACATGAATTGGGCTGGCAGGTAACTGTGTGGGATCCTCGCCCGGCAAGTGCCCGTAGGGAGTTTTTCCTAAACGCCGACTTCATCATCAATGGGCCATCAGCGTCTCTTCATGCATTCGCAGTGGAGAAACGCGTCGATGCCGTCGTCCTGATGACGCACAGTGTTTCGTTGGACTCACAAGCCCTGAGTACACTTAACAGCATCTCTCTTTCATACTGGGCATTGCTGGGACCATCCAATCGACGGTCGGATGTGCTCAATAGCGCTGGCCTTACGTTGGCTGACCTTCGTCAGCCTTTATCTGGCCCCGCCGGACTCGACATTGGTGCAGATCTCCCGGAATCCATCGCGTTGTCTATTCTCGCAGAATGTCACGCTGCAATGAAAAACAGAACCGCCGGTTCGCTTAGCGGAATTCTGGTGACATGAACCCGATACCGGTCAAGGATCTGGGTATATTCATCCTGGCAGCGGGACAGAGCAGCAGGTTTGGCGGTTGCAAACTTCTGGCAGAGGTTGATGGTAAACCTTTGCTCCAACATGTGATTGATCAGGTAAGTCCTCTGGCGCCCGGCGACACTTACGTGCTCTCCGGAGGCTGGCATTCCCTGATGGATCTCGCTTTCAAGGAAGGCACACTGTCCGGAGCCAAACTCTGTTATATCCCTGACTGGCAACAAGGTATGGGCAGTGTGATAGCCCAGGCTGCAGTCAATCTTGCCCCAATGTATCAGCGCATTTTAATCGCCCTTGGTGATCAAGTTGCCATTTTCGAACCCGATTTTCGGCGACTGGCGTTAGCCTCTCTGAACACTGATAAAATTGTTTGTGCAGATTACGGAGACAGGTTGGGTGCGCCAGCCATTTTTCCCCGGCAGTTTTATGTCTCGCTGTCCGGACTACGCGGTGATAAAGGTGCCAGAGTCTTGCTCAATAACAAACTGGACGTTATGGCTGTTTCACTTGCTAAAGCCAATATTGATATCGATACCCCCGGAGAACTCGAGAAATGGCGTGAAGAAACAACCCCGACAACTGACAAATAACTTTCAATCATATAACTATGTGAAACATGCCTTTCGGCGTCCTTAATGCCTGAATCTATAAAATCCCTATAAGTGAGTCATTTAGACTCAGAACTTTCAATAACACCTACGTTTTAAAACGCTATTTCAACAGACAAAAACCTCACCTAAACGCCAGAAAATCTTCCAGAGACACACAAATTGTGTGACAGATAACTCCGTTCTTAATATTGATCTTGTCAATATATTCAGCGGGGCAATAATAAACCTGATTATTTTAGTCAGGATTACGGATGATCCGCTCACGTACCCATCAACGGTTTATGGCACATATTGGCATAGTGTTATGGCTTTGCCTTGTGACCATGCCCATTGTTAATGCCCATAACCAACCCGCTGGGAGTTGGGCTTATCTCTGTACGTTCAGCGGATTCACTCTCGTCCAGATTAGTGACAGCGATCAATCAGCGTCTGAGTCACACAGCACCGGCAATCATTGTCCCGCTGCTCACGTAGTCACATATAACGATGCGCTCAACAACCGTGAATGGTACCTCCCCGAGGGAGGCAGGGTTGCCAACTCACTACCGCACCTGTTGCTAACAGCGCCTCCCTTTGCCCACCCTTTGCCACGCTCCCCACCAATAAAACTGCGTCCTTAAATTAACTAATAGCCATTTTTCAAAGAATTATGGCGCCGCCTGGGATAAGGCTGCGCCAAGGAGCGTTTTATGTCTGATGTATCCATAAACCAGCCGGTGAGTGAACGATCCCCGGCCAAGCACTTGCAACACTACATTGCCGTCTGGCGCTGGCACTTTTATTCTGGGCTGTTCGTCGTACCCTTCATGATAATGCTGTCCATCACCGGGATTGGTATGCTGTGGAGCAACTCCATCGACACGTTAATGAACCGGGAAATGTTGAAAGTTTCGGTACCGGCCAATTCTGAGCGTGTATCGCTTGTTTCTTTACAACGAGCCGTATCAGAGCGATTTCCGGATGCCACTATCCGAAAATACATCACTCCTCAAACAGAAGAGGATGCTGCTCAGTTCTCCGTAAAAATTGATAGTGCCAACCACACCGTCTTTATTAACCCTTATACCGCTGAAATCACTGGCAGCAGAAACGAAGACGGAAGTTTCTACTCGATAATGAATGATATCCACGGCAACCTATTAATCGGTGACTGGGGAGATCGCTTTGTAGAACTCTCCGCCAGTCTCGGCATCATCATGATTGTCTCAGGACTTTACCTGTGGCTTCCGCGGTCACATTCCCAGAAGCTCAGTTTTTTCAGAATTCGCATGATGTCAGGGTCACGGATTTTCTTGCGGGATTTGCATGCGAACCTTGGAGGAGCTTCTATCGTCGTTTTACTGTTCTTCCTTTTATCAGGGCTAGCGTGGACAGGCGTTTGGGGCAGTAAACTGGTACAACCATGGAGCAGTTTTCCCGAAGAGCGTTACAAAAACGTACCGGTTTCAGACATCAATCATGCAACCATGAACACAGGCAGTGTTGAAGAAGTCCCGTGGAATTTGGAACTGACAAAAATGCCTGCATCCCGCACCGGCATTGAAAATCAGTCTGGAGTACAAAACCTCGATACTGTCGCCGCACAGGCAGCCGCGTTGGGGCTGACCACTTACCGAATCAACCTTCCACTGAAACCCGAAGGGGTATATACAATTTCCGCTGCCACAATGAGTGGGGATATCAATGACCCAACCGAGGATATAACCGTACATATTGATCGCTATACCGGGGAAATCCTGGCAAATATCGGCTGGGAAGATTATAACCTGATGGCTAAAGCCATGGCTGCAGGCGTGGCACTGCATGAAGGCGGCCTTGGCACATGGAACCTTTGGGTGAATACCGTGTTTTGCCTGTTTGTACTTTTAATTGCAGTCAGTGGTGTCATCATGTGGTGGCAAAGACGGCCTCAAAATGCAAAAGGATTAGAAGCTCCACCCCGCCAGCTGGATATCAAACTGACCCGCAGTTTCCTCTTTGTGATGGTTGCCGTCTCCGTTCTGGTGCCACTTGCTGCGGTAGCGCTTATCGGATTTCTGTTGTTTGACTATCTGGTCACAAGTCGGTTTGACAAGCTACGGCGCTTACTGAATTAACTCTATATTTTTGGTATGTAGAATAGAAACGGCCCCATTTATTGGAGGCCGTTTTTCTAAAACGTATTCACAACCTCACTATTTCCCGTCAAGAAAAACAATAAGATCGTCTAAGGGCATTGGCCGAGCCATTAAGTAACCCTGTAGATAGTCACAACCGCTTTGCAACGCGAAGACACTGTCACTTTCCGTCTCTATCCCTTCCGCAACGACTTTCAAACCCAACTGTTCAGCCATAAAACAAATCACCTTAACCATGGCCTTCTGCTTTATATCTTCGCTGGCGAGAAAGAAACTCTTGTCTATTTTCACCGTGTCAAAGGGGTATTCCCGAAGATGCGTCATGGATGAATAACCTGTGCCGAAATCATCTATCGCCAGTTTGAACCCAGCTTGGGTCAGTTCACGGATTGCCTCGGGCACATTTTTCATATTGCATAAAATCATCTGCTCTGTGATTTCTATTTCTACGTTTCCAGGAGAGAATCCATTCTCAACACAGATTTCAAGCAGCTTCGAGGGAAAGTTATCGTTGTTCAGTTGCAATGGAGAAACATTTATTGCAACGCATAGCGACTTTCCGGTCTGAGCAACACAATGTTTGAGTTCTGAAAATGTCTTTCGAATCAGGTATTCACCGAGCTCTGAGATTTGGTTAGTGGTTTCGGCTATTCCAATAAACTCTTCAGGAGAAACATGTCCCAATGTGCTGTTGTGCCACCGTGCTAAAGATTCCACGCCGGAAACCTTTCCCGAGGCATTAAATACAGGCTGATAAACCACTGAAATTTCGTTGTTTTCCATTGCCTCTGAAAGACTGTTAGAAATCAACATATGTTGACGTGTCGAAATTTCCATTTCAGGGTTAAAAAATGAAATCCGGTTTCGGCCCATAGATTTACTGGCATATAAGGCGGTATCGGCCTTCCGGATTAATTCTCCCGATTCTGTCCCATCTTCAGGTGCCAATACGACGCCGATGCTGACCGACAGCTTAATAGAGGTATCGTTGATAACGTAGCCTTTGGAAAGTTCCTTTTGAACACGGTCAGCATGACGAATCACTGATTCTTTGTTCCTGAATCCTCCACATACCAACATAAATTCATCGCCGGCAAACCTGGCTACTGTATCCGTTTTACGGCTGATACCTTTTAGCCGTTCAGACACTTCAATCAGGAGGTCATCACCTGTCTGGTGCCCAAATGTGTCGTTAACCGCTTTAAACAAATCCAGGTCCACAAAAATCATCGCACAGGTCGTGCGCTCACGGAGAGCGAGGGCAATGACTTGTTCAATTCGGTCATTTAACAGCAAACGGTTTGGTAACTGAGTCAGGGAATCATGCGTGGCAAGGTGGATCAGCTTGCGTTTATCTTGCAGTTGCTCTGTCACGTCGGTAAAGGTATAACACAACCCTCCACCCTGAACATTCTTGATCCTCACACTTAAATAGCGGTTATTTTTGGTGATTAATTGGTGGACATCATGGACAGTGTTCAGGCCAAACGTCTCATCGAACATGTTTTCATGGCAGAGTTGCCAACCAAGTTCCAGTAACACATCTACCAAACGAAAATTGTAAACCGGAAGCAGTGTTTCAACGTTACCCCGCTCTTGCTTCACTAACTCCAGAAACAGAGGGTTGTTCAAGAGCAGTTTCTCGGATTCATTGACAATGGCAATTCCATGCCCAATTTCGTTGAAAACTGTTTGAAGGTAGTCTTGGATCTGCGCTTTTTCGGCTTCCGTTTTTTTGAGGCCGGTAATTTCCAGACCGGACATCAACACCCCAATTTGTTTACCATTTGGGCTGAATCTCGGGTGATACTGGATATTCATAAACCGCTTTTCATCACCGTCAGACGGAAGCTCTACCTCATAGGAGATATGTTCTCCATTTAAAGCACGCTTGAGATTCGGATAAGCCAGGTGATATACCTTGGAAGGAAGTGCATCTTCTACCGAATGATTCAGAACCTCATATCCATGTTTGCCAATATATTCGAGATAGCGTTGACTGACCACGATGTAACGTAAGTCCTTGTCTAAAACCGCAATCATGATTGGAATACTGTGAAATATATCTGCCAATAAAGGAAAACTCATAGTTTTATCAGCACTACTAGATACATCCGGCATCAGTTCCCTTCTATTCAACTCAGACCTGATTCAAGTGTAGTAGGCATGTTATAGTATTGTTAATTGATGGCCATCTTATCATTAATGAATCTCAATTACAGTCCCCAACCCACTGCATATTTCAAAGATTGGGCGTTTTACTCTCGCCACCATGAAGCCCAACGGAAACTTTAAGATCAAAACTGTACTTCTCCAGTAGCTTTAACTGAATTCAGGAATACAATAGCGATACTCAAACGTTTACTTATGCCTCCTAATAAAAAGTAATGCCTTCTCAACAAAAAAACTTACTTATCGCAATCGTTTGCATCTTTGCCGCAATGTTTACCATTCAGACAGGATCTACTTTCGCCAAACAACTTTTCCCTGTCGCAGGTCCACTAGGAACAAGTGCCCTTCGGATAACATTTTCCGCGCTGGTGCTCTGGCTGGTATTTCAACCATGGCGACGCCTGCCCAAGGCCAGCGACTGGCGCTCTCTCATCATCTATGGATTATGCCTTGCGGGGATGAAGATCCTTTTTTACCTCGCAATTGAACGCATCCCAATTGGAATCGCCGTTGCACTTGAGTTTACCGGTCCCCTTACCGTTGCCATGTTGACTATGCGACGCATGCGCGATTCTATCTGGGTCTTTATGGCTTTCGGCGGAATCCTGCTTTTGGTACCTGACCTTCAAGGCGCACACGCATTAGATCCGGTAGGCATCGCCTACGCAGTGGCTGCAAGCACCTGCTGGGGGGGATACATACTGTTTGGAAAAAAGGCTGGAGATCTGGCACCCGGCGGAACAACAGTCGCCTGGGGTATGCTAGTTGCTGCAATGGTTGCCCTACCCGTAGGTATCACAACCACCTCAATAGATGTGTTCACACCCCATATTCTTTTACTCGGCTGTATTCTCGGGATTATCTCCAGTGCCCTCCCATACACCCTTGAGATGGTTGCACTGAAAAATATGCCACAACAGACTTTCAGCATCCTGGCCAGCCTGGAACCGGCCGTAGCAGCGCTGGCCGGTTACGTATTCCTGCATGAACTGCTATCTATCACTCAATGGGCAGCGATTTTGCTGGTAATCACCGCCTCTGTCGGAAACACCGTTTGCACTGCATCTTATATGAAAAGAACCCAAGCACAGGGAGAACCAGCCTGATCACAATTACGCCCCGGTATAAAGCCGGGGCGTTAACAGCTATAACCGCTACTTTGGAATGCCTACCTTGAAAAAGCGTTGCAAATTTTGGGGGGAGCTTACCTAAACCCAGTAAAGCGCCCATTGCTCACATAAACAAAAAGCCTTTACCCACAAGGATAAAGGCTTGGATTTGTTGCTATTTCTTAGCTATTAAGGCTGCTGGCGTGTCGCGGCAATTACAATTTCACGTACACACACGTTTTGAGGCTGGTTGTACGCATAGCTGATCGCGTTAGCGATATCTTCAGGCTTCAGTACACCACCCATTTCTTCTTTCCAGCTGTCATAACCGGCTTTAATTTCGTCGCTGGTAGTATGGCTCAGTAGTTCAGTTTCTACCGCACCCGGTGCAATAGTGACCAAGCGCACGTTTTCGTCAGCGACTTCTTCGCGGATGTTTTCAGTAATCGCATGCACCGCAAACTTGGTACCACAGTATGCAGCATGGTTAGGGAAAGTTTTACGACCGGCAATGGAGCTGATGTTAACCACTGTGCCGCCCTTGCGTGCCTTCATGTCCGCCAACACCGCGTGAATGCCGTTCAGCAGGCCCACCACGTTTACGTCGAACATGTTTTTCCACTCAGCAGGATCCTGTTCGTGGGCCAGACCCAGCAGCATTACGCCTGCGTTGTTGATCAGGCAGTCAACCTTACCGTAAACCGCTTCAGCTTCAGTGATTGCAGCCTTGAAGCTTTCACCATCAGTGATATCAACCTTACGGCACATAGTGTTTGGCAGTGCCATTGCTTCCAGCCGTTCAATACGGCGGGCAATCAGGAGCAGAGGGTAGCCTTGGGAAGAAAGCAGGCGTGCAGTCGCTTCACCGATACCTGAACTTGCGCCGGTAATCACTACGAGTGGCTTGGTCATGGTTATATCCTCGTTAGGTTTTCCAAAGGGTAAAGAGAACACCGCGGGCCCGCAGCGATATGGAGCAACTATAGGTGAGTCCGGGCACATTGAAAAATACCGATTTCCGAGGATTACCATAAGCAATAGCTATAGATAAATGAGTGCCACCTCACCAAAGCAACGATTTCTGTTATCCTTGCAACAAATTACAAAAGGCTCTCCTTATGGATATTCGACTTCTTCGTTTCTTTGTCGCTGTGTATGAAGAACAAAACATCACCGCTGCTGCAGAACGTTGCCACGTGTCTCAGCCCTCAATCTCCAGTGCTATAAAACAACTGGAATCAGAGCTTGATACCCCACTGTTTACCCGGCACAAAAAAGGGGTGTCCCTGACAGACGATGCTCAACACCTGTACCCGCTGGCGTCACGCCTTGTAAACCAGATGCAAACCCTGCCGGGGTTGTTCAGGGACAAAAAGCATAAACAGCCTATTCGGATAGGTAACTTCCACGACCTCAGCCAGACAGAAATCGCCGCTTTTCTCGCTGGCATCGCAAAATCCTGCCCGGATATTCTGATTGAATTTGTTGATCACAATGATGAGGATGCCGATATTCGGCTGACCCTGGATGTATTGAAATCCAGCGACGAGATATTTCTCCCGCTTTGGGAAGAAGACTACGTACTCTGCATGTTGCCGAATCACCCTCTGGCATCTCGCCAATCCATTAAACCCGCCGAGCTACACCAATATGACTTCATCGAGTGCCCACCATGTGAAGCCCACCAGCAAACAATCAGCCTGCTGGCTTGTGAAGGTCTGGCGGTAAACCTGGTAGCCAGGGCAGAACACAAAACACAGGTCATGCACCTTGTTCAGGCTGGAATCGGTATTTCTTTCCTGCCAACTGGTGTACTTGAAAGTGCAAAAGGTTTGGTAACAGTGCCTTTGGATGGTCCGAGAATGTTCCGCCGGATTGGTATTTGCTATACCGGACGGAGTGCCAGCACTCCGACAGTCGCCAATGTGATTCGCGCGGTGTCTTCAGACAACACTGCCCTGTCTATATAAAAAGAACCCCGGCGAAGGAAGTGCCGGGGTTTCATACCAAAAATTGTTACATTGTCTTGTTATTTTACCGAACCAACACCCAGCCCCTGAACCAGATACTTCTGAATCCAGGCAAACAGAATTGCCACCGGTATCGTTGCCAAAAATGCCGCGGCCATCACCAGGTGCCATTCAACCGTGTACCGTCCACCCACCAAAGAAAACACCTTCAGGGTAAGGGTGAAGTTATCACTGGAACGAAGGGACACAAGCGCCACAATAAATTCGTTCCAACTGTTGATAAAGGTGAAAATGGCAGCAACCACGATAGAAGGTTTCGCCATAGGCAAAAACACCAGTTTCAGGCTCTTAAACGCACTGGCACCCTCCAGCCAGGCTGATTCCTCAAGCTCTTTAGGAATTGTTGCAAAGTAGTTTTGCAGCATCCAAACTGCAAAAGCCAGAAAGAACGCCGCATAAACAAGAGTCAGCCCCGTCAGGGAGTCAATCATTTTCAGCCATGCCAGCATTTTGAACAGGCCGATCACCATCACTATCGGTGCGAGCATCTGAGTAATAAGCAGATATTTCTGGTACGCACCCTGCCCACGAAATTTCAGTTGTGAAGCCGCATATGCAGACGGAATGGCAAGAATAAGCACCAGGATGGTTGTCGCTGAACTCACAACAAGGCTGTTAACCAATGCCGGTCCAAACTGTGTGACTTCCCACATTTCGACAAAGTTGTTCCACTGGAATGTACTGGGAAGCCATGTTGGTGGAAAGCTGAAAACTTCCCCCCTCTCTTTCACTGATGTGAATACCATAATCGCGTATGGAAACAGGGCAGAAATGACAATCGGCGAAAGCAGCAACCAGGTAATGATTGAACGTTTAATCATTGGATTTTTCATCACGATCCTCCCTGCTCGTTTTTCATGACAGTTCTTAAGTACACGAATGTCAGCCCCATTAGCAGCGCAAACATAGCCAGCGAAATCGCTGAAGCTTCACCCAGTTTGCCCAGCTTGAACGCCATTTTATAAAGATAGGTAACCAGTATTTCGGTGCTGTTTGCTGGTCCCCCTTGTGTCAGTATCCAAATAATTGGGAAGGAGTTGAAAACATATATTGTGTTGAGAACGACAGCCATATGAATGAAGGGTTTGAGAAGCGGTAAGGTTAATTTACGGTACTGCTGCCATCCGGTGGCACCTTCTACTCTGGCTGCTTCATATATATCAGTAGGTACGGAAGACAAGCCTCCCAGAATAATTGTGACTGTAAATGGTACTGAGACCAAAACACCTATGAATATTTGCATCGGGAAAGCAAGCTCAGCTGATGCCAACCAATCGAGTGGAGCATCGATTATTCCCAGATCCATAAATGACTTATTTAAAAGGCCAAACTGCCCATTCAGGGCCCAACGCCACACAATGGCAGTCATCGTCAACGATATTGCCCAAGGGAGCATAATTATCGTCCGGGCGATGCTTCGGCCGTAAAACTTTTCATTCAGTAATTGGGCAACAAATAGTGAAACAATAACTGTCAGTGCAACAACAGCAATTGTCCAAACAAGCGTGCGAAAAGCAGATTCATAAAAAAGCGGATCTGAAAGGAGTTTTTCAAAATTCTCTAACCCACTAAAACCTTTGAGCTTTCCGAAACGGTTAACTTTATGTGTTGCCAATTCAAACATTGCCCACAGAGGATAAAGTATGACAAAAGACGATAGAATTAATCCGGGCAACACTAAAAGATAAGGGAGATTTTTTTTAAGTGTAAAAGGGGACGACATAATTTACATCCATGTAGCAGTGAACAAGCCACTTAAAAATGAAGCGAAACCGCCCGAACGCTGTCGAACGGTTTCGTCTTTCTTAATTATTTTCTATTTTAAAATCCCAGAGCAGAGTTTGCTTTCTTCTCTGCTTCTTTCAGAGCATCTTCTGGGGTTTTCTCGCCCAGGTAGATGCTTTGCAGTGCGTTAATAGTTGCTTCAGAAACCTCACCCCAAGCTGAAGTCAGCGGTACGAATTTCGCACTCGGCAGTACTTCTGCAAAGGCTTTCATCTTCGGGTTTTCGGTGTAATGAGGGTTCTGCGCGACTTCTTTATTAACCGGCAGCATACCTTCATTAATGCTGAAGTTTTCACGCTGCTTTTTCTCGAACAGGAAGCTCAGGAATTTCCATGCTTCTTTCTTGTTCTTACTGTTTGAGAACATAACGATAGAGTCAGTTACACCAGCTGTACCCGTAGTGACTTCAGTTGGAACAACCGCAACACCATAGTTAAGATCCGGCGCTTCTTTCTCAATTTGACCGTTCAGCCAAGGTCCGGTAATCATCATACCCACACGGCCTTGCTTAAACAGATCCTGAACGTTTTCACGGGTGTAACTTGTTACACCTGGCTGAGTCAAACCTTCATCAATCATAGATTTATAGAAGTTAGCAGCTTTAATTGCAGCATCTGAACCAACTCCACTTGCACCTTCCGGCGTCAGCAAATCGCCACCAAATGACCACAGTGCGTAGTACCAGTAGGTATCGGTATCAATTTCTACACCCTGAAGACCAAAGCCATAGTGATCTTTAATCTTGGAGATCTTTTCAGAATACTCTTTTAACTCACCCCATGTTTTTGGTGCGTCACTCAGACCTGCCTGGTCAAACAGGGATTTGTTGTAATAGAGAGCACGGGCAGAAGCCGCAATTGGCAAACCGTAATATTTGCCGTCGATATTTGCTGGCTCAAGAAACGCTGGAATAAAACGGTTTTTAAACTCGCTGTCCATGTAGCTGTCCAGCGGTTCAACCACCTCAGCCTCAACAAAGTCTGGGAGCCAAATTGTTGCACTGATTGCGATATCCGCGTTCTGGTCAGCAGAGATATCCGTAGTCAGTTTCTGTTGGAGAGAATCCCAGTTTACTTCTTCTAAAACAATGTTGATGTCGGGGTTCTTTTTCATGAACTCATCAGCCGATTGCTTGAAGAATTCACCAGTGTAAGAACTGTAAAATGGGTAGGTAACTCGTACATCACCTGCGATTGCACTACCGGTTGCAGCCAGCGTTAAAGCGGCTGCAAGTACTGATTTTTTCAAAATCCTTTTCATTGTTATCTCCGCACGTCTTTGATACAGGTTGTGTCAGAAAATCGTAATTCGATTAAAAATCACCCTTTCACTTTTACAACTACGCAACATTACGTCAAATGAAATATAAGCAAAACGAAAGATCACTCAATTTCATACTTTTCGATTTATATTATTGTTATTTATATACTTTAACCTTTCTCCGCGATGAAAGCGTATACCTCTAACCTTTCGGTTCATTTCGATATTTGATATTCGAATCACAAAATTCAACTCAAACGCAACCGATAAAAGCAAATAATGTTACTAATTTAAATACATCACGGAAATATATTGATATTAAATATGACACGGATTTCATAATTATGCCTACATTAAAGCTAAACAAAATTGTCAAAGACTATGGAAACGGTCCTGTTATTCATGGGCTTAACCTGGATATTGCAGACAATGAATTTGTTGCCCTGGTAGGACCCTCCGGTTGCGGTAAATCAACGCTTTTACGCATGATCGCCGGGTTGGAACATACTACTGACGGCGTTTTTACTGTTGACGGAAAAGACCTTACCCACGCGACACCACAAAACCGAAATATGGCGATGGTCTTTCAGAGCTACGCCCTATATCCGCATATGACCGTATATGACAACATTGCATTTGGTCCGAGAATCCGTGGTGAATCAGAAGATCAGTATGACAAGCAGGTAAGGGAAGCTGCCGATAAGCTAAACCTCACAAACTACCTGGACAAATTCCCCCGGCAACTTTCCGGAGGCCAACGTCAGCGCGTTGCAATGGGCAGAGCTATTGTAAGAGACACCCGTTTATTCCTCTTTGATGAACCATTGTCCAACCTTGATGCGAAGCTTAGAACCCATATGCGGTCTGAAATTCGTTCACTTCACAACCAACTTAATTCAACAACAATTTACGTGACCCATGACCAAATCGAAGCGATGACCATGGCAGACCGAATTGTTGTAATGAACCAAGGCAAAATTGAACAAACCGGCTCCCCACTGGAACTGTATGACAACCCGGCAAATATTTTCGTCGCCACGTTCTTAGGCTCTCCTGCGATGAATATTCTTGAAGGTTCGGTTATTGAATCAGGCAACAATCTTCGCGTCGCATTCACTGACCAACATGTTGTATCTGTGCCGGCACCGACAAATTCATCTGTTAACGTAGGGGATAAAATTCTGGTTGGTGCACGCCCGCAACACTTAACAGTCACGGCAGCACAGGCAGAGAATGCAATACCGATGACCGTGACGTACATTGAGCAAACCGGAGCTGAATGTTTTGTCGGGTTGGAATTCCTTGGAGAGAAATACTCGCTGGTGTCTCAGGAACGAATTGCAATTGAGGCGGGCACCCAGGTTTATGTAACTTTCTCTAAGACCCATTTGTTTGATAAAAATACAGAAGTGGCGCTTTAGCTTTAACCTAAACCAAAAACGGGAAAGGAGCAGCTGTCAGCAAGGCACTGCTTCTTTTTTTTGATTCGGCTTTCGTTTTGTTTTTTGTGCTTTCAATGTCTTTTTTTTACGCTTTTCCACACTTTGCAGCTGCGTTTCAGGCTGTTGTGCCACTACCTTATTCCGACCGGAATTTTTTGCTTCATATAAGGCATCGTCAGCCCTTGCATAAACGGTTTCTGCATCGTCCCCCTGAAATACTGAGGTTACACCGACACTCACAGTAACAAAGAGCTCAAATCCCCGGTAAGTCACCGAATGGGTAGCAATGGTTTCCCTAATACGTTCAGCAATATCCCTTGCATGCTTCAGATTCATCCTTGGCAACAATACAGCGAATTCTTCGCCTCCTACCCTCGCAAACAAGTCATCTTCACGCAGAATCTGGGAAACAAGTTGGCCGAGCCCCTGCAGCACTTTATCCCCGGCTTGGTGACCAAAGTTATCATTGATTCGCTTAAAGTGATCGAGATCCAAAAGCAGCAAGCAGGTATCTCTTCTGACCATTCGGGCTGTCGAGGTTTCCAACTGAAGGGCATCCATAAATCTTCGTCGGTTGAACAGACCTGTCAATGCATCTGTTTCACTCTGCATTCGAAGCAGACATTCCATTTGGTAGCGCTTCGTGACGTTCCGGGTAAGCCACAATACAGCCCTTTCGCCGCCATAAATCATGGAGAGCGGACATACCTTGCCCTCAAAGTGTAAAACACCGCTGGGGCCGGAATCGCCTTCGATCCCATCCACATCCGAAGCAGCAAGATCATATTCAACAACCCTTACCCCCTGATTGTTTAAAACATCAAGGATCTGGACCATAAACCAGTCGGCCTTTTCTTTGGAAAGGGCATCATAAAGTGACCTCCCGACCAGCGGATGACCATTGTGGTAAGTGTGTTGATCCTCTCCTCCCAGGAAGTCTACATATTTGCCTGACTCACTGAGGATAAATACCGGATCTGGCAGCAGCGATATAATTTCTCTGAGTTGCTTTTCGTTCAATGCCATATTTCTTTCCTTACTGATGGCACCGGAATTTTGATTATTTTTTATACAACCATTTTAGCAGCTCGACCTATCGCAAACGAGAGCTAACTCGCAGATATATAAGTATTTTATATTCACGAATAAAATGATAGATGAGCGAATGCTAACCGAAAGGAAAATGAACGCCGATTTTTCAACCGGCGGAGTTGTCAGTAACTGATGAGGTTGCCCAGTTCTACAAATGAACGAATTGTGTATGTCGGTTTAATGGTTTCGTCTGCAGGGTTCCCCGCGTGGTTAAACCAGCATGCATCCATCCCGGAATTGAGACCTCCGAGGACATCCGATGCTAAGGTATCCCCTACCATCAACACATTTTTACGGTCAGGTTGTCCAGCTTGTTCCAATGCATAATCAAACACAGCCGGATCCGGTTTCGCTACACCAATTTCTTCTGATACAACAACAAAATCGAAGTAGTCTTTCAGACCAGTTCGCTCAAGCCGGATATTCTGCAAGGCTGTAAACCCATTGGTAATAATCGCCATACGAACCTTGCCTTTCAAGGCTGACAGTTGTTCTCTCACACCGTCAAGAGGCATACAAATCTCAGCCATGGCATCAAGGAAGCTGCTGTTTAGCTGTTCCGGAGCTATATCCAGTCTCTCTGACCAACTGGTAAAGCGCCTGGTCTGAAGCTCATATGCAGTCACGATGCCATTTTGGTAATCCACCCAAAGTGGTTTATTGGTCAATTGGTATTCATCGAAATCCTGACGGGTAAAATCCACACCGTAGCGTGAAAACATCAGGACCAGGCCACGAAATGCATCAAAATGGAACAAGGTTTCGTCCGCATCAAAAAAGATCCACTGGTACTTCTTCATTCTTTTTCTCCAGTTTTGGCCGGGAAGTCATACCGCGACATTCCCGATAAGCCCGGCGATGTTACAGCAAAAACCGGCCGCTTTCACGGCCGGTTTTCTGTTGTTCGCAGGTATCTCTTTCATCGAATTAATTAGCAGGGAATCAACCTATTGGGACAGGGTAAACAGTAAGTAGCAGTTCAGTACAAGCACAAAACCGACAATCACCATACCCAACACTGATACCACGCGTTTATTCGCGAATTGCCCCATCAATTTTTGACTGTTAGTGAACATCAGCAGTGGGATCAGTGCCAGCGCAATACCGAAGCTAAGTACCACCTGGCTCATCACCAAGATATCAGTTGTGTTAATGCCCAAGCCGATAACAACAAACGAAGGGATCATTGTCACCGCACGGCGCACCCAGACCGGAATAGTAAAGTGAACGAAACCCTGCATCACCACCTGACCAGCCAGGGTACCCACCACAGTGGATGACAGGCCAGATGCAATGAGCGAGATACCAAACAGCATCGAAGCGGCATGACCCAACAGTGGTTCCAGTGTCATGTAAGCCGTTTCAATTTCTGCAACATCATGACGACCACTGGCATGGAATACGGCTGCAGCCATGGCGATAATTGCAACGTTCACAAACCCGGCAATGGTCATCGCAAACAACACGTCCACCCTTGTAGAGCGCAGGCGTTTTTCAGTTTTTTCGCCATAACCCTGTTTAAACAGCGCTGAGTGCAGGTAAATCACATGCGGCATAACTGTTGCACCCAGAATACCGGCTGCAAGGTAAATCTGGTGAGGTTCAGTCAGGGTTGGTAAAAGCAGTCCTTTCACCATCTCACCCCCTGCCGGTTTCGCCATCAGCAGTTCGGCTATGTAGATACCGGCAACAAGAAGCAAAAGCCCGCCGATTACCGCTTCAAGGGGTTTCTGGCTGCGTCGGTTAAACATCAGGATGCCAAACGTCGCAAGTGCAGTAAGAATGGCACCTTCCATCAACGTAATGCCAAACAACAATTGGAAGCCGACAGAGGCACCGATAAATTCTGCCAGGTCTGTCGCCATAGCAATCACTTCTGCCTGCACCCAATAAGGGATGATGGCCCATTTGGGCAAACGGTCTCGGAGGTGCTCTGCGAGGTTTTTACCGGTAACAATACCCAGTTTTGCTGAAAGGTACTGGATCAGCATGGCCATCAGGTTGGCCCAGAGCACAACCCACAGGAGCTGGTAACCAAAAGATGACCCGGCTTCAATGTTGGTCGCAAAATTGCCCGGATCGATATAACCAATGGCAGCAATAAATGCAGGTCCGAGTAGAAGGAGCTTACGTTTGAAATTTAACGACAAGTGGGGAAAACGATGAAGAAATACTGCGTTCATTATTTACTGCCTGCTTTATTATTCTGGGTACACGATACGCCCCCTCTTTCAATAGTTCATATCACTTAAGCCAATCACTTTAATAGATATCATCAATTCTTATAGCGCAATGTATTCCCAGCGCAAATCCTTTAAAAATCAATGTTATGTAAAGAAGTGAAAACACTGTTCTGTGATCCATTACGTAGTTATATTCTCCCCATCGGGTGTTAGATACGCCGGATATCCAATGTCACTTCAGGTACACCTTTCATTTCTTACAGCACGTACCTGAAACGGCGTATCGAGCCAATGGCAATACACCGCTTCGTTTGAAAGCATTCGGTCTGTCGTACCGGGTGATGAAACTATGGAGTCAAAATGAACAAAAAACTCAGGATTGCCACGGCAATTTCTGCCGCTCTGTGGCTATCTGGTTGCGATATGTCTTCGCACGCTGCCCAGAATAACCAACCACCGCCAGCCGTACCGGTAAACGTCATTGAGCTCAAGCAGGGCGCACAGGCTATTACCATGGAACTGCCGGGCCGCAGCCGGGCATACATGGAAGCGGAAGTGCGTCCCCAGGTGAACGGCATCATTCTGGCGCGAAGCTTTACCGAAGGCGGTATCGTTGATGAAGGACAGTCACTGTACCAGATTGACGACGCTACCTATAAAGCGGCGCTTATCAGTGCAAAAGCTGAGCTCAAGCGTGCTGAGGCGGCACTCGCATCTACCCGCGCAACTGCCAAACGTTTTGAAGAACTGGTAAAAACCCGTGCTATCAGCCAGCAGGACTATGATCAGGCCAACGCGGCTTACCTTGAAGCACAGGCCAGCGTTGCCGTTGCCAAAGCCGCTATCAATGCTGCGGAAATAAACCTGCGCTACACCAAGGTTCAGGCCCCAATTTCCGGCCGTATCAGTAAATCAAACGTCACGCCAGGTGCATTGGTCACTGCTAACCAGGGACAGGCTTTGGCGAAAATTTCCCAGCTTGATCCCATCAATGTAGACATTGCCCAATCGAGCACCCAGATGCTTCGCCTGAAACAGCGTATTGCAAGCGGCCAGCTTCACCAGCCGGAAACCGCAGAAGTCAGCCTGATCCTTGAAGACGGCAGCGTTTATCCGTTCAAGGGCTCGATGAAATTTGCTGAGGTTACGGTTAACGAAACCACAGGCGCAGTTACCCTGCGTGCTGAGTTCCCTAACCCTGACGGTATTCTGCTGCCGGGTATGTTTGTACGTACTATCGTCACGGTTGGCACTGACCCTGAAGCTATCCTGGTACCCCAAAAAGCCATCAGCCGCACACCACGCGGTGAAGCAATGGCAATGGTGGTGAACAAAGAAAACCAGGTGGAAGCCCGCATGGTTGAAACTGCGGAAGCTATTGACCACCAATGGCGTATTACTGCCGGCCTTGAAGAAGGCGACAAAGTGGTGGTGGAAGGTTTGCAGAAAATTCGCCCGGGCGCGAAAGTCACCGCAACCGTCCTTAGCGACAAGCCTGCAAGCTAACAGGGACTCATCATGGCTCGTTTTTTCATAGATCGACCGATCTTTGCATGGGTAATCGCAATCATCATCATGCTGGCCGGTGTGCTTTCCATCAGTACGCTGCCGGTATCGCAGTACCCGACAATTGCCCCGCCGCAAATCATCATCAGTGCCAACTATCCGGGTGCCTCTGCAAAAACCGTCGAGGACTCAGTCACGCAGGTCATTGAGCAGCGCATGACCGGCCTCGACCACCTCCGCTATATCTCTTCTGAAAGTGACAGCTTTGGTAATGCAAGTATCAAGCTGACCTTCAACGCAGAAGCAGATGTCGATATCGCGCAGGTCCAGGTGCAGAACAAACTGCAACTGGCCATGCCACTCCTCCCGCAGGTGGTTCAGGCGCAGGGTGTGAGCGTAAACAAGGCAGGTACCGGCTTCCTGATGCTGCTGGGCTTCGTATCTGAAGACGGTACCTTGGACAAGGCCGACATTGCCGACTACGTATCATCGAATATCCAGGACCCGATCAGCCGTGTTTCCGGCGTGGGTGACATCCAGGTATTCGGCGCACAGTATGCAATGCGTATATGGCTCGACCCGCTGAAGCTCAACCAGTACAACCTGACCACCAATGACGTCATCATGGCAATCCGTGAGCAAAACGCACAGGTGTCAGCAGGCCAGCTTGGCGGTGCCCCGTCAGTAAAAGGCCAACAGCTTAACGCAACAGTATCTTCCCAGTCCCTGCTGCAAACCCAGGAAGATTTCAGCAACATCGTGCTGAAATCAGATTCAACGGGTGCCAAGGTTCTGCTTAGCGATGTTGCGAAAGTGGAGAAAGGCGCAGAAAGCTATATGGTCAACGGCTATTACAACGGTAAAGCTGCTTCTGGCCTGGCAATCCAGCTGGCACCGGGTGCTAACGCACTCGAAACCAAAGAAGCCGTTCTTGAGCGTATGGCGGAACTGGAAGCCTTCTTCCCGGATGGCCTTGAAATGGTCGTTCCGTTTGATACCACGCCGTTCGTCAGCAGCTCAATTGAAGGGGTTGTGAAGACCCTGCTGGAAGCCGTTGTACTGGTGTTCGTCATCATGTACCTGTTCCTGCAGAACTTCCGCGCAACCCTGATTCCGATGATTGCCGTCCCGGTTGTTCTCCTGGGAACCTTCGGTATCCTGGCGGTTGCCGGTTTCTCGGTCAACATGCTGACGATGTTTGCCATGGTACTGGCTATCGGCCTCCTGGTGGATGACGCCATCGTTGTTGTCGAAAACGTTGAGCGCATCATGTCAGAGGAAGGTTGTACTCCTCTGGAAGCCACACGCAAGTCGATGGACCAAATTACCGGCGCACTGGTCGGTATCGGCCTGACCCTGTCTGCGGTATTCGTACCGATGGCATTTATGTCCGGTTCCACGGGGGTTATTTACCGCCAGTTCTCGATCACCATCGTGTCGGCAATGGCGCTGTCCGTGCTGGTTGCAATGATCCTGACCCCGGCACTGTGTGCGACCATGCTCAAACAGGTTGAAAAAGGCCACGCTTACACAGACAAAGGTTTCTTTGGCGCATTCAACCGCTGGTTTGACCGTTGTACCAACCGTTACGAGTCGAGTGTCGCGAGCATCATCAAACGCACCGGCCGCATGTTCGTTGTCTTCCTGGCACTGACCGCAGCAACCGGGTGGATGTTCCTTCGCATGCCGACAGCGTTCCTGCCGGATGAAGACCAGGGGACCTTGTTCGCCCAGGCTATCCTGCCTGCGAACTCCACCCAGGAGAGTACCCTTAACGTTCTCGACAAAATGCAGACTTATCTGCTTAAGGAAGAAGCAGAATCCGTTGAGTCTGTCTTTACCGTTGCGGGCTTCAGCTTCGCCGGTATGGGCCAGAACATGGGTATGGCGTTTATCAACCTGAAACCTTGGGATGAACGTACTGCACCGGGTACCGATGTTCAGTCTATCGCAGGTCGCGCGATGGGTGCGTTCATGCAGATTAAAGAAGCAATGGTGTTTGCCTTTGTACCACCAGCGGTTATGGAACTGGGTACAGCAAACGGCTTCGACTTCTATCTGCAGGACCGTAGCGGTAACGGCCACGATGCGCTGATTGCAGCACGTAACCAGATGCTGGGTATGGCCGGACAGGATCCTAACCTTGTGGGTGTCCGCCCGAACGGTCAGGAAGATGCGCCGCTTTACCAACTGCACATTGACCACGCCAAGCTGCGTGCACTGAACCTCAACATTGCTGAAGTGAACTCTGTTCTGGCTTCCGCATGGGGTGGTGCTTACGTGAATGACTTCATCGACCGTGGCCGTATCAAGAAAGTCATGGTGCAGGGTGAGGACCGCTACCGCATGCAGCCGGACGACCTCGACAAGTGGTTTGTACGTAACAGCAAAGGGGAAATGGTGCCGTTCTCCGCATTTGCCACCGGCTCATGGGAATTCGGCCCACCGCGTCTGGAGCGTTTTAACGGCCTTCCGGCAGTAAACATCCAGGGTGCAACCGTACCTGGCTACAGCACCGGTGCAGCGATGGACAGCATTGAAGACATGGCCGGCAAACTGCCACCGGGCTTTGGTATCGAATGGAACGGTCTCTCTTATGAAGAGCGTCTGTCCGGTAACCAGGCCCCAGCACTGTATGCGCTGTCGATTCTGGTGGTATTCCTGGTACTTGCGGCACTCTATGAAAGCTGGTCAGTACCACTGGCGGTTATCCTGGTTGTGCCTCTGGGCGTTATCGGTGCCATCGTTGCGATGACAGCACGCGGCATGCCGAATGACGTATTCTTCCAGGTTGGCCTGCTGACCACCGTGGGCCTGGCGACCAAGAACGCCATCCTTATTGTGGAGTTTGCCAAGGAGTACTACGAGAAAGGAGCCTCTCTGAAGGAAGCGACACTGCACGCCGTGCGTGTACGTCTGCGTCCTATCCTGATGACGTCACTGGCGTTTGGCCTAGGTGTTGTACCACTGGCTATCAGTTCCGGTGTAGGCTCGGGGGCGCAAAATGCTATCGGTACCGGTGTACTGGGTGGCATGGTGGGTTCAACCTTCCTCGGCATCTTCTTCGTACCGCTGTTCTTTGTGGTGGTAGAGCGGATATTCAGCCAGCGTGAGCGTGAACAGCGACGCCAGCGCAAACTGGATAAGCTGGCAACCCAGTAATTCTTTCCTTGCTTGCACACTCTCAAAGGGTCACGAAAGTGGCCCTTTGGTTGTTCCTACACCGAAGAAATGCTCCCCTGCCCGCTTTCGCTATTGCAATTTTTTGCGTACACGCTACTGTGATGCTCGCTTGTAACCTAGTTGGATTCCTTTTCTGTGCTGATTTACCGACCTCGGCTGGACTATCCGCTGTTCTTTGCCATCTGTACGCTGATAGCCATCGGCTCTATGAGTGTATGGAGTGCCAGCGGTTATAGCATGCCCATTATCGAACGCCACCTCGCGCGTGCATTCATGGCCATTACCGCCATGCTGGCTTTATCTGCCATTCCGGCGAAAAAATTCAAGGATATCGCCCCTTACCTGTTTGGGTTGGCGGTAATACTGCTACTGGGCGTCATCGTTGCCGGTGATACCACCAATGGTTCGAAACGATGGCTGGCACTGGGGCCGATTCGCTTCCAGCCTTCAGAGCTGGTGAAGGTCGCTGTCCCAATGATGGTGGCCTGGCTGATCGTTAAGGATCCCGGACGACCTGGCCTCAAGAAAATATTTATGTGTCTGGCGGTAACTGCCCTTCCCGCCGGGCTTATCGTTATCCAGCCCGACCTCGATGGTGCAATCTTTACCGCCATTTACGCACTCTTTGTGCTGTATCTGGCCGGGATGAGCTGGAAGATTATCGCTACTGTGGTGGGGACAGTTGCCGCTGCCGTGCCTGTGCTCTGGTTCTTCTTTATGGCGGATTACCAGAAAATGCGGGTTACCCAGTTCCTGAACCCGGAATCGGACCCCCTTGGAGCCGGATACCAGATTATCCAGTCCCTGATCGCTATCGGTTCCGGTGGCATCAAGGGCAAAGGCTTTATGAACGCAACTCAGGGCCAGCTCGGTTTTATCCCGGAAAGCCATACCGATTTCATCTTCTCTACCTTTGCAGAAGAATGGGGCTACTTTGGCAGTGCGCTGATAGTCTGCCTCTACCTGTTCATTGCAGGCCGGGCTTTGTGGCTGGCAAGCCAGAGCGATTCCGCCTATTCGCGTCTGGTGAGTGGTGCGCTGGCGCTCAGCTTCTTCCTTTATGCCTTTATCAACCTGGGCATGGTTAGTGGACTCTTGCCGGTAATGGGAAGCCCACTGCCGTTTATCAGTTACGGTGGTACCGCAATGATTACCCAGGGTGCCTGTTTCGGCATCATCATGGCATTGTGTCCTAAACGCCGCCAGGCCGGGGCACCCTGGACGCCATACAGCCTCAACAACTGATCTCCGGGACAAGAAAAGAGAAAAGCGACCAAACCGGTCGCTTTTCTTTTCTCACCTAAATACCCGCTTTACCGTTTTCCCAATACTGTCAGGGCGATGCCGGCCAACAGCAGCACACAACCAACCATCTGCAAGGGGCTTGGCGACGCTTTCTGGATAAACAACGTCAGAAGAATTCCCATCATCGCCGACATCCCGGCGGCTACCAGCACCAATGACACATAGGGAAGCTGTCGCGCACCGCTTCCGTAATAAATGGAAAACCCGATACTGGCGATATACATAAAGGGAATTGCCATTAGGCAGATTTTCGCAGCCGACACAAACACATTGGATGCATCCAAATAGCGGACACTGAGCATATTTACGAAATGGATACACCCGGTTGCCAGAGTAAGGGTGCCACCAAGTTTGAGGATGTTCATTGCCATATTAGCGTTACCGTATTGGGTTTCGTCTCTGTCCTACACTTCTCAGACAGAGGGCGCTTCCTGATATCGCTGTCTGTTGCCGGTGTAACATTGGGTGAAGAATCGCCACATCTTGTGACGGGGCGCAATCATACGCACATGGTTATTTTTTGTCCAGATCCGAAAAAATCCACACCGCCGTCAAAATAGCTTTACGTTTTGTTGCCTTTTTAAATCTTTGTGCCACCCCAACCCTAACTACACTCTAAATAAGGCAAATTTCAGTCGGAGGCAGATATGAACATACTGTCTTACATCCGCTTTACTGTAATGCTGCTGTGTGGGCTTTTTCTCTTTTCTTGGCAAGCTAATGCAGACACTGTGTGGGTAGTTCCGGTTAAAGGCGCAATCGGCCCTGCATCCAGTGACTACATCAGCCGGGAAATTGAACTGGCTCAAACCGAAGGCGTCAGCCTGGTTATCCTGAAGATGGATACACCCGGAGGGCTGGACAGCGCGATGCGAGATATCATCCGGGCTATTACTACCTCAGCTACCCCCATCGCCACCTGGGTGGGCCCATCCGGCTCCAGGGCAGCCAGTGCCGGCACCTATATTCTGTTAGCCAGCCATATAGCCTCCATGGCAGAAGCAACTAACCTTGGCGCAGCAACGCCCGTTGCAATCGGCGGTGGACAGGCTCCAGGGACACCTTCCAAACCGGGGTCTCCACCAGAGGAAGAGAATGAATCTGGTGATACCACCGATGAAAAAACTGAAAAGCCAGACAGCGATAAAGTACCCTCAGACACTGCAATGGAGAAAAAAGTCATTAATGACGCCCGTGCATACATTAAGGGACTTGCCCGGTTGCACGGCCGGAATGCAGAGTGGGCTGAAAAAGCGGTCAGTGAAGCTGCAAGCCTGGACGCGACCGAAGCCCTGGAGCTGGGTGTTATTGACTTTATCGCCAATTCCCCTGAAGAACTGGTCAGACAGGCTGACGGTCGGGAAATATCAATTAACAGCAATAAAGCGACGTTGTCACTAAAAGATCCAGTATGGGTTGAGCGTATCCCCGACTGGCGGGCCGAAATGCTTGCCGTTATCACCAATCCCAACGTGGCGTATATCCTGATGTTGATTGGTATCTATGGCCTGTTGTTGGAGTTCTATAACCCGGGTATTGGACTTCCCGGCGTCTTGGGCGGTATCTGCCTGCTTCTCGCCATGTACGCGTTGCAAATGATGCCCGTTAATTACGCCGGGCTAGGACTGATTCTGCTCGGTATTGCCCTGATGGTGGCAGAAGCGTTCAGCCCGAGCTTTGGCATACTTGGCCTTGGCGGCATCGTCGCCTTTGTGTTGGGGTCGATTTTCCTGATGGACAGCGATTTGCCCGGCTATCAGGTAGCCATCCCGCTGATTGCCGGCGTCGCTATTTTCTCGCTTGCGCTGATACTGCTGATGGTCACCATGTTATTGAAAATCCGGCGACGTAAAGTGACGACCGGCATACAGACCATGACAGGAAAGCTCGCACTGGTCACTGACGACTTTATCGACGGCGAAGGCCGCGTACAGATGGACGGAACATTCTGGACAGCCCACTCGGAAACGCCACTGAAAAAAGGTGACCAGGTAACCGTAGAAAAAATTCGGGGGCTCAAGCTCTCCGTTACACCACGAATCAAAAAATAAGCTTGGAGGCTGATATGGTTCTCTACACAACGGCTGTGCTATTAGTGTTACTGGCGATCTTGCTGGTCAACATGTTCAAGGTGCTGCGGGAGTATGAGCGTGGCGTGGTCTTTTTCCTTGGCCGGTTTCAGGATGTGAAAGGCCCCGGCCTAATCATTCTTATCCCTTTTGTCCAACAGATGGTAAGGGTAGACCTGCGAACCATTGTCCTTGACGTCCCCACCCAAGACTTGATTACCAGGGATAACGTTTCTGTCCGGGTCAACGCCGTAGTCTATTTCCGGGTGCTTGACCCGCAGATGGCCATCAACAACGTGGAAAGCTACCTGGAAGCGACCAGCCAGCTGGCCCAAACCACATTGCGATCTGTACTCGGCCAGCATGAACTGGATGAACTGCTTTCTGAGCGCGACAGGTTAAACCGGGATTTACAGGGGATCCTTGACCAGCAAACTGATGACTGGGGCATTAAAATTGCTACGGTGGAAGTTAAGCATGTCGATTTGGATGACAGCATGGTACGCGCCCTCGCCAGGCAAGCAGAAGCAGAGCGAAACCGGCGGGCGAAAGTAATTCATGCCACCGGTGAGCTGGAAGCATCAAGCAAACTCAAAGAGGCTGCCGATATGCTGAATGAAGCCCCGAATGCGCTGCAACTGCGCTACATGCAAACTCTCACGGAAATCGCCAACGAAAAGACGTCCACCATCGTATTCCCGATGCCGATTAACCTGGTGGAGTCGCTGTCGGAAATCATGAAAACCAAAGCGCCAAAGGACTAACCCGGAGTCTCAGCCCGGAGATCCGGGCTGTGTCATCCCCTTTTCCCCAATTCGGGTTGCATCATGCCCACCGAATGCCTGGTAAGGGCGCAACCCAAACAGCGGCATAATGGCATAAATATGGTCGAAGATGTCCGCCTGTACTCCTTCGTAGTAAGTCCAGTCTGTGTTGTTGGTAAAGGCGTAAATCTGCAGCGGCAGTCCGTTTGAGGTCGGTGGCAACTGGCGCACCATAAAGAGCATATAGGGGTGGATATCCTTGTGGCTTCGGAGGTAGGTGTTCAGGTAGGCACGAAAAGTACCAATATTGGTCATATTGCGGGTGTTAGCGACGTGGAGGACATCTCCCAGGTTTTCATTAAATTCCCTGATCTCCTTTGTACGTTCAAACAGGTATTCTCTCAGAATCCTCACCTCTTTCAGTGCTTCGATTTCCTCTTCAGACATAAACCGGATAGACGTGACATCAATGTAAAATGCCCGCATGATGCGTCGCCCGCCTGAATCTGACATTCCCTGCCAGTTAACAAAGGCATTCTGTACCAGTGCATAGGCTGGAAGCATAGTGACGGTATTGTCGAAATTGCGTACTTTGACAGTGGTCAGCGATATCTCTTCTACGGTGCCATTTGCCCCGAATTCTTCCATTTCTATCCAGTCACTCAGGCTCACCATCCGGTTTGCCGACAGCTGAATACCGGCGACAAATCCCAAAATCGTGTCCTTGAACACCAGAAGCACCAGACCGGTTGCCACACCCAACCCGGAAAGGAAATAAACCGGTGATTCATCAGCAAAGACTGAAATGGAAACCACCACCCCAACAAAGAAGGTGAACAGCTTTATCAGCTGTACAAAACTTTTAATCGGCAGGCGCCGGGTAATGCCTTTCATTGATGCCAGCTCGTTCAGGGCATCCAGCAGGGAAAACAGCATCCAGATAAACAAGATCAATACTGTCACACTCAGTACCCTGTCAGTGAGCATCGACAACAGCGGGTGGCGGGCAAGAATGGGTGGTACTGAAAGTTCCAGCACCATGACCGGAATAAGCAGCGCGAGTTTATCGAGCACCCGAAACCGGGCAAGGCCTTTTACCCAGTTATCCTTGGAACGGCTTAGCAGGGCTTTAAACAACCGGATAAATACCCGGTGGACAAGCAAATAAGCGAGCAGCGCCACAAGCAAGGCGCCCGTAACAAAAATCAGGGTTGAATAGACGCCATAAGGGTCGTTGTTCACGCCAATCGCTGTCAGTTTTTCAGCAACATACGCCCTGATGGAATGATCTAACAAAGCTGCCCCCACGCGTAATTACAGTCATAACGTTCAGACTAAATCGCGTAGATACTGGGAGTTGCGACAATTACGATACAGGAGGTAAAAAGCTGGTGAGCGGTGGCTTTAATCGGTCCAGAAGTGGACAGAATCAGGGTAGGAATCAGGTGGAAAGAAGCAGTTTAATGAATTGCCGGAATCAACATAAAACAAAGCGGGCCTCAGCCCGCTTCATTCGCAACCGAATCAGGCTTTCTTAACGAACTCTGACTTCAGTTTCATTGCGCCGATGCCGTCGATTTTACAATCGATGTCGTGGTCACCGTCACACAGGCGGATGTTCTTAACTTTGGTGCCAACCTTAACAACCAGAGAAGAACCCTTCACCTTCAGATCTTTAATAACAGTAACAGTGTCGCCGTCCTGCAGAACGTTACCGTTAGAATCCTTGATCACACGCTCGTCTTCGGCAGCATCAGCAGCAGCGTCCTGTGACCACTCGTGGGCACATTCCGGGCATACGTACATCATGCCATCTTCGTAGGTATATTCTGAGTTGCACTTTGGGCAATTTGGTAATGCAGACATTTGTATAGCCTCTGTCAGCGTGAAAAAAGAGGCGGTAGTCTATAACAAACCGCCCCCCTGTGGTACAGCCAAACGCGTTGACTGCTGTAATTCAACACATTCACACCCTCCCCGTTAACGTTAGCTACACCACACCGCAACCACACTAAATCCAAGGTGGCAACATTTAGATCAAGCAAGAAACAAAACCACCCTCACGGTTATCAAGTAATAACCAACAGTAAACCAATGCCACCAACAGAAATTGACGAAATTTCGCTCTCCGTACCCCTGAGTACCCTGGAACGTCCAAGTTCTGGGACTATCTCATTCTTTTTCCGTCAAGGTGTTAACCCACGCTATAAGCTGACTTACCGCCCAGATAAATTCCTCAAGCGGCCAAGGAGGCGGATATGAGCAGAAGACACAAGGGAAAGCTCACTGGTAAACGAAAACTAGCTGGAATACCAGGAATGGTGAAAAATGGATTTCTGGTCACCGTTACGCTTATTTCACTAGCAGGGTGCTCACAACCCCGTTACAGCAATACCGCCGACCAAAAGCCGGAAACGCTGCTGGTAGTGCGGGATAAGGCCGTTGCACATTGCATCCAGACCAATGGCGAATATGTCCGTCTTCGTGACAATCATGGCATCTATGCCCTTTGCCGCCTTGAAAACGGGATCGAAGTCGATGCCTGGTGGCATTATCAGGCAAGCCTTCCTCGTCCTTCGCAAAAAACTGAGATCATTGCCGGATTTTAAACCATCCAACGCCTTCAACACCCACGCGGCACGGATTCTATGATCCACTGCAAACATGCAGCATAAATTTCTGCGCCGGCTCTGACCTTAGCGATAAAATACACCATCTTTCATAATGTTACAGAGCTGTTATGACTTACAGACATGTTATCGGTTTGGGTGTGGCAGGCAACTTTGCCGGTCATTTGGAGCAAGCAGGCGAGGATCGCGATTTTCTGGCTGTCGAAGTAAAAGAAGCCATCCAACCAAAGGCTATTTTCCCGTTTTATCTGCCGTCAGGCTGCAAGAGTTTCTTGTCGACCTACCCGCTTTCCATCAACACCATTAATGCGCCGGAACATGCTGACAACCTTCAGATCGAACCTGAAGTTGCGCTGCTTTGTGATATCGAATACCACGACGGCAAGGTTTCCAACCTCGTTCCCCGTCAGTTCGGCGCTTACAACGACTGCTCCATCCGCAAGCCGGGTGCACGCAAAATCAGCGAAAAGAAAAACTGGGGCCGCAATACCAAAGGTCTGTCAGAGACCCTCTTTGACATTGACCACTTCGGCGCAGGCGGTGTGTTGGACAAGTTCCGTATTGCCTGTTTCCATATCCGTGACGGCCATTGCCATACCTATGGTGAAGATAGCCCGGTGGTTGGCTACAGCTATTTCCACCAAAAGTTGACCGACTGGATTGTGGATCGCATGAACAACCAGGAAGATGTTGGCCCGGCTGAACCAATCAGCATTTACCTGAAAGATGCCAAATACCCTGAGCAGGCACTCATCAGCATTGGAGCAACCCGTTACACCCCTTACGGGGAAACGCATTTCCTGCAACCGGACGATATCAGCATCGTGGTGGTGTACGATTCGACCCTCTACACGTCCGGGCAAATTGCAGCAATGGCAGCAGAGCGCGAACTGGACGAAGAAGGCATTTCTGCACTTATCCAGCGTGTTGTCTAAGTTCATCCTTGCGGATAAACCTGTTCGACATAATGCCGCTCTATGCGGCATTTTTACTGGCCTCAATTGTTACTGAGTGACAACATAACACCAACAATCCTGTCCCTTACTTCCTCGCCAGAATCCAATACAATTCCCGCCCTGTTCCTCGCTTCCTGAAACCACCTTTTATGATCGATTATTCCGTATTGCCGGTCTATATGACGGCTGTATTGGCGCTTTTGCTGATCCCGGGCCCGGACATGCTGCTGATTACCAGTGCAAGCCTTAGCTATGGCAAACGCGTCGGCATTTTTGCCAGCCTTGGCAATGCCACATCAGGCATTATCCTGACCCTGCTGGCTGCGGCAGGTATTTCTGCACTTATCGCTGTCAGCCCGACCGCCCTAACTGTGCTTAAACTGGTTGGCGGTGCTTACCTTCTGAAAATGGGTTGGGATTGCCTACGTACAGCCGCTGCCGGGGACGCGGAAAACTTGCATGCTGAAAGCCATCTGGCGCGCAAGCTCTACCGGCGCGCTGTATTCAGCAACCTGCTGAACCCCAAAGCCCTGCTGTTTTTTGTGCTTTTCCTGCCGCAATTTGTCTCGACCAAAATTGCCGCATCATCCGGCGAGCAATTGCTGGTTCTCGGCCTGCTACTCAATATCTGTGGCCTTCTGTTTAACCTATTGCTGGTCGCGATGGTAGGGTCTGTGGGTCAGGCTCTGCTGAAGAGCCAGACGTTCCGGAACTGGCAGCACAAGGTGATGGGTCTGGTGTTCTTTGCACTGGCTGTCTGGCTGCTTACCTCAGAAGTCGCCACTCATACGGTGTAATGAACGTTCCAGACATAAAGCAGCCCGGTTTAAACCGGGCTGTTTTGTTTCTGATCGATATCCCCTGGGGGTTGGGAGGAAGAAGAGTCCTCGTTGTCCGGTGTAATGCGAAAGCCAGACTGAATCAGGCTGATGCTGATACCGGCGCCAACAATCAGCAAAATGCCCAGGTGCCATGCCTGACTCATCCCTGTCTTCATCAACGTCGCACTGATGACAGAAGCAAACACCATCTGGCAGGCTCCGGACAACGCTGCAGTCGTCCCGGCTTTGTTACCTCCGTAGGGCTGCATCAGCATGGCCTGGGCATTGGGGAAAGCCACACCGTTCGCCATCGCCATACTGAACTGGCCCAGCATCATCAAAAGGGGTGACGGGGTGACCAGTACAAACCACAGCCCAGCGGAAACCTGGATAAACGGCGCAAGAACCAGTACCTGACGCTCTGATAAGCGACGCCGTAGCCGGTTGCTGAGAATCCCCCCACACATCAGGCCGACTGCCGGCAGTAACGCCCACAGCGCATACTCTTCAGATGTTAAGCCAAGCTGCACCTGCATGATGAACGGCATCAGTGAAATTGCGACCACTACCAGGGTGTAATTCAGCCAGCCGATTGCCGCGAAACTCAGGAAATGGCGGGATGAAAACAGCCCACGGTAATTTCTCAGGGTGGTTCGCAGGCTCGGCGGAAGGCGAACATCCTTCAGCGTCTCTTCAAACCGCATGACCAGCACCAGCCATACCAGCAATACATAGCCAAGCATCACCGCAAACACGGATACCCAGCCAAAATAGTGGTTTACGATACCGCCAAACAGGGGGGCAACAATGGGAGTAAAAGAAGCAACGATTGCCAGCCAACTTAATGCCGTAGACAGTTCAGCCCCGTTGTAATTATCCCGGATACAGGCACGGGACAATACGGCACAGCACCCTGCACCAACACCTTGCAGGAACCGGCCGGCCACCAGCATTTCAAAATGCGCAGAACCAAACAGCGAAAGAGCAATTCCCGCCAACGCAATGAGTAAACCTGTCAGCAATACCGGGCGTCTGCCGAAGGTATCAGACAGCGGGCCATAGACCAGCTGAGAGGAACCAAAACCGAGAAGGTACAGAGAGATTAGGGCCTGGGTTGAATCAGATGAGATATCAAAGGTTTCACTGATGGCAGGCAATGCGGGGAAGAGCAACCCCACACTCAATTGCCCGATACTGACAATCAGGCAGGCGATTAAAACGGTTCTGAATTCAAAACGTGCTGGCATTGTCCCCCCTTATCGTTGACAGGGAGTATTATCTCAGTCGCATTTTTGTATGATAAGTGAATTCTCAGACTGGAATTATGTCCCCCAAGGAAAGAATGCAAAAAAACAGCCTCCTTCGAGGCTGTTTAGTACAGTACCGAAATTCGGGAATACCAAGCTAACCGGCACCTAGTTTCAACTTCTTAAATGCCCTGGCTTTGTGCTGCTCCCAACGCGCGGCGGGCATCCTGCTGTCATCAGATTTTTGCCGGGTATCCGGGTAATAGGGAACATCCGCCCAGGCAACCTCTACGTTAATAGATTCCGCATCGGAAAGTTGGTGTGTTTCAAATGCCAGCCCCCCATCAGGGGCGTTTCGCTTCAATTTGACGATGCGGTCCGGAATTTCCAGCTCAAATTCTGCATCGCTGTTGGGGTCCACAAAGCGAAAAACAGGCAGTTTCGCAATTGCGCCGGGCACCACTTCCCTGCCCTCGTCAGACATGCAAAGGGTCAGCGTCCGCGTGGCCGGGTCATACCGGGTTGCACGTACATCCGAAATATAGTGCTGTGCTCGCCCAGCCTTGTTAGAAAGCCGGATCTTCACTTTCAAAACACCGCCAGACTGCGCGACCTTTTTGATATCCGCTTTCATATCCTCGGCTTTGCTCTTTTCAGCCATAATCAGCCTCCTTTACGCTCAGGCCAGTCCAGCACTACGTCTGAGATCCAGAACCCGGTTCACGGCGGTAATATCAGCAAATTTCTGCTTTAAACGGCTGTAAAAACGCTGCCTGTTGTGCTCAGATTTCAGCAATGCCGTTTCACAAAAAGTCAATTCCCGCTCAAGGTTTCTCACCGGCAACGATGCCCAAACCTCGCTTAGTGGCACATCCGGCACCCATTCAGACAGTTTGTGTTCGAAAAGGCGGTCGAGTTCATCAGTGTCAGCGCCTGAAAGCCATGCCTCCAGCAGGTCATAGTAAATACGCACGGGGCGAATCAGCGCCCATTGAATATGTTCACTGCGCCAGGCGTGATCTTTAAGGAGCTGAATTAATTTACGGGGAACCAGTGGGTTAAAGGCATAGCCGGGAGACCAATAGGATTCGGTCTTTTTCAGCGCTTTGAACCGGGCTTTCGCCGCTTCCCTGTCTGGATGTATTTGGGAAAACAGGTCTCCGAGGCTTCCGGGTTGGAAACTCTCACTGGACCGCTCAATCATCATCTTCCAGAAATCGAGCAGCGGATTGATGTAACCCTCAAGTAAATGGTCACCCACATTGGGATGGCCCGCCATGATGGTGCAGACCTGTGGTGAAAACGCATAGTAGTCATGGAAAAAACGTTCAAAAAAGGCAAAGCCAACCTCAGTGCTGCGCACGAAATGATCCCGCACTCCGCGCAGGTACTGAACCTGTTCTGAACTCAGTGATTTGGATGCAACGGTTGCGATAATACAGCAGCCACCGGAACTGCACCCGACTGAACCACAATGAATGCCGGGGTCCCGCAATACCGGGGTTTCTCCCTGCCGGTTGGCAATCTGGGTTCGCATATCATTTTCATCAGTAATCGCGGCGTTTTCTTCCGGTGATGAAGGGTTACAACCGGCGGTCAGGTTCAGCAAGGTGTTGTTAACAATCCGGAAAGCATGGGACAGTTCATGGTACAGCACCACCGGATTGGAAATCGGCAAGTCGATAGTTCCGTTGGTGCCGTCCCGGGCGACGCAAATGTTCTGCTGCGTGTCGTAGATCACCAGGCAGTTTTCTGTGGTGTTAAACGTTGCGCCCGGCAGTCCACTGCTGGCAGGGGGAAGAGCCGTCCCGTTGTTGGCAAATGATGTCCCGTCATCCAGTGTAAAACCAGACAATCCGGCAATTATGATGGTATCGACATTGGCAGCACCGCCGCCATAATCCGGTGAGAAGTCAGTATTCACCAGCGTATCCAGCCGAACCTGGGGCGCACCATTTTCGGTCCGGCTGTAAGTTACCTGTTGCAGGCCTCCGGCCGGGTCATCCAACCCGACCCCGTCGTCATTGGCAATAATCACCAGATCCACAAACGCTGCCAGCGAATCGACGTCGTCCGAACCGATGCCGGAGGCGTCATCAAGGATAAACATCGCCATAGGCTAACCCTCCGGTTTTGGGCGCTGTGGTGTCGGCAATGGCTGCCACTTAAAATCCAGGGTAATTCGGGGGTCATAATCCGGGCTGTCACAGACCCTCGGACAAGGCTCCGGCCGGTCCGGTTCATCCGGGCAACATTCCTCAATTTTGATATGAAGGTCTAGGTTACGGTCGTAATCGGCTGCTTCACCGGGATTTACACGTTCGGTAATTCCCTCAACGCGCAATGCTGATTCAAGCGCAGCATGGCTCAGCTCTACCTGCGTACCGAGTTTGCGCATGATGTTACAAAGTAATTCGTTACCGTTGACTAGCTCACAAATGATGTTGTCATTTTGCTTACGGTTGTGATCTAGCAAGTCCAGTGCGGCCAACTGCACGGTCAACAGAGCATGGATGCCTTGGGATACATTGGCAAAGCCCGTTGCCATGGTATGTTCAATCTGAAATAGGCGGTTATTGGCCTGCTGAAGCTCTGCGTGAATCTGGGTATTAACAGTATGGATATCCGCCGTATTCTGGGCCGTGTTGTTTGTATGGGTATTGATCTGATCAAGTCGGGCATTTATCTGATCAGCCACGTCCTGTATGGAAGGCATGAGAATCTCCTCAGAATCAGAAATCAGGTTGTTCAATACTCCCCTGCCTTGAACCTATTAACTGTAGGTATGCATGTCCCCTGAGGATGTCTGTCTTTGAAGAATGCCGCCAAATCAAATTACTGACCTAAAAAAAGGAAAGCGGAAGTCAGCAACCGGGGAAACTAATGGCTTATACCACTGTCACGACTTGAAAACCTGCTGCTTTTTCCACCAAATCTCATTTAAACCCGATTTTTACTTAGTATTTGTCATTCAAATAGCCATTGTGGAACGTTAAATTGATCTGAGTGACTAGCCTTGAACACCTGCCAACTGGTAGAATCCGACCCAATCTGTCAACAATACAAATTGAAGAGAGTGACTCCCCATGGGACGCAGTTTCGAAGTTCGTAAAGCTTCAATGGCGAAAACACAAGGCGCCAAAATCAAGGTTTATTCCAAATACGGTAAAGAAATCTACGTTGTTGCAAAAAACGGTGGTACTGACCCAGATACCAACCTGTCTCTGCGCCGTCTGATTGAAAAAGCCAAGAAAGACCAAGTGCCTAGCCACGTAATTGATAAAGCCATCGACAAAGCCAACGGCGGTGGCGGCGAAAACTATGAAGTAGCACGTTACGAAGGTTTCGGTCCTGGTGGTTGCTCAGTAATTGTTGACTGTCTGACAGACAACAACAACCGTACTTTCATGGACGTACGTCAGTGCTTCGTGAAAAACAACGCTAAGATCGGTGGCCCTGGCGCGGTATCTCACATGTTCGACCACCAGGCTGTATTCCAGTTCAAAGGCGAAGATGAAGAAGCGGTACTGGAAAACCTGATGATGGCTGACTGTGACGTTGCAGACATCGAGCTCGAAGACGGTATCATCACTGTATTCGCCCCTCACACTGAATTCTTCAAAGTGAAGAATGCGCTGGCAGAAAGCATGCCTGAAGTCACTCTGGACGTTGAAGAAATCACTTTCGTTCCTCAAACCAACACTGAGCTTACTGGCGACGACGTGGCTTCTTTCGAGAAGTTCCTGGACGCCCTGAACGATTGCGACGACGTACAAAACGTATACCACAACGCAGAACTGCCAGAAGAGTAATCCCCTCTCGGTATTTCACGTGATAAAAACGGGCCATTCGGCCCGTTTTTTCTTTTATTCCATATCTATATGTATTGATTTTCGCACAATACATTGATCGGTGGCATAATAAACATCATTTTGTAATATGTATGATTGTTTTATGCGTGACACTCACATCAGTATTAAAGACTCTCTGGGATCCGGACTCATCAACGGTATAATCAATAGCGTTATCGCCTACTATCTTTTCAAAAGCGAGCCAGCGATACCTATCTCACTTGATATAATTTCGTCTAATACCACTACTGTTTGGGGCCAGGCAGTCTCCATGACTTTTGGGTTGGGCATCATTCTGACGCTTATCACCTCGAAGCTTTTTATCCGTCAGCTGAAGAATCAATACCCTCAGTGTGAAAGTCAGTTAGCGCATTCACTATTCCCACAATTGCTGTCTATTTCCTTGGGAAATGCGACCACTCTGTTTGGCTGGTTTATTGTCCTGGCTGTACTGTGGACCAAGTTCTTCGGAATCGTAATGGTATCGCCGATGGTTGCATCTGTACTTGTTGGCATTTTCGCATTTGTTATCACTCTGGCAGTCGAAATTCGAACTAAAAACAGCATTATTTACCGAAAAATCAGCATTCTTGAGTAACCCGGCTTTCCACTCGTTTTTAATTCAGGAGAAAAACAACATGAGCGATCTACAAGACGTTCCTAAAAACGCAACTCCGGAGAATTCACCGAAAGATAATGAACGAGTTGACAGTACTCGACGTGCCAAAAAGCTGACCTATTACATCTTTTTTGCCGTTCTGTGTATCTGGCTTTACAGCCTCTGGGCAGACCGTGTTACACCAATGACAGATCATGGCAGGGTGAATGGTCAGGTAATTCGAATCAGTCCTCAGGTTTCCGGTCCAATTGCCCAGGTACTTGTCAACGATAACGAAGCTGTGCATCAGGGACAGCCTTTAGTCACCATTGATAAGCACCCATTTGAACTCGAGGTAAAAGCTGCAAGGCTCGCTTTGGAGCAAAGCACCCAGACATTCCATTCTGATTCCGCGGCCATTGATGCAGCCAAGGCGAACGAGGTAGCAGCCCGCGTTAAAGTCGCGAATGCGCACCAACACGTGGAACGTAACCGGACACTGGCTCAAAGAGGTGTTATCAGTAAAGCTAGCCTTGATGACAGTATGGCTTCTCTGGAAACGGCACAGGCTAACCTTGCACAGGCTACCGCTGCGTTACAGAAAGCAGAGCAGGCACTTGGTCCCCAGGGGGAAAACAATCCTCAGATACAATCGTCTCTGAACAAACTCGAACAAGCCTTACTCAATCTTTCCTACACAGATATTAAAGCGCCTGCCGACGGTGTAGTAACAAACATGAATCTTGCTGCAGGGAATTATGCTGGTAATGGCCAACCGTTACTCACTTATATCAACAACCATCATCTGTGGATGACCGCGATGGTGACCGAGAATTCCCTGGTCTATTTGAATAAAAACACCAAGGTGAAAATCGTTTTTGATTCTTATCCGGGCGTGATTTTCCACGGACAAGTGACTTCAATCGGATGGGGCAGCAGCGGTAATGGAAGCCTACAAGTGGACAACTCAAATGGATTGCTTGATTCCCCGAATGGCAGCCCGAAATCACAGCGTTTCCCAGTGAATATCAAGTTTGTTGACCTGCCTTCGGACATTTCACTTCGATACAACGGCCGTGCAGTCGTAAGCTTCTATCCTGGACAGTCATATATTGGTGAGAGGTTGCTCGACATTTGGACCTGGGTGTGGAGTTACATGAGCTATGTTTCATAATCCCGAAAATGCACTGATTCGGGTCGCAGTTTTCCCGATTCTGCTTTTGTTTTGGCAGTTCGAATTTGGTACTGACCTGCCACTACTGGCACCTGCAATGTGTGCGGTTTTCCTGACGACCACAAACAATCCTCCCCCGTTAATCATGGTTTTCCTCATGGGAGGAGTGTTGTACGCAACGTCCTGGATTCAAGGAGCCTTAAGCACCATTCTCTATGGATACCCGGTCGTATACTACTTAGCTTTATTAGGCGTGTTCTATTGGTGCATGGTACGTACCCGCGAAAACGCCCAGGATTTACTGGCTATTTTACTTATTGTGTCCACATCGATGATTGCCGTTTTCTCTAAACAGAAAGGCATTGATGTCAGCAACCTTCCGCTAGCCCTGCTAAAGAATATTTTCATTGCAGGGTTTACTGGGTATTTAGCCTACTTCATGTTTCCGGGTGGTACGCCTTTAGCGCCTCCACCTGATGCGACGGAAACCGGTACGTATCATTACGGAGCATGGCGAATCCTGGTAAAAGCACTAGCTATTCTGGTGACGCTGGTGATTACGATCCGGCTTAATCTGGAGCAAAGCACCATCATCACGATAGTGGTTGCCTTAATCATCAAAGATCCGGATCCCAAAGCCGGGCTAGTCTACGGATTGCGGCGCTTACTTACCACATACGCAAGTCTTATATACGCCATTCCATTAATGTTGCTGACTGCATTGCAAGCCAACATTATCGGCACGTTAGGGATGACAATTGTCTGCTCGTTGCTTATGGGTATCGCTGCTGTAAGGAAAGGAGCAAGCTTTAACGCGATACAGCTTATGTATTCGAGTTTTGTTGTGTTGATTTATTACGGCATCACGTCAACGGGCATAAGCGGTCTGTCTTCAGATTTCACTCGGTTCATGTCCATACTCGCGGCAGTTGTACTCGGGTTTATGGTATTGATACTGGTTCACCCTTTACCACGAAAATCGTAATGTATGTCATGGGAGTGCACCGCACTCCCTCATTTCGCATATAACCCTTAACGCTTTTATAGAGGGAAACCGTATTTTTCCGTTATTAACAACGGGCAGATAATACAAGGGTGTTGGTCAAGGCAGGATGCCCCAATGAAAATCTGGATATTTGTAGTTCTTGCACTTCTGGGATTTTCCCTCACCCAAGACGGCCTTATCAGCGCCATCGCCGATCTGACCGCCTTTGCTATCGTCGCCATTGTTGCCTGGCTGAAGATTTCTGAGCCAACCAAAATTCAAAGGAAAAAATACATCCGCAGGAGGAAGTTGCCAGGCTAAGCCATCTCAATATACGCCAAGGACCCGCCACCAATAGCCAGCCATAGCATCATACCCAACAGCAAAGGCCTTGGACCCGCATTTTTCAGTTTACTCAAGGTAATGCTGCAACCAATTAGGAAAAGGCATACCACCAGCATACGCTTTGAAAGCATAAATAGGGTGTTATAGACAGGTTGGAATTGAGGCAGGAAATGGGCAACAGCAATCGCCACACAATAGAAAATGATGAACGAAGGCACAGAAACCGCCTTTGAGTTACCTTTGAACATCAGCGCGCTGATGAAAGCCACCGGAATAATCCACAAAGCACGGGCCAGTTTCAGTGTCGTGGCCGTTTTCAGCGCCTCATCACCATAAGCACCGGCAGCTCCCACTACCGAAGAGGTATCATGGATCGCAATGGCAGCCCAGGTACCAAACGCATGCTGGCTCATGTCCAACATATGCCCAATCACAGGAAATATAAACAGCGCCACGGAATTCAGGACAAACACAGTCGCAAGTGCCAGAGAGATTTGTTCATCCTTCGCATTTATAGCCGGGGCAACCGCAGCAATGGCGCTTCCGCCACAAATCGCTGTGCCGGATGCAATCAAATGCCCGGTCTTCTTTTCTATACCCAGAATCCGGGTTAAAACCGTACCAAGGATCAGTGTGGCGAATATCGAAACGACAATGAGCCCAAGACCTTCCTTGCTTGCCTCAATGGCTTCGTTTAAATGAATTCCAAACCCAAGGCCGACTATCGACCATGCCAGCAGCTTTTTGGTCATTGCAGCCGGGTTGAACCCTTTAGGGAGCAATTTGGCAGTTGCCAGTACAAAACCAAGAACCAACGCGACTGGTGAACTAACCAGCGGGGAAAAACAAAGCACAGCAACCAGGATGGTCAGCCAATGCTGTGGAGTCAAAGTACGGAAGAAGGACGGCATATAAAAAATCGGGTAAAAAAGTGAGCGTGCATTATACGAGGAATTGTTCTGGCTTAACATAAATTGTATGACTTATAACATGCGTTGAATTGTCATCTGTGGCAATAATCGCCAACCGATCGTCTAAAATGGCGATTTCTGCTCATTTTCCCCGCCGACTTGTTGGGAAAAACCGGTAAAAGCTATATGCTCTAATTAAATTATGACTAACGTGACCCATTTTTTACCCGGATGCATCTTACTGATTTAATACGCCGTCCAGAATTCCGTTGTATCTTGCCGGTAATTTCAGTGGCTGCTTTGTTCTTGTTTTTGGACGAAGCGGCACAAAAAGCATCGGAATTACCGGTTATCATTGAGACCGCGCCTTACTACCTGTTTGCAATGGCTGCCCTGCTTAGCCAGTTGTTTAACCAGAACAGGACGGGCATGATGGCGGTCCTGATGATTGTCGCCTATACCGTGATCCAGGAGCGCCTGCAGACTCCACTTTCCGTTGGAACTACGCGCCTCGAGTACGTGCTCCTTGGTTTATTGCTTCCCCTGAATATCCTTTACACCCTTGTTTATCCAGATAAGCGTTTTGTTTCCCGATCCGGAGCTCTGTTTTTCGCTCTGGTTGCCGGGCAACTGTTTTGGTCCTACCTGCTAATAGAGGAGTTTCCGCAAGGCTCACTCACATGGCTGTGGGAAAGCTATCTGGATACCGTACCGCAAATCAGCCCACTGCCCTTTTTGCTGGTTTTGCTGGGTGTTGCCGCAACTTGTATCGCAGCCTTGTTCCAACTGAGCAGGAATGGTAGTTCAGATCAGTCGGCATTGGTATGTCTTCTTGCATGCACGTTTACCCTGACCTTCTTCGACCGTGCGCACGTTTCCTCACTCACTTTCCTTTTGGCCGGTGTACTGCTGTGCATTAACATGATTTCGTTCAGTCATGAGCTGGCATTTATCGATGGGCTGACTGGCATACCCGGTCGCAGGGCGTTGGAAAATGAAATGCGGCATCTTGGCCGCCGCTACTCCCTCGCCATGATGGATATCGACCATTTCAAAAAGTTCAACGATACCTACGGCCACAAAATGGGGGATGATGTACTTCGCCTGGTCGCAGCTGTTATGCAACGCTGTGAAGGCGGAGCCAAGGTCTACCGTTATGGCGGTGAGGAGTTCACCATACTGTTCAAGGGAAAATCAGCCATCCAGTGTGAAAGCCACCTTAATGAGCTGCGTGAAGACATTGCCGGATACGAGTTGGCTATCCGAAACCACGATGAACGGTCAAAAGAAGGCAAAGCCGGGGCGGATAAGCGGGGGACAGGTGACAAGTCCAATACCGTCAAAGTAACCATAAGTATCGGCCTGGCTGACCAGACCCATGGTAACTCACCGCAAGATGTTATGAAGCAAGCCGACCAAGCCCTCTATAAAGCCAAGGAGAATGGCCGGAACAGACTTGAACTTGCATGACACTCTGATCTTAAAAACGTAAGCAGGGCGCCATTGAGCGCCCTGTATTGTATCTGATTTACCGCTTATTCACTTCGACCGGAAATAATGGACAGCGCCTCTTTGGCACGCTCCAGAGCCTCCATACCGACAGGAGTCAGATAACCACCGTCAGTCGCTGTAATCAGGCCTTTATCAAACAAACGCTTGGTTGCAGAAATCATGTCTGGATGTGCATCGCTGTGTACTTTGATACCAGACATCATTTCAGATGAACGGGTAAATTTGACCAGCATATTCATTTCATCAACCAGATCCGGTGTAAATGGCATTGTTACCTCCAAGGGGTGATAAGCCTGTATTCAATATACCTGCACTATATGTCGGGTTTGTCTCTAAACCTTGAACCGGGATCAAATCCTGTCCTGACTGCTGATTCACTGTCCAATGAATTCATCAATTTGTGATATCTGGCACGTAAACTTGGCTATTCATGGGCAAACTGTAACCGCCCATATTCTCCTTCTGCACGGCTTTTTCCATTGTCTGCGTCGGTCATAATGGCTATCACCTCCACTGTATTAACATCTAACCCCAAGTATCGCTTGAAGTCTTCCCTGACATTGCGCCGTTCATCTACCCAAGAGCCAATTTCAGAACGCCCTCTCAAGGGGACGGTGACAATGTTGTCTGTCGCAAAAGGATTGGGCCAGGATTCGTCCGGACTTTCCTGCGAAGACCATACATAGACCACGCCTTTGGCACTCTTCATTGTCCAACCGGGCTTAACCAGGACGTACAGCCTCAGTACAAAGTCATCGCCCTCCTTAGCGGCTTCATCCTGAACATCCGGAAAACTCACCGCCCTCCAGCGCCAGGAGAGCCACGGCATTGTCTTGACGTCTATCTCCTGTTCACAAAACAAGCCAGAGGCACTGCTTTCAGCCTTTGCTTTTATCCCTTTACCACTTTCCAGCAATTGGTAGTCCGATTTTCCCTTCAGGCTTCTGTGGGACCAATCCAGCATTTCTTTCGGTGTAAATTCCAAAGCAGTGCCTGCTTTCACAACTGACACCATAATCAAAACCAGACTTAACGCACAAACTAGGGCTTTCATCCAATCTCCATTAACGATTTGCACAGGCAAACCTGCTCTCCCTCTCCCAAAACATGGCACAACACCTTAAAATTAACCATATCGTTAAAGCCAACTATGGGGATAGAGCCTGTATGTTCTCCCTATGGCCTGAACAGGGAAGCAAGCCGTTTGATTCGCGTAGTTATTGCAGAAGACGACCCTCAAATCGCAGAAATACAGCGTCGATTTGTTGAACGTATTGATGGGTTTGAGGTTCAGGGAATCGCTCACGGGCTGGATGAGGTCCGTGACATGGTTGAGGTGTTGCAACCTCAGTTGTTGCTTTTAGATAACCAATTCCCTACCGGTACCGGCCTTGAATTGCTCCGGGAAATGCGCGCCCAAAATTGCCCCACTGACGTCATCCTTATCACTGCTGCAAAAGAGGTAGAAACACTTCGAACTGCTATGCACTCGGGGATTTTTGATTACATCCTAAAACCTCTGGTTTTTGAGCGCCTGCAGGCTTCGCTGCAAAATTACTCAATGCATTTGGCCAAGTTACAGGAAATGCAGTCTCTTGCACAAAGTGATGTTGACGGCTTATTGCAAAACCCGACCAAGCCTTCCCTGACCCAGCATACCCAGGACAGCAATACCCGCCTCCCTAAAGGCATTGATGCACTCACTCTGGATAAAATCAGAACTGTTTTCGAAAGCAACCCTAACGCTTTGAATGCTGAGGAAGTTGGACAGGAAATCGGCGCCAGCAGAACAACAGCCCGACGCTATCTTGAATACCTCGTCAGCACGGATGAACTGTCTGCAGAAGTGGCCTATGGAACAGTAGGACGTCCAGAAAGGCGGTATCAAAACCGTACCTGCTGACCAGCTTGTCAGATATTTTTACATGCCGACATAACCCAACCAGATGCGTATCAATAAGCATCTGTTTTCCTTACCTAAGTTATAGTGGCATGAAACTCGCTATATCCCTACTGCACAAGCAACCTTGGCTATAGGGAGATAACAATGAAACTAAGTAAGTATGGTTTGTTCACCACAGTTGCGGCTTCGTTGTTTTTTGCATCGCAAGCAAGCGCAGCATTGGTGATTGACAATTTTAATAATCCAGCAGGACCCAATATTAATTCTGCAGAGGACATTACCGACGAAAATAATGTGTTTGACCGCCTTGATGGAGCAGGAAGTACATTTGCGGGCGCCGGTATCTTGGGAGGTGAGCGCGACCTTTATGTGGAACTGCTTCAACAAGGTACAAGTGCAGCCAATGGTGTTGAAATTAACGTCGACTCAGGCAGCCTGAGTTACGCAACCGGTGATGGTGACATTGCATCAGCCAGTATCCAGTATGACGGCCTTGACGGTATCGCAGAAACCGTTGATACCACTGGTCTGGGCGCAGTTGACTTCGCAGCAGCGGGTAACGCATTTATACTGGACGTACTCAGTGCTGACGCGTCTTTCAATTTCGCTATCAACCTGTGGTCTAACGCAGGTGCGGTATTCGAGCAAGTTGTTTTGTCCTCAGGACCAACTCAGATTGTTTCGCCTGTGTCTTTGGCTGTTTCTTTCGCCAATTTCACTCTTATTGACTTTACTTCCATCAGTGCACTTGAATTCATCATCAATACAGACGGCGCTTCTGGTCCGGTATCCATCGATTTCTCTATCGATGCCCTCACAGTGCCGGAGCCTGCAAGTATTGCGCTGTTAGGTGTTGGCCTTTTGGGTATAGGTTACATGCGACGTCGTAAAACACAGGTATAAACGCCAAACACTTAAGTGCATATATTGACCAACAAATTTCGGTGAATTTTGTTCACAAATAGAAAAAGGGCAGCCACAATGGCTGCCCTTCTCTTTTCCGCTTATCGCTGAGAAATAGTTGCTGAGATGCCTTATTCCACAACGCCTTTTGCTGAAAGGTATTCGTCGTATGTACCTTTGAAATCGTTGATTTTGCCATCTCTGATTTCAAGAATACGGGTCGCCAGGGAGGACACGAACTGGCGGTCGTGGCTGACGAAAAACAAGGTGCCTTTATAATTTTCCAGTGCCATGTTCAGGGATTCAATGGATTCCATATCCATGTGGTTGGTCGGTTCGTCCAGCAACAGCATGTTTGGCTTGTGCATCATCAGTTTGCCAAGCAGCATGCGGCCTTGCTCACCACCGGAAATTACCTTAACAGACTTTTTGATATCGTCGGCAGAAAACAGCATACGGCCCAGGAAACCGCGAACCACTTGCTCGTCATCACCCTCATCTTTCCACTGGCTCATCCAGTCGAACAGGTTCATATCTTCTGCAAACTCATCGGCATGATCCTGTGCGTAATAGCCGATGTTGGAGTTTTCTGACCACTTAAACTCGCCGCTACGAGGGTCCAGACGGCCAGCCAGGGTATGCATCAACGTAGTTTTACCCACACCGTTCTCACCGATAATGGCAACACGCTCACCCACTTCGAAAATACCGCTGAATCCGCTGAACAGGTCTTCTTCATATCCCTGGCTCAGGTTCTCGGCAATCAGCGCATTACGGAACAGCTCTTTAGACTGTTCGAAACGGATAAATGGGTTCTGGCGGCTTGATGCCTTAACTTCATCCAGTTTAATCTTTTCAATCTGCTTAGCTCGTGACGTTGCTTGCTTAGCCTTTGATGCGTTAGCTGAGAAACGGGCAACGAATTGCTGCAGGTCAGCAATCTGGGCTTTCTTCTTGGCGTTGTCTGCCAGCAGACGTTCACGCGCCTGGGTAGCTGCGAGCATGTACTCATCATAGTTACCCGGATAGATACGCAGTTCACCGTAATCCAGGTCAGCCATGTGGGTACACACGGAGTTCAGGAAGTGGCGGTCGTGCGAGATGATAATCATGGTGCAGTTGCGCTCGTTAAGCGTTTGTTCCAACCAGCGGATGGTATCAATATCCAGGTTGTTGGTTGGTTCGTCGAGCAACATGATATCTGGGTTTGAGAACAGCACCTGGGCAAGCAGTACACGCAGTTTCCAACCCGGAGCCACTTCGCTCATTGGGCCAAAGTGCTGCTCCAGAGGGATACCTACTGCCAGCAGCAGTTCACCTGCACGGGATTCAGCGGTATAACCATCCATTTCCGCAAATTGCACTTCCAGGTCAGCAACACGCATACCGTCTTCTTCTGTCATTTCAGGCAGAGAGTAAATACGGTCGCGCTCCTGCTTCACTTCCCACAGTTCAGCGTGGCCCATGATAACGGTATCGATAACAGCAAAGTTCTCGTAGGCAAACTGGTCCTGGTTCAGCTTGGCAACGCGCTCATTTGGATCTGTGCTGACGTTACCTGCACTTGGCTCCAGTTCGCCACTCAGGATTTTCATGAAAGTGGATTTACCACAGCCGTTTGCACCGATAAGGCCGTATCGGTTGCCCTCACCGAATTTGACAGAGATATTTTCGAACAGTGGCTTGGCGCCGAACTGTTGGGTGATGTTAGCGGTGGTAATCAATTTTCTTATTCCTGATTAACGTGATTTGAAACCGGGCAAGACTACAGCCCCCGCTCCCAATGTGCAATGGCTGGGGGCGTTAACAGGCAAATAAAAGCGGAATTAGCCACTGCTTCGGTTTGCCATTGACTGTTAAGGAAGACTAAACAACCAATATTGCAAAGTTGGGACAAGGGCAGCTCAGCGGTCACGGTTAAGTAGGCGACGAATCTCGGTACCTTTTTGGCGTAGTACCAATCTGCTTTTTAAACGCCAGGGTAAAGGCCCGCTCGGACTCGTAACCCACTTCCTCAGCAATCTCATACACCGGCAGCATAGATTCCCGAAGCAGCTCTTGTGCCCTTTGCATTCGCAAGTCCGTCAGGTACCCAAACATTGGGCGACCAACCATTGACGTAAAACGCTTGGCAAACGCTGCTCGCGACATTCCCACTTGCTCCGCGACCAATTCCAGCGTCCAGCTTCGTTTCGGGTGGTCATGCAGCAGTTGCAGGGCGCGGGAGATACGTTTGTCATTCAACGCTTCAAGGAAAGGGTTCTTTTGCTCACGACCGAAGTTGATACGAATCAGTTCGACCAGGACAATTTCAGTCAGTTTATTCACGATAAGCTCAGAGCCCGGCCCCTGGGACATGTATTCTGCACTGAGCTGGTCAAAGGTACTTTTCAACCAGGGATGACGGACGAAATCGTCATTGCGTACAATGGTCATGTCCGGGAACACCTCCAGTAAAGGTGTTGTGGCGCTGCGGGTAAAACTGAATGAGCCACACAGCAATAAGGTGGTGTCATCCAGGTCAGGCTCACTGTCGCTGGGTGACTGGCTTGACAATTCATGGTCCTGGCCCGGCCCAAGAAATATCAGGTCCCCTTCTTCCAACCGTTCAACCTTCTCGCCGACCATCGCCCAGCATGTCCCTCTTCGTATCATATGGAAACTGGCATGGTCTAAATCCGTGAATGTTTTGGTCCAGGGCGCTTCCACCTGACTACAGAAGTACACACTGCCGACCACCCGGATTGAACGCAGTATGTCGCTCATCACTTCCATGTCTTTCTCTCCTTCTTTTTTATTCAGCGATACGATGAGTGTATGCATTCAAGATGATTATGCATAGAAGGTATCCCATCAAATCCATAAAGTACTCCCATACACAACGAACACGGAGTACCACCATGTCAAAGATTGATATCTACACCAAGAGTTACTGCCCACACTGCAAGGCAGCCAAGCACACATTGGAAAGACTGGGTTTGTCCTTCAATGAAATTGAAGTCACCACCAACGCAGCGCTTTTCAAGGAAATGAAAGAAAGAAGCGGTCGCCATACGGTGCCCCAGATTTTCGTCGGCGATGTCCATATCGGCGGAAACCAGGACTTGAACGACGCGATTCACGACGGACGGTTTGAACACATCGTATTCAGCCAACTCGCAACACAATAGTTTCAGCCCCAACAACGGATATTTATTAAAAGGAAAATGACCATGACGAGTTACACCCATGCACACGGCTACCAAAACGAATCCCGCGCTGACCTGGCACGTTCACTGGGCAACTTTGCAGACCACGCGGTGCGTTATTCCATTGTGATTGTGCTGGCCTGGATTGGCGCGATGAAATTCACCGGGTATGAAGCCGGTGCCATTGAAGGCTTGGTTGCATCAAGTCCTCTCACCAGCTGGTTGTACAGCGTGTTCAGCCTGCAAGGGGTCTCCAACCTTATTGGCACCGTGGAAGTCGCGACGGCTGTGGCCTTAATTCTCGCACCGTTTAACCGCGCCATTGCTGTTATTGGTGCTGCAAGTGCCACGATTACCTTCGCCGTGACAACCAGCTTCTTGTTCACTGCGCCGATTGCCGAAGCCAGCCTGGGCGGTTTCCCTGCAATCTCGGTAGTGCCTGGCCAGTTTCTGCTGAAAGATATCGTACTGCTGACCGCTGCGCTGTCATTGCTGGCAAAAGCCCTGCTGCGTGACTGATGAATGAAAGGATAACGAAATTGAAAAGGATGAAACTGGTGACCGAGTCATCGGTTTTTTCCTTTGATTAAAAGGCTGAAAACGCACAAAACAAGCCGCTGCATTACACCTTAAACACTAAATTCACCACAAATCCAAAACGCTAAGCGTTGGCTGGCGGTTTTAAGCTTCTGTTACCCCTTAAACCCTTTGAAGAGATTCAAATGGCTTCGGAGGTAACTCAACTTCAATGCTGTCACCTGCTGATACCCAACCTCCAGCCTTTACTACACCCATTATTCCGGCTTTGCGAACCACCTTACCTGAATTGTCTCTTCCTAATACCTCAGACAGAAGACCTGTCTGATATCCTTCTATTTGTGGGCATGGGTTTCGGAGACCAGTGATCAGTACTTCGGCTCCACTGCTAAACCTAATTACGGTGTCTCTTGGTAAACCAAGTAAATCAATACCCGATGTTGTAATGTTTTCTCCGAGTGATCCTGGCTCAACTTCAAACCCTTTAGCGTTAAGCTCAGTGAACAACTCATTATGCAGAAGGTGAACTTGTCTGAGATTAGGCTGAGTAGGATCGACTTTAACTCTAGAACTAACAATTTAATCGCGACCGTGACAGAGCGTAGTGTGTAGTGTTCGACTTTGTTGTTCAAACGCACAATTTGCCAACACAGCCAACAGAATAATATCGCCTATTGACCGGAGAAGGGCTCATATGTGTTATGTCTCATCTACAACGTATGCCATTAATATTTCATCATATGACTTCCCGCTAACTCTAAGTGCGTCTACCTCAGTACCATACTTGCGAAAACCTAACTTTTTGTACAGCGCGATGGCCGCCTCGTTTTCAGCAGTTACTGTGAGTTGAATCTGCGAGATATCAGTGTGTTGGAAGGCAATGTGAACAAGCTTGCTTAACATGTCATTTGCAATATATTGACCTCGGTACTCTTGTTTTACAAAAACACCCCATAAATAAGATTTATGTTTGATTTTGTCTTTGAGTGCTTGAGCAAAACCAGCAACTCCAATTAATACATCACCATCAAATGCACCTATAATAAAGGCACTTTGAGTAGCAGTTACTCGACCAATCCACTGTTCATTCCTTAGCGTAGATTCATCTTCAAAGCTGTTCTCAAAAGATTCTGAAGACTGAACTAGGCTTAATAATCTCAATTCTTTGTACTGCTCCCAGTCACTTACTTCTAGTTTTCGATACTCCACATTTCCTCCAGAAATATAACGTCGTTTTAAGGGACGAAAAATGATAACTTCACGCAAAAATACAACTTTAATCGCCAAAATTTAATTTAACAAAAATTGCGAGGCGTTTTTTCGTCCGCCTTCAAAACCTTTGTTATGGAGAGACCCACCAAAATTGTAAGTTCTCCAACTACTCTTGAATGTGGAGAAAGAAGTACGCATAGGCTAAAGGCGTCGCCAGTAGTGGAGCTGATATGACAAACCACTTTGTTGTTTTTTTGAAATAGAATTTTATTGCCATTCTATTCAGTAGAAACAGAGACTTACCAAGTCTATTAAAGAAGTAACCGAACCTTATAAATGCCCCAAATCCGACTAGCAAGCTTGAAACAATAAGAGCTCCCTCTATTGAAATATTGTCCGGAAAATCAACGCCACGCTCCGTTAGTAGCCAAACGAAGGAAATCAACACCATAAGAAGCAGCAAAGCCGCTCCTTCAGTCTGGGTACGAATTGACTCTACCCTCTGTTCACTTGCTTTTCTAAGAAATGAATCACTAAAACACCTACGAATCACTCTTAAACGGCTATCAAGTTTGACCAAAGGGTCAGATGCTATGAAATCATCAACAGAGCTCCGCAGCTTAAGAAGCCAGCAACAGAAAAAAGTCATCAACACTAACAAAATCAGATAGCCCATATTTTCTCCATAACGTGGCAATAACTGGCGCTTACCAAACCGCCCAAAACTGCTTTAATCCATTGTATTCACGACACTTTGAAAGTTTCCGCATTGACAAGACCTCCCGTTGATTGCCTTGTTATGTGCATACTCTTAGTCAACTACAAACAACTTTGCTCCACACTTTGTCATAGAACGATGAGCTTCCGCGTTATCGGCAACTTGGTAACTCATTCCGGGTTTTAGAACAAAGATACGTCCATCTTCGAGCTCAGTGGTTAACTCTCCTGACAAGCAAAATAAGATATGTCCTTTCGAACACCAATGGTCTGCTAGGTAGTTTTCTGAGTATTCAACCATTCGTACACGAAGCTGACCAAAGTGTTTGGTGCGCCAATAAGCCATACCTGTTTCACCTGAATGCTCCGACGCTTCTACATCATTCCAATCCGTAATTCCGAAAGGAATATTCTTAATATCCATATTGTTTACTCATTCCTATTAATTGCTAAAAGCACATAACGCCAAATTAAGGTGTGAACAACGCTGTCACCTTACCTAAAGCATTGTGCCATAAACACTAAACTGACTTGAAGTGAGGGTGCCAAGCGTTGTGAATCCCTCTTGAGCGGCTTGTTATGTGTTGATTAACCATGCTGAAGCCAGAAAGCAAGCTAGAGAAATAAGTACACCAACAAATGGAATTTTAAACCAGTATTTTTTGGCCAATATTAAATATGATACACCAACCACTACTGGTAGAAGAGAAAACCAAATAGAGTTCTTAATAACTTCGAAATGGTTAACGGCCAATGGAAGGTAAATTGCTGGTAGTAACATGGCGCCTAAACTATGGCTAGCATTGAAGCCTACCCAAGCGCGCCACATTGTCGTTTCTTTGGTAAGTCTTGGTGACGTACTTTTCATGGCAGTAAACACTGAAGCGTCATAAGGGTTAAACTTTTCTGTGAGAAATGTATACACCAAGTGGATAGCGCCCAGAACACCGAATATTGACACTCCGATTATTATTAGTATTTCACTCATACTGCCTCCCTGATTTGACACCTAACGCTCGCAGCACGGGCAAATTGGAGCGTAGCGGAAATTTGTCCCTGTGCCTGCGTTTGTTATGACTGTTGCTTTCTATGTTGGAATACATTTCCGATTAACAAACCGAGAACGGATACTCCTAGAGCGCCAAATATTCCGATCATCCAATTATTTGTAAGTGCTACTTGATTTGATAGCGCACTCACTTCAGCCTTATGAACTTTGATATCTGATAAAGAGTCTTCAAAATCTTCGAGCTTGCTGTTCATAGCATCGACAGATTTTGTCAGCTGTGACAACTCTCTTTTGATAAACGGAAGCTGAAGAGCTTTTTCTGGATCTTGAATAACGACACTTTCGATCAATTTAATCCGTTTATCAATATCTCCATTATTCACTACTTTTGAAACTCTATTGGCTACCTCATCAAGAAAATCAGCTTGAAGTGATGCATCCATTTTCTGAGTGCTTGCTAAAAGCAAAATTTTCTGCTGCTGCTCTTTCAGTTCCTGTACTTGGATTACTGTATTCTCGATAAACTGTTTCGTCTGTACTTCTAAACCTGCAATTTCTTTTTTGCGTTGTTCTAGTTCTTTTAAGAATTCCTCAGAAACTGATCGCTGCACTGTATACTTAACCACGTCGTTCAATTTTGCTTGGGATCCAACGTAATACACAGCCACTGCAATTATTGAGGCTACAGCCCCAAGCCAACTTGCCGCTGAAGAAACTCTTTCTAATATGCTTGTTTTCATTCGAGCTACCTAATTGGTGTTGAGATCATAACAATTTAATAGAAGGCAGCGTGCACGTTTTTCTTCCAACATTTTGTCGTATAGTTCTGTGACCATGTAACGCGCTGTCTATACTTTTCTATTAAATTCATAAGGATAGATATAATCATCAGATTTCCATTTTCAGATTTTCGTGCACACGCCTGATAGTCTTCCCCAATTTTACTAAATGCCGTTTCTGTATGGATATCCACTGTTTTTCTACGATGGAAAATTGCCCAATTCAGTGTACGCAGTCGCTTCGTTTACGTCCATATGACTCCAGATGAGCACTTGAAGAGGTAGAGAGAGCTGTTTTAGGACGGGAGTGTTGAAGTAGGTTTCTGAAAGTGAAACCTTTAAGCCTTTGTTTTAATGTGAATGAAGTTAGTAATGGTACCGGCATGAAAAGACGGTGATAGTATCGTCAGCGACCGCATAAACAAGCTTGTCGGTATCAAGAACCTTTTGGAACTGAATATCTTCTTTTTGCGTCGCTTTACCTGCATTGTACTAAAATTTATTTATGCCAAATATCAACCTTCCGCTAAGAGAGGTTGTCATAAGACTCTATAAGGAATTATTGTTGGATGGTCGTAGCGCTTTCAGGTGTTCTGCATACGTTTTAACCATCAATTCAGCTGAGATAGATTTGCTGTAATACCAGCCTTGGATGGAGATTTGCTGGCTAACTGGAATATGTTCGAATTGATCAATATCATCGACCCCTTCAACGACAACATGAAGGCCAAGTTGCGTTGCTATATTGATTATACTGGAAAATACTCGCTGACCTTTTAAAGAGGATAACGCCATAACAAAACTTCGATCAACTTTTATAGCATCCATATCAAATTTATTCAGATAACTAAGTGCAGAAAACCCCGTCCCGAAATCATCAATATAAATGCCTACACCCAGTTTTTTAAGGCGAGATAAAGTACGTTTCAATTTACTTTCATTTAATATCAGTGTGCTTTCCATAATTTCTATATTAATTCGCCCATGGTAGGGAGCTATCAACGATTCAATCTCACGTATGGCAGTTTCATCCATAAGGGTCTCACCAGTTATATTTACACTGACAGGAATTGAATAGCCAGCCGCTTCCCAGCTTCTCACGTCTTCGGTTACCTGGCGAAATATCCACAAATCCAAATCTTTCAGTAATCCACCTTTTTCCAACCAAGGGAGAAATTGTGTTGGGTACTCAATATTACCGGCCTCATCGATGACTCTCACCAAGGCTTCGCACCCGGTCAGTCGCTCGTTTTTTCGACAGAACTGAGGTTGATATTCCAGACAAAATTCCCTCCTGCTTAACCCCTCCAAGGCGCTTTCAAGAGTTTTTTGGTTCTTCCTGCTGATGTTTGCGTAGATCACCGGATCGTCGGTCAATGCTTCTGCTTCCTCCCGGCGTCGCGTGTAGGTGGAGTCGAGGGATGCAAAGTAGATTTTTTTGCCACTCCATTCCTTATCGAGTTTTAATACTGTTGGCATATAGACAAGCGCACCGATAGCCACATTAACCAGTTGTAAAATCACGGCGTTAATATCACCCTCTGTTGAAATCCAGGCATTGAACAAAACAGGACTGAGAAAAGGGACCGAGACACTTGGAGAAGTGACCAGGCCGCTCTCTATAGCCATCAGCCCAACGCATACGTTTATAATTGGAACCAAAACAAAAGGAATAAGCAATCGAGGGTTAAATATGATTGGCAGCCCAAAGAGCAAGAGTTCATTAACATTAATCACAGCCAGTGGTATAGACGCAATCGCAATCAGCCTCAACGATTTCTCACGGGCACCGTACAAACACGCGAGAATAAATGAAAAGGTGGCCCCACTCCCCCCAATGAAAACAAATGCAGCCATAAATGCCAGGTTCATATGATAATGACCTTCACCCCCCGCATTGACACTTGAATAATTGAACATACACGCTTCTTGAAGAAGCTCTACGAGTGGGAGCAATGCGAAGTATCCATGGACCCCAACAAACCAAAGCAACGAGTTCAATGCCGCAAACATTACACCAAATTGATAAGGTTCATTAGCGTAGTCAAATGGAGCTTGGTCTAAATCAAGCAGGTTTCCAGTAACAAAAATCACAAACATGCTAACTATCACTACGGGGATAGCCGTCAAAAAAGTCGGAATAATCAAGTTCATCGACTCATTTACGGCATTACCTACGTTTGAATAATCGGCAAGTTTTAAAAACTCAATCCGGTTAAGGTAAGCCAGGATAGGAATTGAATAAAGAGGTGTAAAAATCGCCAATACGATTTCAACCGTTTGCATCGTATTTTCATCTGGAAACAAAGGATAAGTAATTGCTAACAGAGTTATTGAAATAAGTGCGGTGGGTGGTCTGGGTAAGCGATACTGAAATGCCAGCATATAAGAGATTGCAGACGTTAATAGAAAAGGGAATATCCTCATTATTTTCATATAGATGTTAAACAATGCATCGACCCAATGGGGACGCCCGTCAAACAAAAAGTCGACAACTGAACTGGTAAATAATATCAGTGCGGACAGCATCAAGCAGGGAACCATCCAAAGCATTCCCTCCCGCACTGCTTGCATTGAAGGAGCAAGAAGTGTTTTTATAGAATACAAATACTCAGAGAGGACAATATGTTTATCTTTCAATAACAATGACATATTCCACTCCATTAATTTTTTATTATTGAGTTTAGATTATTCTGAACCAACTTCCTTAAATCTCATATTTCATCTCTGTACTGTATGAAATTTAAATAACATCAAATTATAAGCTATCCTCGCCCACCATTTTATGCCATTGAACTAAATGGGTTATCATATTTATTAAAATACAACATTAAAATTATTTATATTTTAAAAGTTCAATAATATCTCACAAATGAGCAGGAAAGTTCTTTTATTAAATATCGCTTAGTATATACACGATAAATAATTGATTTAACTTTTCACAACCACACATATATTAACATTCACTAACATTATTCTTTTTCACTAACGGTTTTCATATTATCTCTTTCTTTAGAATATTTACTCCTCCTTTTAACCACTCAACAATACTCGTTAGCCAGATGTGTTTAGAACGGAAAACGTGTAACTTTACCGCTACCAATGATAACGATTGGATTGTAATTCAACACCAAATCCAATGACTACAAACCGAATAAAGAGCAACTATTGGCTTGCACCGAATTTGCCACTTATCACACAATTGGAAATGTCACCCATACCGTTATAGATACTGATTCCAGTTCATCTCCGCAGACATACATATTCACACAATGAATGATTAGGCTGCGCACACTTTCCGCTACGATTGGGTAAGCCGCCATGTCACAACACCCCGTAATCCCGAATAGAATTCAAAGATTCACGAACTCCCACACCCCCTTTCTTTTTGGTGCTCTGTTATGTGCAGGCATGTACGCACCCAGCGTATACGCTGATGCAATCCTGCATGCATTTAACTGGAAGTACAGTGATATCACAGCTCAGGCCACTGAGATTGCTCAGGCTGGCTATAAGAAAGTTCTGATTTCACCGCCTTTAAAATCATCCGGAAACGAATGGTGGGCCCGCTACCAGCCTCAGGATATCCGTCTGATAGATTCTCCGGTAGGCAACAAGGAAGACCTTGAAGCACTGATTGCAGCCTTGAGTGCAAAAGGGGTTGATGTCTATGCAGATGTAGTTCTGAACCATATGGCAAATGAAAGTTGGAAACGCAGTGACCTGAATTATCCGGGTAGCGAACTGCTCTCCCAGTACAATGCTGATACCACCTATTTCAATCGTCAAAAGCTGTTCGGTGATCTGGCCAACGAACAATTTTCAGAGAACGATTTCCATCCCGCCGGCTGTATCACAGACTGGGGGAACCCCGGACACGTTCAGTACTGGCGTTTATGCGGAGGAGAAGGTGACACCGGCCTTCCCGATCTTGATCCGAACAATTGGGTCGTATCCCAGCAAAGGCTCTATTTACAGGCATTAAAAGACATGGGAATTAAAGGGTTCCGTGTTGATGCCGTCAAGCATATGAGCAACTACCAGATTTCTCAGGTTTTTACTCCTGAAATCACGAATGGAATGCATGTATTCGGCGAGGTTATCACCAGTGGTGGTGTAGGAAGTAGCGATTACCACGCGTTCCTCGAACCCTACCTGAATGACACAAATCACAGTGCCTATGACTTTCCGCTATTTGCTTCTATTCGGGCTGCATTTTCTTACAACGGCAGCATGTCGATGCTGCACGACCCGCAAGCGTATGGGCAAGCACTGCCCAATGATCGTGCGGTAACCTTTACCATCACCCATGACATTCCGACAAATGACGGCTTTCGTTACCAGATTATGGACCCTGTCAGTGAAAAGCTCGCTTATGCCTATATACTCGGAAAAGATGGCGGAACACCACTCATATACAGTGACGAACTCTCACCAGCGGAAGACAGGGACAACGGACGCTGGCATAACGCATGGAATCAGGCAGATATGGTCAGCATGATTAGCTTTCACAATGAGATGCAGGGAAAATCCATGCAAACAATCCATAGCGATCAATGCCTGTTGATATTCAAGCGCGAAAAACAGGGCTTGGTTGCCATCAATAAATGCGCAGAACAACGCTCATATACTGTTGATACCTACAACTATGAATTCAATTGGTATATGCCTTACAAGGACAAGCTGAGCAATCACAGTGAAACCATTACCTCCCGGTATCACACTCTCACTGTCCCTGCCCAAACCGCGAGAATGCTGGCTCTATAAACTCAGTAGGGGTTCAGCAAGGATGGTTGAACCCTTAAAATTTTATGTGGTTACAGTTCGAATAACACGGTCAATTACTTTCTCTCTGGCTCAAGGTTGAGCCCCAGCTCTTTTTGCTTACGTTTAGATAACCCCCGAGCCACAATTCGGTATGATTCGGACAGGTAATACCTCAGATCATCATCAAGAGGCCCTGATGTTTCCGTCTGCTGGATCCACTTCATACCTCGTGTTGCGAAATAAGGAGCAGGCCTGTAACCCTGGTGTTCAGCCAAAAAAACATAATTCAGATCAGAGGTTTTAAAAATATATGCAGGCTGTTTGCCCTCACCCCATCCGCCAATGGCAAATACCTTGCTACCCACCTTCCAGACATGGGCTCCACCCCATTGAATTACATGGTTTGTAGCAGGGAAAGAACCACAGAAGGCATTGAATTCATCATAGGTCATAGTCGTCCTTTAGTTCTCGAAATGCTTTTATCTTTAACCTTCTGATATGGAGGAATAAATACCTGTTTTCAAATAGAGTCTTACTTTTTCAGGTCGACTTTAAATAATACAAGTGACAGAAGGAATATAGGTGTTTTTAACATCACTGGCTTCTATCCGCTATTGGTTCATGCCTGCCACCTTTCAGAAAGAAAAGCCAAAAACACTTTTACTTGGTTAGGCACAAACTTGGAATAAGGGTACTGGGCAACGATATCCCCTTGGTAGCGCCCATTAAGGTACCAGTCTGACAAGACTTCAATCACCTTCCCCGATGCTATGTAGTCCGCAATGACGAATTCTGGAAATATTGATATCCCTAACCCACGCAACACGGCTTCCCTTCTGATTTCGCTGTGGTTAACCGTTAAGCTTCCACCTACAGTTACGGTCTTGTCTTTTGCATCCTTGGTAAATTTCCAGCTTCTGTCTGCTGGCATTTCACCAAGGCAAATACAATTGTGTCTGGCGAGATCGCCCGGCAGCTCCGGCGTTCCATGCTGCAGGAGATAAGCCGGGGTTGCGCAAACCACCAGCCTAGTGCTTCCAAGTTTTTTCGCAACCAACCCTTCTACAGGTTGGTTGGTAATATGGATAACCACATCGACCTCGTCACTCACTGGATCGATATAGTGATCGATCACTTTAAAGTGAACCGAAATATCCGGATGTGTTTCGATAAATTCCAAAACAATCGGCATCAGCACCTGCCGGGATAACGCTTTCGGCGCTGCAAAACGGATTACGCCTGAAACCTCACCTTCTTCAGATTGCGCAGCATCCACTGCTTGTTTGGCAGACTGGAGCATGTCCTTGCACAATCCGAACACTTCCTCACCAACAGGCGTCAGGCTCAATTTACGTGTAGTGCGTGCAATCAGTTTTTTCTCCAGCGCATTTTCCAGACGAGAGATGGAGCGGCTGACGGAAGATGGTGCAACTCCCAGACGAATGGCTGTACGGGCAAAACTTCCTTCTTCAATTACGGTGACAAAAACTGCCATCTCTGGCATCAAAACCATCAGCTTATTCGTGACCATAACGCAATTGTCCCTTCCAAATACACCGCATTGTTATCCAGAAAGTAATAGTGGAAGCTAAAAGGGTCAACGTTTAACGCCTCAAAATGCTAGGAAGAGATGATGACTATACTGGCCAAACCTAATGGAAAGTACCGTGTTGCCTTTCCATTTACTGAACTGTCGCTGCTGCTTGTCGCTATATTCTGGGGCACCAGTTATGGGCTGACAAAAGAGGCTCTGCTCTATACACCGGTACTGCTTTTTATTGTCATCCGGTTTTCCCTGACAGGCCTTTGCCTTCTCCCCATAGCAGTTCGGGATATCAATCAAGGATTGAGCAAGGACTGGAAGGTTGCCATCCCAACCGGTGGCATCCTGTCTGCGATTTTCTTTTTTGAGGTATATGGCGTACTCCAGACCACCGCTTCCAATGCAGCTTTTCTAATCAGCCTTTCTGTAATCCTGACGTCATTTGCCGAGTTTTTTATAAACGGAAAACGCATCAGCAACCGCATGATATTACTGACATTATTAAGTGTGGTCGGGGTCTTTTTGCTTACCCAATCCGGCAGTATTGGATTTACTCTCAATACCGGGGACTATTTTATCCTGATCGCGGCGGTACTCCGTGCAATTATGGTTACTGCAACAAAACGGCTCACCATCGGCAAAGTTATTTCCAATACAACCCTGACCTGCCTTCAATCAATGGTTGTAGCATTAAGTGCACTTTTGGCCGCCTGCTTCACGGTCGATCTTTCAGCGTTCACCCTTCCAACCGAATATGGTTTCTGGTTGATAGTCATTTATCTCGTTATGTTTTGTACCCTGTTCGCCTTTTATGTTCAGAACTACGCAGTCAGGAAAATTTCTCCCACAAGGGCATCACTGTTGATGGGGAGTGAACCATTGTTTGGGGCACTGTTCGCCATGCTTTGGTTGGGCGAATCCCTTAGCGTCGTCCAACTGTTTGGTGGAATGGTTATTCTGGCCTGCGTCATACTGGCTTCTGTCAAAGCAGACTGAACTAGTGAAATAAGCCAAACCACCAATGTCGGCGGTTTGGCAGTTAATCAATATTTGTCTTTTACCCGCACCCAGGCCATGGGGTAACTCAGCCCCTCTTCGTCGCGTCCTTTGGGGGTTAAATCCATAAGCTGATAAGCACCATTGAAAATTTCCAGCCCCCTGGCATAAGCCGAATAGGTATGGAATATCTCGCCGTCAGGATTTTTTATAAACACACTAACTCCGGGAAGCTCACCGCTGGCATTTGGGGCATCCCGGAAGTTGTAGGTACGAAAATCAGGCTCAGGCCGGCCATCTTCAAATGACACATGGAAATCAAAGTTAAAATCACCACCCAAAGAGGAGTACCAATTGAATTTCCACCCCATACGCTCCTTAAATGCGTTGAGCGTTTCAATCGGTGCCCGTGAAACGGCCGCAAAAGCAATATCTCGCTGGTTAAGGTGAATATCCACGTTGTTAAAATTGTCAGCCCAGAATGAGCAACTGGAACAACCTTCTTTCCAATCAGGCCCGTACATAAAGTGGTAAATAATTAGCTGGTTCTTGCCCTTAAACATGTCTGATAAAGGCATATCTCCATCGGGGCCTTCAAATCGGTAGTCTTTATCCACCTTTACCCAGGGTAATGCCCGGCGCGCTGCACTCAGTTCATCGTGCAGTCGGGTAAGTGACTTTTCACGCTCCAACAACGCTCTTCGAGCCGTAAGCCATTCTTCTCTCGTCGCTGCCTGTGTCATAGATGCCTCCCAAATTGGCTGTACCTGATAGGTATACACAAAAGTAAAGACGGCTGGGGAATGGATATCCGGACAACAACACTTCGGTTGGAGAAACCAAGATGGCAGAAGATGGGAATTGAAGGAAGTTCGGGAAGGTAATTAGCAGAAAGCCCTGACATTTATATCAGGGCTTTCAGATTACTTTGCCACTTTTTTGAAGATACGCGTGAAAATGGACGCTTTTTTCTTCTTTGTCTTGCCGTAGTACGCTTTGTGCATGGCATCAAGCGCAATCATATGGCCAATGTAAGCGCCACCAAGTTCGTAACCCATAAACAACACCATTTGTGCAAATACTGTCTTAATGTGGCGAGATTCCACTCAATTTTTGCACCATTACAAGACATGGATCACATTTTTAATCGAGTTTTTGTTGCTTTCAATATTTACGATACAGGGCAAACGAAAAACACTCGGAAAAACATTCAGATAGTTTTAAGCCTCTAGCCGCCGAACTGACTTAATTGGGTGATTTCTATATTAATGAAGCAAAAACGGATTACTTTTCTCCTCGGTTCATGACCTGAAGAAACAATGCCCAGACCTGAATGTATGTCGAACAACATCCCTGTCATGAATTTGATTAACCAAGTCAGGTTTTTTCACGAGCCTGCAAAAAACACATACCATGGTAAGTGTTGACCTAACTCCACCCTTTGGAGTCTCAAATGAAAAAGATACCTGCCCAGGCAGGAGCCGAAGAAAAGAAAACTGACTGGCTTTCCGTTATCGTCCTATGGTTTGCAGGTATTGGCGCAGCCATGCAATTCGCGAAGTTCTCGGTCTCCTTTGACCATCTACAGGAAATCTACAATGCAGAAGCTGCGCATATTGGACTCGCAGTGTCGATGGTCGGTGCTGTTGGAATTTTCTTTGGTGTCGCATCAAGCGTACTGGCAGTGCGTTTCGGTTACATCAAAACCCTGATAACAGCATTGGCACTTGGAGGGGTAGTCAGCCTGCTTCAGTCGGGTTTACCTCCAATCCCCATATTGCTTGCCAGTCGTTTTCTGGAGGGAGCATCCCACCTTGGTGTTGTTGTTGTTGCGCCAACCCTGATTATCCAATTAACGGCAAGAAAGCACCTTTCAATCATCATGGCAGTTTGGGGCGCATTTTTTGGTGTGGCGTTTGCCCTGACTGGTCTGGTAGGCCCGGGCATGCTTAAAATTGGTGGCGTACCATTCTTATTGCAAATGCATGCACTTTATCTGTTCATTTTAATCGGTTGTATTTTGCTTATCCGGCGTCGGATGCCAACTTTCAAGCAGACGTTACAGGCAACCAGAAACCCTTTTGCCGGATTCCTACGCGACAATTTCAAGGTTTACGCAAGCCCGCGAACCGTACTTCCGGGAGCAATCTTTTTTTTCCACACCGCCATGTATATCGCCCTTTTAACATTCCTGCCCCGGCAATCTGAAAACCCGGATGCGGTTAATTCACTGCTGGTCGTGCTGCCATTGGCAAGTACAGCCGGAATTCTGCTTGCAGGAATAATATCCCAGTATTTTCTTTCACCGCTTAAGCTCTCGGTAATCGCCTATGTAATTACGGCTGCGATGGCATTTATTCCGGCAATCGTATCAGGGAGTTTCCTGCCATTCGTGCTGGTTTCCGTCTTCTTAATGATCATTGTGGGAATCGTGCCCGGCGCAACATTTGCGATGATCCCCATGCTGTCAAAAACACCCGAACAACAGGCCAATGCCAATGGCGCTGTTGCACAGCTCGGCAACTTTGGGGCTACGCTGGGGCCTCCTGCATTCGCGTTAGCCATTGACCACGAGGGCACCATGGGCTTGGTTTGGGTGACAGTTCTTTTGTGTGTCGGCGGTATACTTGTGGGACTAACTGCAATGCAGCGCTATTCCGCAGCTGATTAAATCCCTGAATGACCAGAAGAAATATGGCTAATTCATATACACATGCCTTGCTGACAGACAACGGCTGTCGCTAGAATAAGAACCCTGTTTGCAAGGAAGCCTAAATTACAATGACTGCACGTAATCCATTAATGCGCCATGAATGGCACAGCGAAATATTCCAGTGCAAAAGCAATGATATTTCAACTTTTAACTCTCTGCTCAACCATCAGCTTGAGCGCCATGGATTCACTGTTAACACGCTGGGAGAAACAAACGGTTATCCGATCCTGGCCTGTAAGTCACGCTTCTATGACCCAGACAAACCGTCTGTCCTCGTCAGTGCTGGGTTCCACGGGGAAGAGCCAGCCGGACCTTGGGGGCTGTTGCATCTATTGACACACTGGGAAGATGGGGGTCCTCACTCGCTCAATATCACTTTACTGCCTTTGGTAAACCCAACGGGTTTTTTGAGGGGAACCCGGTTTAATTACAATGAAGAGAACCCCAACCGAGGATTCGGCTTTAAAGACGGTCGTGCGGTTGAACTGGAGGATACTTCTGAAGAAGGCAGGATCCTTATCTCCCACGCTTCTATGCTTGAACAGGCCAGCAGGGACGGGATCCTGACTTGCCACGAGGACGTACTGGAAACCGGGAGTTACCTTTATACCTTTGAAGAAAGTGTACGCCCTGGCATGTTCAGCCTGACCTTACTCGACACCCTTAAAAGCTGTGTTGCGTTGACTGATGCATCAGAAATTGATGGGCTGCCGGTGGAAGGCCACATTATTCACAATAACTTTGACACATCTTTTGAGTCTTACCTTGTCCAGGCAGGGGCCAAAGTCGGCGTATGCTCCGAAACCGGAGCCCGGCAACCAATAGACCTGCGAATTCTTGCCAACAGTGCCCTTATCAGTAACTTTCTGGAACAAATTGAAAAACCGATTTAGTCAGTGAATATCTGAAGCTGGATAAACCAATGAATGCATGGCCAAACCATGCATTCATTTTATTCTTTATCCACCCTGTCATTAATTATTAATATAGCGACCATAAATTAGACAATTGTCTTGGGGCTGATATTTCTTGCGAAGAGGGAGCAAGTACCCGTGCAACTGACAATTGAAGACATTATTCGCGAACGCCATGTCGTCTCATATTTCCAGCAAATTGCTGATATCCAACACAACCAGATTATTGGCTATGAAGCCCTGGCTCGCGGGCCAATGAATCACCCGCTTCAAACACCTCTTAACCTGTTTTCCGAAGCCAAACACCAAGGGTTGTCAGCCGAACTTGATATCTGTTGTCTGGAGAACGCCCTTTCAGAAGCGGCTGAAAACCAATGTCCAGGGCTGATTTTCCTGAATATTGCCCCGGAAACACTAATGTCAGTTGTTGGTGTTACCAACATTCTCCAGAAATTGGTCGAACGCTATAACATCCCTCCTGAAAAACTGGTTATCGAGCTTTCCGAACAACACCAGTACCAAGATGTAAACTTGATTGTTGAACGGGCTGAACTTATCAAAGAAGCCGGTTTTCAGATTGCCCTGGACGATCTGGGCAGTGGTTCATCTGGGTTGAAAGTCTGGGCTGGCGTTAAACCAAATTTTGTTAAAATCGACCGTTTTTTTGTTCAGGACATCCATATTGAACCGGTAAAGCGTGAATTTGTTCAGTCGATTGTGGATCTGGCACGCAACACTCTGTCAGAAGTGATCGCTGAAGGTATTGAAAAGCCCGAGGAATTACGTCAACTGCAGCGCATGGGCGTAAAATTCGGTCAGGGATATCTGCTGGGAATACCGGACCGTATCGATAACCAATACCTTTCTGGGTTGCTGACAACAGAATCCCAGCCCGCACGACGCCAACACAGCATCAGCATCGGTACGCTCGCGCGGTCAGCAAACCCGGTGGATGTGGGCGTCCGGGTAGAGCAGGTTTACGAGCGCTTCCTCGCCGATACCAATTTACTCTCCATCCCGGTTACAGATAAAGGAATACCTGTTGGCCTGGCAAGACGGGCAAAAGTGATGGAAATTTTCTCGCGGGTTTACGGCAGGGCGTTGTATGCCGCTGAAAGTATTGGTGAGGCAATGGATCGGGATGCGGTAGTTGTTGATTGGCAACAGCCTTTGGAAAAGGTCAGTGCACTGGTAACCTCCCGCAGCGACCAGACCTCACAACAGCAGCATTTCATTGTGACTCAGGATCAGCAGTATTATGGACTGGTATCAGTACACAGCCTGTTGCATACCATTACTGAATACCGGTTGATGCACGCCCGTTATGCAAACCCATTGACTCTGCTGCCTGGGAACGTACCTATCTATAAAGCAATTGATAAGCACCTTTCCAGTAGACAGGATTTCTACGTTGCCTATTTTGACCTGAACAACTTTAAGCCCTACAACGATGTATATGGTTACGCTGAGGGTGACAAGGTAATTCAATGGGTCGGGGCTTTGCTGGACAGCTTGCTTACTCCACATGGGCATTTCCTGGGTCATGTGGGAGGGGATGATTTTGTTGCGGTTTTCAGTTGCAATTCTGACTGGCGACAGCTTTGCCACAGTATTTTGGATAAGTTCAGGACAGGTATAGCCCAGTTTTACAATGAGGAACACAGGCAAGCTGGCGGCATTCATGCCAAGAGCCGCACCGGCTCGCTGGAGTTCTACCCGTTACTGGGTATTGCCATTGGTGTCATTAACCCTATTCACTCAAATTGCCATTCACATAATGACGTCGCATCTGAAGCCAGTAAAGCCAAACACCGGGCTAAAGCCAGTGGAGACGGCCATTCGGTACAGTATTACCATTCAGATGAGTTGGATATCTCGACCGTCTGCTAAAACTTGAAACGGGCCCAAACGGCCCGTTGTAGGTATTATCGTGGATCACAAACAGAATCAGTTGAGAATGCTTACTTTGCTTCCATCCAGTGTTAGCAGGTATACATCGTTAAGTGCTTTACCACTGGCATCCTCCCCGCCAACCACCAGCACACCGTCTTCCAGCGTGAATGAGGCCCCGTAAGCTATACCCTTCGGAAGGTTATTTGCCTGCTTCCAGGTTTTGTTTTCCATCAGGTAAATTTCTGGGTTATAAGCTTTGCCCAACCCTTTGTGGGCAAAAGGTTCACCGCCATCAAACTGCGCTCTGGCACCGTGGAAATTTGCTCCGCCAGCCACCAGGAGTACATCACCAATTTTACCGGCATATGCCCCGGCAACCCCTTCCTGAAGGCTGTGCCCGGTGGGTTTTGGCAAGGCAGAATCAGTACGCCACCATACAGTGTTCTCATCAAACTTTGCCGTTTTCACTTCGTCGGTCCGCAGACCCGGCTTTACCTCACCACTCACCAGTGTCACGGTATCCTCTTCGGCTACAATCGCTGCACCACAGTTTGGCAGGTACGGCGCTTTACCTTTTGAATGCCAAGTATTGTCTTCTGGTGAAAAGGCAAGGACTTCGGTGTTCCAACGGTACCCCTCTGGGAGTCTCCCCATAAAACTGTTTACGATATCATTCCACTTCTCAGGCTCTTTTTTTGCATCAACCGAGGTAACATCAGCCAGGTACTTATCAAACACCTGTTTGTTGTACCCTCCAAAAAAGACAATTTCACCATCTTCGAGTGTATGGGAAGTGGCCCCCAAAAGCCCTGCCGGAGCCTTGGTCTTTTCTTTTGTCCACTGATTTTCTTCAATGTCGAAGCTGTAAACGGAGTCGAAAATCACTGGAGATTTGGCATCAGCGGTTTCCATGCCCGAACCACCGAACACAAAAATCTTGCCATCAGAAAGGCTTGCAGTTGCCCCACTGCGCGCCGGGCCGTTGAAATCTGCCATCTTCTTCCAGCCGGATTTACGGTTTTTCAAATCCAGCGCATAGAAAGATTGCCCGGCAGAACCCAGACCGACATAAAGTGTATTGCCAGCTTTTACACCAATTCCGTTTTTAACACCCGCGGGTAAATCCGGCCACTGTTCAGCCGCCATCGCAGATGAAGCAGCCAACATGGCACCCAGTACACCACTTGCAGTAATGACTGATTTAATGGCGCTTTTCCTTTTCATTCCGAATCTCCTGTTAAGGTTCAGCAAGCAAGAAACAGGAATAAAATAGGTTTTATGAAAATTATTTTTATTGCAACTGATCACATAGTAGAAATTCTTCATCATCAGATATTTATCGGATGTGATTTACTCCGCAGCTTTGAGTGAAGAAGCAGATCACGCATAATGAAGGCCTGGCCATTAAGAAGAAAAACCATATGGAGCTGGAAGAGATCTACCGTCGAGACCTGAATTTACTGGTCGCATTGAAAGTATTGCTGGAAGAAAACAGCGTCAGCAAGGCAGCAGTAAGACTCAACTTGTCTCAGTCCGCGATGAGCCGTGTGCTTGGTCGCCTGCGGGAACTGTTAAAAGACCCACTTTTTACCCGCCAGGGCCATAAACTCATTCCCACTGAAAGAGCCCGGGCATTGAACGATGCACTCCATGAACCGCTGGAGGCTATGCGCAGCCTGCTGACTCCGAGCGATTTTGATCCTTTCCATTGTGAGCAGCGGTTTCTTATTGCAACCACTGACTACGCAATGCAGACCATACTGCCATTTGCCCTGCAACGAATTTACAGTGAAGCCCCGAATATCTCACTGGAATTCCCCCCTCTCCAACATGACCACCTTCTCAACCAGCTAACATCAGACGGCTGCGACATGGCTATTTGTCGCCCTATCGGTCCGGTTGATCCGCTGCAGCATGCCAAACTGGGAATGGTAAGCGTGTTCTGCATGCTTTCCCGACATCATCCGTTGGCGGAAAAACCTATGACACTGGAAGACTATCTGGCCTACCCCCATGCCATGATAGCGATTAGTGACGGGGTGAAAGCTCTGATTGATGGAGCTCTGCGTGGGTACCCGGAACGTAAAATGGCGCTTCGTGCCTATCACCTGGAGGCGGCATTGGCGATTGTCGACAGCATGCCCCTGATTATTACAGTACCGGCAGACCTCGCCTACCTGGTAGCGGATAAACATGATCTCGTCATAAAGAGCCTGCCTTTCGACTTTAGGCCATTCGAATACTCACTGATCTGGCACCCGCGGTGTGAGCACTCCCCTGCTCAGGTCTGGCTTCGAACCCTGATAAAAGAAGAGTGCGGTAAGCTTATTGACAAGCGCATCCACGACATGGGTCTGGCCTGATTTATGATGCAAAAAAGCCGGCTTTACCGCCGGCTTAGATAACTGATAATCTTTTTTGGATTTAGATTTATTTAAGGCTTAATGACCACGCGACCTGTCACCTTACCGCAGGTGATAGCTTCTGCGTATTCAGGCACCTGCTCAAGCGAGATAAGCTGACAAGCCTGATCAAAATAGCTTGCCGGAAGCAGCTCAACCAACTTAGCCCACGCTTTCTGGCGCTTATCAAATGGGCAGCTTACAGAGTCAACCCCAAGCAGGCTTACATTACGCAGAATGAAAGGCATCACTGTCGTTGGAAGATCAAATCCGCCGGCAAGACCACAAGCGGCCACTGCACCGTTGTAGTCAACCTGAGCCAATACTTTTGCCAGCACTTTACTGCCTACAGTATCAACAGCCCCTGCCCAAACCTGCTTTTCCAACGGGCGCGCAGGTTCTTCAAATTCAACACGGTCGATAATTCTGCCAGCACCCAGTGATTTTAACAGCGGGCCATTTTCTTCAACACGGCCGGTGACTGCGGCGACTTCATAACCCAGCTTGGCAAGCAGAGTCACTGCAACTGAACCTACACCACCACTTGCACCGGTTACCAAGACTTCACCCGCTCCCGGTTTAACGCCTGCATCCACCAGCGACTGGACACACAGCATAGCCGTCAGGCCGGCTGTGCCAATTTTCATTGCGTTGATCGCTTCGAGCCCTTTTGGCAGGGGGACCAGCCAATCCGCATTCAGGCGTGCTTTCTCAGCCATACCACCCCAATGGCCTTCGCCAACACCCCAGCCGGTCAGCACAACCTGATCGCCAGCCTGGTAACGATTATCAGAAGACTCAAGAACCCGCCCTACCAGGTCAATGCCTGGCACCATTGGAAACTGACGTACAATCTTACCTTTGCCGGTAACGGCCAAACCGTCCTTGTAGTTCAGTGACGTGTAATCAACTTCTACCAGTACATCACCTTCCGGCAGTTGGGATTCTTCCAACGTTTGGATAGAAGCCAACGTTTTTTTATCTTCCTGTTCCAGAACCAAAGCCTTAAACATGCTTATTTCTCCGCTGGTTGCGTAAAGCGATTTATTACCAAGAGTGTATCCACACTTTTTGCATGAATAAAATGAAACATTGGAATTTTATCTATGCATAATGCGCATATTTCTACTTTTTGTCCTGATTTTGTTTAAAGTTCACACAACCCCGTTCAATTTCCTCGGCATCCTCCAACGCCAATAGAAGACGTCCTTTTTCATGTTGTGCAATATCACGCCAGTCACGGGATTCTATTGCCCCTTCCAACCCATACAGCAAGTTCAAACTGGCATTTAGGCTGGTACATCCGCGTATTACCCTCAGGTAGGCGCGAACTGAGCCTAATTCCTTCAGCTCTTCAAGGGTAAAGATCCCCACTTCATTCAAAGCATTGACTGATTTGGGGCCGAGGCCATAAAACACAGAATGATCGTCACGTTTCAACGGGCATTATCTCATTACAGTCATGAAGACTTAGGATAGCTCAGTCATGGTGGTTGTGCTGACGCCAAAACAGAGTCAGGGACCCAAAAGCATAGCGGTCGTTCCAGTCTTCTTTATAGTCCGGCACCGTGTAAATAACCGAAGCACTCACCCCCCAGCGGGGTCGGTACCAGACAACACCGGCTCCGGCCGAATACCGTTCTTTACGCAGGGAAACCGCCGATGAAGAGCCCGACAGGGTTCCCTGAACGGTCTGGTCATAAAATTGATGATGCGCCTCGGCAAAAAGGAACAGAAAATGTCCTTTACCTGATGTCAGTGAAGACGGGTCAACATATTTTCCCTTGTTATAACCCTGGGAACCGGTCAAACGCGGTAAATCGTCACTGAACCGTGCCATCACTGCCACACCAGCCTTTCGCCAGAAAGAACCGAACCGGGCATTAGCGCCAAATGTCACATCTAACTGGTCACCATAACGGTATGCTCGTTGTTGCCATTCTGCTTCAGCATCAACCACCCAGGCGTGTGCCGTCTGGGTATCCCATCCGGCGGGTTCGGTATTATCAAGTACATGATGGATAAACTGCTGCATCCTGTCGGCACCGGAGTTTGGCCCGGACACTCCCACATGGAAAGACATTTTCAGCGCAGTCGTCTCAGTCAAACGGAACCCGCTGAAATCAAATGTTAACGCACCGGAATATGGACGATCTTCTGGCAGCGGGACAGCCATTCCCAGATATTGGGGCGTCCAAATCATCTGTGACAAGCCAAACTTAACGCCTTCCCAGGCACCTTCCCTATCCATTTCCAAATCTGCAGGATTGTCATACTCAAGATGGCGGTCAAACCAGTTGTTATCGGCAATGTCTACGGAAAGGAAAAAACCGCCTGTGTAGTTTTGATCGGCCCAGAAAAAACTATCGTTATCTAAGGTGGCAGAGTAGGTGGTTTGTGAGGCGTGCACCGGCTGAAAGCCGACGAAGAATAATAACAAAACTCTCAATACCATAGGCACTAACACTCGTGAACATATGTCTATTAGTGAGTATAGTCACGGTATGTGAGTGCCGCAGGATCACTCTGTAAAATAAGTAATTTTTAAAACAACAGCCAACCGGCCTTAAACGGGCAACTGCAAGTTATCGCTATAACCTACCAGTCAAGCAACCCCGCATACTGTTCAATTTCAAAGTTACCTTCAGGATTTTTCACGACAATGGTGTGAGAGCAGTTTTCTACCATTGGGGGATGCCAGAATTCTCGCAGGCTGAGACCTTGGATATGGCTGAGAAATGCTTTTATAAATGCACAGTGAGTTACAACTAGCACATCTTCACCGGGATGTTTTTCTGCAATGGAATTAAGCGATTGCCAGGCTCGGGCGATTAACTGTTCAAAGCTTTCCCCACCGCGGGCAACAAACATTTCCGGTCTTTCAAAAAAGTCTTCCATCACACCGGGTGACTCAGTGTTAATGTCATCCACCAGACGCCCTTCATACTCACCAAGGGCTATTTCCATCAGGCTGGTATCATGAATTGCAGAGATGTCCCGGTTTTTAAGAATAATCTCAGCGGTTTCCACCGCGCGGCCACTGCTGCTGGTGTAAGCGGCGCTGAAGCTGAATTTGTCGAGTTTTTGGCAAGCTCTGTTCGCCTGTTCCTTACCTTTTTCAGTCAGGGGAGAATTTTCCCGCCCCTGCATTCTGTGCTCAAGGTTCCAAACTGTCTGACCGTGCCTAACAATGTGTAATCTCGCCACTTTCTTATCCTTGCTGACTGATTTCCCATCTCAATGTAACACCTAAAAAACGCCCTGCACACGTTGAAAAACATTAAATTGTTTCCATTTTTATTGTATTTACCGGAAGTTTACATATGGTTAAAAATAAATTGGTTTTCGGTTAATTTTCTTTTTTGAATTGTTCAGGCATCAGGGAGTCGTCGATGAATGAAAAACAGCCCCCCCATATTGTCGTCGTAGATGACGAGGAAGATATCCGGGATGTGCTGGAGGATATTCTTGTTCAGCAGGGGTACCGGGTTACTTCACTTTCCAGCAGTACAGGGCTGCAGGATTGCCTTCCGGCAGATATTGTAGTGCTCGACCTCAGGTTGAACGGTGAGGACGGTTTGCAGATCGCCCGAAACCTTCGTCACAACAGTGACATGCCCATCATGATGCTGACAGGCAAAGGTGACGAAACCGACCGCATCGTCGGACTGGAAGTCGCAGCAGATGACTACATGATGAAGCCATTTAACCTCAGGGAATTTACCGCCCGTATCAATGCCCTGCTTCGCCGTCGGCCACAGGAAAAGGTCAAAATCACCCCTGATGAAATCCTCTACCGCTTTGACAGTTGGGAACTAAACACAACCCGGCGCGAACTGAGGGGAGAAAACAATAAGCCCATATCCCTGACCTACGGGGAATTTTCACTCCTTGAGGCGCTCATTACCGCACCTCGCCGGGTTTTATCCAGGGAACAGTTGATGGAAAAAACCCATGGTTATGATTCCGACAGCCTCGATCGGACGATTGATGTATTGGTGCTGCGTCTTCGCCGCAAAATAGAGCGGAACCCCAAGCTTCCATCACTGATAAAAACTGAACGTGGGATCGGCTATGTTCTTGACTGCGATGTCCACCGGGTAGAAGGGCGTTAGGTTACACCGTGATCACCACAATCCGCAGCAAGCTTACCCTGGCAATATCAACCCTGTTGGCACTCACCATAATGCTGACGGTGGTTGCCCTCACCACCCTTTGGGAGAACCAGCGCATTCTGGATGATGTTGCCGGGGAAACACTGGATGACATCAACACAGCCCTGAGCCTTTCTGAGAGCGTTGCCCAAATAGCAGCGATGGCGCCTTATGCAGCCGACGCAGCCCGGCCATTCCAGATACAAAATGAAAAACAGCGCCTGCAAGAGCGTATCGACGAGTTGCAAGCAACTACCCGGAAGTTACACGACCAAAATGTCGCTACAGAGCTTAACCGACGGGTTCAGGCGGTGGAAAAAGCCATTACGCGGCTGCTTTCAAACGTCGAGCGGGAACTGTTTATCCGTGAAGATTTAATGGCAGAGCAATTTGCACTGGACCCCATCAGCAACCTTCCTGCCGGGGATCGCTTCTTTAAGGCGTTTTCCCAGGATCCGGTCTCATTGCCCGATGGCTGGATTAATGAGATCGAAGTGCTGCTTAAAGAGAGCCAGACCCAGACAAAGGAAATATCTGTGGTATTGGCTTTTTTGAAAAGAGCCCAGCTACAAATTCGAGATCTGAGAGCTGAAAATGCTTTTTACCTGTCATCAGTCCGCGCGCAGTCAGACCAAATGGCTGACTACGTCCATTCCGTTGTCGAACAGCAGCAAACGGCTTTGTTAGCGCAGAAACATCAGGGACAGGCTGCGATAAAGCGTGTTTCCGCTATCTCACTGATTATTATGTTGTTTATTGGGGGCGGCGCCCTTTACCTGCACAAATTCAATTCCCGGCTTACCAAAGATTTATCCATGGTTACCGATGAGATGCTCAGGCTTGCCCGTGGGGAAGAAAACGTGGTGCCGGCGTCTATTCCACGCAATGATGAAATCGGCATACTGGCCCGAGCCTTCAGTGCCTTTCAACGAAATGCAGTGGAAAAACAAAGGATCACACGGGATTTGCGTGAACAAAAGGATCTGCTTGAAGCCATTTTTAACCATATGCAAGATGGCCTCAGCGTTTTTGATGCAAACCAGCGTCTTATTGCGTGGAACAAACATTACCTTGACCTGTTGAACCTGGATAAAACGGAAGTTTATATCGGACAGCACATTGATGAAGTGCAGTCTCTTATCAGCCGGGTTCCTTCACATACTCACTCACTGACCCAGCAACCGCTTGAACAAACGGCGATGAACCAGGTACGGCAAACTGAATCTGCGGTTTTTGAACGGTATTTCGAAGATGGACGGATTATTGAGTTTCGCAGCCGCCCCATGCCAACCGGGGGGTTTGTGACCCTTTACAGTGACCTGGGCGAAAAGAAAGAGATTGAGAACCAACTCCAACAGGCACAGAAAATGGAAAACCTCGGGCAGCTCACCGGCGGTATCGCCCACGACTTCAACAACCTGCTTTCTGCCCTGACGGGTAACCTTGAACTTATGGAACTTTCCGGAAACCTTGATGAAAAAAGCCGCCGTTACCTGACCCGAGCACTGACAGTCTCAGAAAAAGGTTCCCACCTGGTCCAGCGATTACTGGCTTTCAGCAGGAGACAAAACCTCTCCCCTGAAAAGGTCGAGTTGGATGCACTGATCAGCGAAATGGAAGATTTAATCACCTACAGTACCCCAAAAGGCATTCGGCTTAATTTCGACCTGCAAAGTACCTCTGACAGACATAGTGCACAACATCTGGACAGTACTCGTGGAATGGCATATGTCGACCAGTCTCAACTGGAAAACGCCCTGCTGAACCTTACCCTTAACGCAGCCAATGCGCTGGCTGAAAAATCCCGCACAGCCGCGCCAGGCTGGCAGGGTTCCCTTACTATCAGTACACGTCATTGCTGCCTGCCACAAATTCACTATGACGCTCTGGCGATCGAGGTTGCAGACAACGGCATTGGAATGTCCCCTGACGTAAAAAGCAGGGCAACAGAGCCTTTTTTCAGTACCCGGGAAACAGGTAAAGGCAGTGGACTTGGCCTCAGTATGGTATATGGGTTTGTGCAGCAATCTGGCGGGGATTTAATCATAGATTCACAGCCAGGTAGTGGCACCACGGTGACAGTGATCCTGCCTACCCCACCTCAAACTGCACCGACAGTATCAGAAGCCATGTCACCTTCAGTACCGGGACACAATACCAATCTGCCTGCTACCTTGCTCCTCGTGGAAGACGACGATGACGTTGCCGATCCGCTGATGGCACTGCTTACTCAATTGAATGTTTCTGTTTCACGGGTAAAGGGAGCTGACGAAGCACTCGCTGTACTGACTGATTTCCCAGCTGAGTATGTGCTTTCGGATATCAATCTCGGTAGTCGCCACACTGGCGTTTGGCTTTATAAGCAACTCGCTTTGCGCTATCCGGACTTACCCGTCACTTTGATGTCGGGGATGCCTAAAGAAACACTTATCGCCGATTTTGGTTTCCAGACCCAGTGGCCATTGCTCACCAAACCGGTTACCCACCCTGTATTGTTACAAGTTCTTCGCTCTAGATAATCCTTTCACTTCAGTTACATGGCGCTAATGTTTCAATTGTTAACAAGAAAAATTCCGGTTTGAAACCGTTCATTCGTTTTCCTCTGCCAAGTTCTTTCAAAGGCAACGCCTTGTACGTACGTGGAACTCTGACTTCAAAGGGAACAGGAGAAAACAATGAAATCCATTTTGAAAAAAACTGCTCTGGCAGCCATGTTAGCCACCCTACCTCTCAGCCAGGCAGCAGCGGAAGACGTCCTTATCGGCTTGATCACTAAAACCAATACCAACCCGTTTTTTGTGAAGATGAAAGAGGGCGCTGAAGCCAAGGCGACTGAACTCGGCGCTAAGCTGAGCTCTTTTGCAGGCCGATTTGACGGTGATACCGATTCACAGGTACAGGCGATAGAAAATCTGGTTGCCGCTGGTGCCAAAGGTATCCTGATAACACCAAGTGACCCACAAGCTTTGGCTCCTGTGGTTAAACGCGCGCGTGATGCCGGCGTTCTTGTTATCGCTTTGGATACGCCGTTCTCTCCAGCCAATGTTGCCGATGCCACCTTCGCTACCGACAACTTCAAGGCTGGCGTGCTTATCGGAAAATGGGCAAAAGCCAAGATGGGCGATGGCGCAAAAGACGCCAAGATTGCCCTGCTTGATCTAAGCACCGCCAATATCACTGTAGATGTCATGCGCGATCAGGGCTTCCTTACCGGATTCGGTATCGATGTAGGCAACCCAAATATCAACCGCGATGAAAATGACCCTCGAATTGTAGGCAACGATGTCACACAGGGCTCTGAAGAGGGTGGCCGTCGTGCGATGGAAAACCTGCTCCAGAAAAACCCTGATATCAACCTTGTTTACACCATCAATGAACCCGCCGCCGCAGGTGCGTATGAAGCCCTTAAAGCGGTTGGGAAAGAAAAAGATGTCCTGATTGTGTCAGTAGACGGCGGTTGCCCGGGAGTTGAGAACGTGAAAGCCGGTGTTATCGGTGCAACGTCAATGCAGTTCCCACTGAGCATGGCATCCCTCGGTGTGGAGGCCGTTGTTGAATACTCCAAGTCCGGTGTAAAACCAGGCGCAACACCAGGAAAATCATTCTTTGATACCGGTGTAGAACTTATCACTGACCAGCCAGCAGAAGGTGTTCCTTCGACCAATTCTACCACTGGCATGGGTAAGTGCTGGGGTTAACTCCCGTTTAAACTGTCTCAGGCTGTGCCAACCGGCACAGCCTCTGTTTTATTTACCGGATACTCGCTGATATGGACTCATCAAGCTCACAACAAAAAGGAAAAACCGGCACCGGCTACGAAAAGGCGGCAGCGAGCTCAAAAGAGTTTGCTTCTATTGCTCAGCAACATACGTTGGCACAGCGTACCCAGCGTTTTTTGCACAACCGCCCTACTGCAGCCCCCTTTCTTGTTTTGCTTTTGGCCATTCTGGTCTTTTCGTCACTGGTAGGTGATCGCTTTTTCCACCCCTTTAACCTGTCCCTTGTCCTGCAGCAGGTCACCATAATTGGTGTACTTGGTATAGCACAGACACTGATTATACTGACCGCCGGAATCGACCTCTCCGTCGGGGCAATCATGGTTCTAAGTTCGGTGGTAATGGGGAGGATGGCCATAGATTACGGGCTCGGTGCACCTGCTGCATTGGCTATTGGCCTGGGTGTCGGCGCACTCGCCGGTGCTATAAACGGCTGGCTGGTCTCCCGGATCAAACTTCCCCCGTTTATTGCGACTCTCGGGACATGGAATATCTTCTTTGCGCTGAATCTCTGGTATTCAAACAGCCAGACCATACGCTCACAGGTCATTGCTGAACATGCCTCGTTATTGCAATGGCTGGGTAGCACCATTGATTTGTTCGGCGCTCGTATCGCTTATAGCTCTATCTTCATGATCCTGCTGTTCATCGTGGTGTGGTATGCACTGAACTGGACACCGTGGGGGCGGCATGTGTACGCCATCGGCGATGACCCGGATGCAGCAAGGCTTGCTGGTATCCGGGTAAAGCGGGTGCAGATGTCTGTCTATATCACTGCCGGGGTAATCTGTGCACTTGCGGCATGGGTGCTGATTGGGCGCATTGGCTCCGTGAGCCCTCAGGCCGGGTACACCGCCAACCTGGACTCCATTACCGCAGTGGTCATTGGTGGCACCAGCCTTTTCGGTGGGCGGGGTTCTATCTACGGCACTCTTATCGGGGCACTTATTGTCGGGGTTTTCCGTAACGGGCTGGCCCTGTTGGGCGTCGATGTCCTGTGGCAGGAATTTACCGTAGGCTTGCTTATCATTGTCGCCGTAAGTATCGACCAGTGGATCCGGAGGGCTTCATCATGACAGTTAAAAACATCCAGCCGGTACTGAGTGCCCGCGGGCTTGTTAAACGCTATGGCCGGGTTACCGCCCTAAACGGTTCTGACTTTGAACTGATGCCGGGTGAAATCCTTGCAGTTATAGGTGACAACGGCGCAGGTAAGTCCAGCTTAATCAAAGCACTCTCCGGAGCCCTGGTTCCAGACGAAGGCGAAATATTCCTCGATGGTAAAAAGGTTAACTTCACCAACCCAATGCAAGCCAGGGATGCCGGCATTGAAACGGTATACCAGAACCTGGCGGTTTCACCGGCGCTGAATATTGCAGATAACTTGTTTTTAGGCCGGGAAATACTCTGCCCCGGGATTCGTGGAAAGTGGTTCAGGATGCTCGATAAAAAAGCCATGAATGCAGCGGCAAAAAAACAGTTGTCTGAACTAGGGCTGATGACAATACAGGATATTACTCAGGCGGTGGAAACACTTTCTGGCGGGCAGCGACAAGGCGTAGCAGTCGCACGATCGGCACTGTTTGGCAGCAAGGTGGTCATTATGGATGAGCCAACCGCAGCATTAGGGGTTAAAGAATCCCGCCGAGTTCTGGATCTGATCCGTGAGGTAAGGGACCGGGGGTTACCAGTCGTACTGATTAGCCACAACATGCCGCATGTGTTTGAGGTGGCAGACCGAATCCATATTCACAGGCTCGGTGAACGGGTAGATATCATCTCACCACAGACCCATACAATGTCAGATGCGGTTGCTATAATGACCGGAGCAGTAGAGCCCGGCACACCGGGCAGTGTCAGGAATTCAGCATAGTCCTGGGAGGGAGCATGAAAATCAGGTCAGCTATTTATCTGATTGTTGCAGTGATAACCACTGTAGTGCTCCTTCCAATCCGCCCGGTTTTTGCCGCCAATCCGGCTGTCAACAGCATAACGGTGAAAGCCGGTATCAGCGTATCAGACCTGACCAATCCCTATTTTGTCACCATGGTACGAAGTATTCAGGACGAACTCAGCCGGCACACTGGAAATGCCAGTTTTATCGTCCGTTCAAGTGCCTACAACCTAGACCGGCAGATAAGACAGCTGGACGAATTTGTAGCAGAGAAAGTTGATATTATCTTTCTTGCCGCGACGGATGAGTTTCAAATCAATGATGCCGTTCTTAACGCTCGTGAAGCCGGGATCCCTGTCGTCGCAGTAGACGTACGCGCACAGGGTGCAGACTTTGCTGTCACAACGGACAATGTACAGGCTGGCCAGGTAGCCTGCTCTAACCTTGCGGAATATATCCAAGGCAGGGGAAACGTGGTCATTATTAACGGCCCTCCGGTATCATCGGTGATTGAGAGAGTGTCCGGATGCAAACGGGTGCTGGCAGACTACCCTGCAATACGGATTGTAAGTGACAGCCTCAACGGCACCGCCAGTTATGAAGGTGGATTGGAGGCCATGGCATATGCGTTGGAAGCGTACCAGAGCATATCCGGTGTCTTTACTATCAACGATCCCACTGCATTGGGTGCGGAACAGGCAATCCGTCAATCAGGGAAAGAGGTATATATCGTTTCTGTTGATGGCAGTGCCCTTGCCATTGATGCACTGAAAGAGGCCCGTCCCTATTGGTTGGGGACTGCCAGTCAGTCACCGGACAAAATGAGCCGCCGTGCCGTCCAGGTTGCCCTGGATATATTGAAAGGTACACCTCCGGATAACGATGTCATTCTTATTCCATCGAAATTCATCAGCCGACAAAATATCCCAACCCCATAACATTCCCCATCTTTTTCTCTCCCAACATAATCATTTGTTATGTCGCAAATTTTGCGTCTGTTACACAACAAAAGCCCTCAGAAGTCGACCTGGTTATCATTTTTCTCTTACCCATTTTGCGAATATGAAAACGCCTGATTGGCTCCCGCAATTTGGCGGGTACGCAATGAAATAAGGAATACGGTAACTAGCCATGAACACACGCCATAAAATTATTTTCGACACAGATCCGGGGATTGATGACGCTATGGCGATACTGTTCGCGGAGGCCCACCCAGACATCGAGCTGATGGGGCTGACCACCGTATACGGCAATGCGCCCATCGAAACCACAACCAAAAACGCACTTTTCCTGAAGCAGAAATTCGGGATGGATGCGACCATTGCCAAAGGTGCAGATAAACCCTTGGTTCGCTCCCCCTTACCACCAAGTTCCGTCGTACACGCTGAAAACGGACTGGGGAACTACCCGGTTCCGGAGAACGTGGAAGGTGAGATCGATGCTCGCCCGGCGTGGCAATATATTGTCGACACGGTGCGTGCACATCCCGGAGAAATAACCTTGGTAGCAGTGGGTCCCCTCACTAACCTCGCCCTCGCACTGGAAGCAGCACCTGACATTGCAACGCTTGTTGAAGAAGTGGTTATCATGGGAGGCGCATTTGGCGAAAATGGCCATCACGGCAACGTCACCCCGTTTGCCGAAGCTAACATCCATGACGACCCCCATGCTGCAGACAAAGTACTGACTGCTGGCTGGCCAGTCGTCATCATTGGCCTTGATGCCACACATGAGTGCTTTTTCAGCCGCCAGTACATTGAAGAACTGGGACGTGAAGGCGGTGAGATGGGTAAATTTATTGATGACATCAGTAAGTATTACCTGGACTTTTATTCCGCCCGCCACGGTCTGGACGGCTGTTTTGTGCACGACCCATCACCGGTCGCCTACGTTATCGAACCCAGCTTGTTCACGCTGCGTTCCGGTCCGGTACGGGTGGTAACAGAAGGTGTGGCTGAAGGCATGACCCTGCAGAAAACCTGTGAGCGCCGCTACCCTTACGATGACTGGAAAGATATTCCGGAGCAGGATGTGGCCGTTAACGTTAGGGAAGATGAACTGTTGGCCCTCTACCGGAACACTTTTATCACGGACTGACAGGCAAAAAGAATACATTTCGCGGCAGGCCATTCAGCCTGCCGTTTTTATGTATAAAACAAATTGCAATACTACACTTTCTTCGAGAAGTGGAAATTTCACCGGAGAAAAACATGCCTCAACCCCTACTCCAAATAGTTTATGTTAGTTCGGCGTCATACCTTATGACAGAGAATGAACTGGATGAATTGCTGGAAGAGATTAGAACCAACAACGAAAGACTCAATGTTAGCGGTATGCTGCTGTACAAAGATGGTTGCTTTATACAAGTGATAGAAGGACCTCCCGAGACCCTGGAAGCACTGTTTGATCGAATTAGTAATGACGACCGCCACCATGACGTGATGGAGCTGCTACATACTTCCATTCCGTCCCGTGAATTTGGGGCTTGGACAATGGGGTATCAGCGTCTAGGCGATGATCAGCTTAATGGTTTCAACAACTTTTTCTGTCAAAACCATACTGTCACCCAAAATGCTAAATTGGGTAGTGAGGCTCTGGCTTTGATGCTGACCTACCGCTAGTTATAGCTGTTGTATACTAAGTGTCGAACTAAATACGCTGTTTTTTGTATACTGAGCCCTCATTTGATGGACTTTTAGCAGGGCATAAAATTGGAATATCTTGAGTCAGCAGTCCGGTATCTCATAACCCACAAACTTATTCTCTCCGTCCTGATTTTCACGCTGATTATTATAATCCGGCGTCTAATACTCTCTCACATTCGTGGAGACAGTAACTTTCTCAGCGAAGATCAGCGTAAGTGGATGTCGCGCACTAAAAACGGCACATTTACGCTCTTACTGCTTGTCATGTTCATACTGTGGCAATCAGAAATCAGTGAGTTTGCATTGTCACTCACCGCAATTGCTGTAGCGGTTGTTGTCGCATCAAAAGAGATTATTCTTTGCTTTACCGGCTCGATCCAGCGTGCAAGTTCCCGGTCTTTCCAGATTGGCGATTGGATTGAAGTTGGCAACAATTGCGGGGAGGTTATAGACCACAACCTGATGGCTACCAAAATTCAGGAAATTGACCTTCACCACGGCCAGTACCATTACACAGGGAAAACTATCACGCTTCCTAACTCCCTGTTCTTCACAAGCCCAGTGAAAAACCTGAATTTCATGAAACGCTATGTCTACCACTGCTTTTCCATCACCGTACGAGAGACCTGTAACCTCTATCCTTTTGTTCCCTATTTGCTTGCGAGGATAGATGACCACTGCGAAGACTTTATTGAAGTAGCCCGGCGTTATAACCATGTCATAGAGCGTCATGCCGGCGTGGATTTACCGGGAGCAGAGCCCCATATTCATCTCAGTACGACCGAAATGGGAGAACAGGTTATTCACTTTATGATGTTTGTGCCAACGGAGCGTGCAGTAGAGATAGAGCAATTAATCCGTGAAGACTTTATGACTCTGTACTGTGAGAAAATACTGAAACAGCTCAGTCCTGCAACACCGCCAGTGACACCGGAAAATCCAGCGCATCCTTTGCCGTAAAAGAATGAAGGCATTTTTATGTCCAGCAAGGGAACCGATTTTAATAAACCCGGCCCATCAAACGGTTAGCTCAATAGGACGTCTTTGTTTTGCAAAGAATGTTTCACTGTTAATGCCAAAAAGCTTCACTTAGAGCAGATAGGGTTAATTAACTTTCGTTCTAAAGTGACCGCCATGGAAAAAGTGCACGTTGAAACGATCTGGCTATCTGACCTTCATCTGGGTAACCGCGATTGCAAAGCCGACTACCTTCTGGACTTTCTTAAACACCATCAGGCCCGTACTCTCATACTTGTAGGAGATATCGTTGACCTATGGTCACTTAAATCTCGCCATCATTGGCCCAAAAGTCACAATCAGGTAGTCACCACGCTTTTGGATATGGCACACCACGGCACAAGGGTTATTTATATCCCGGGCAACCACGATGAAGCTGTCAGGGAATTCGTGAAATTTGATTTTGGGAAAGTAGAAGTTCGCTCACACTACACTCACTCGCTGGTAAATGGCCACAAAGCCTTGGCTATCCATGGTGACGAATTTGATACCCTGGTCTGCCATAGCCGCCTGACTTCCCTTGCCGGGGACGCTGGCTATGATTTTCTTCTTTTCCTGAACCGCTGGAATGACAAACTTCGCAGACTGGCCGGTCGTCCCTACTGGTCGCTGTCAGGATATATTAAGGAAAAGGTCCACAAAGCAAAGGAAGCCATGCAGCGCTTTAAGAACGCTTCTCTGGCTAAAGCAAGAAAACGCCAGGTTGACGCTATTGTTTGCGGGCATATACACCACCCTGAAATTCTGGAAACCGAAGACGTGGTATACATGAATGATGGGGACTGGATTGAGAACTGCTCATCGTTGATAGAGTATTCAGACGGTACGATTCAACTGATACGCTGGACTGAAGGGTTAACAGTCCTCGATGAAACGTCCCGGTTTGCAGGAGAAAATCGCTTGTATAATGAAACGTTCTGTAAAGAAGCGGTATAGCAGAAACAAAAAAAGCCGCGAAGCATTCACGCTGGCGGCTTTTTATATCTAACTTTTACATCAAACAGCATTTAGTGGAGCTGATGTACGAACCTGGTTTTTACCATGCCCTTTTGCTAGATAAAGTGCTTTATCCGCTTCATTGACCAACTCATCCAAAGTCCGGTGTGTTCCCCTGAACGCGACACCTATACTGGCAGTTACGGTGAACCCGTCATGGTCATGAACTAACACCGTTCCTTCTACGTTCGCGCGGATGCGATTAGCTATTTTCAGCGTTGTCTGCGGGTCGGTGTTGGCAATCAACACAACAAACTCTTCCCCTCCCCAGCGACAGATAACATCAGTCTCACGTACCGAACTTTGCAAAGTAGCCGATACATGCATCAACGCCAGATCTCCGGCATTATGACCAAAGTTATCGTTAACGCTCTTAAAATCATCCAGATCCACCACCGCTAGGGCAATGCTGGTATCAGGCTGCTTCCAGAGTTCGCGAGCATCTTCCACAAATGCCTGCCGGTTAAGTACACCGGTAAGAGAGTCTTTGCGGGCCAATTCCTTGAGCTCTTTTTGCAATTCAAACTCAAGTGATGATATTCGCCGGATCGTAAAGCTCGCGGCAAGGGAATACCCCATTAATGGCACGAGATGAATATTGGTAGCAATAAACATCTCATCAAACATTGCCATTCTTCCAGTTACTATAAGTATGCCCAGTACACAGACGTAGGCTACTAAATAGATAAACGCCAAAAATTTTAGAGGCATCATTGGCGCCACCACCAATGCAGTCACAGTGTAATATGCAATTGCTGACACCAGATATGGCAAACTTTTATCTGACTGACTGTAACTGAAAGTTATACAAACAATACTGAATACCGCTACCACGCCGACCCATTCCACAAGCCAGCGGTTGTATTTCGGATGGTAGAGAACGCTAATACACGACAGAACCGCCAATGCGGCCAAAACCCGCAAAAAGAAGGTGGTTTCAAAATGTGTCCTGTCCAGGCTGTACTCCCAGAAGCCATATGAAAAAATGATGACTGCGCCAATAAGGAAAAGGCGAACTAACAAGGGTCTATGACGTTCCAGTTGAAAGCGGTAGTAAGCGTCCTGCTCTCTGTGTGTAAACACGGCTGACCTCACTGATGAATCCTAGCCACAAATTACATTTAAAAGTTTAGGCTAATATGATTGTATTGGTGGAAGTGCCAGCTAATTTCTCCCGACAAAACAAGGAAGTAATCGATTACATTTTGATTTTCTCGACATTAGTTTATGAATTGCTTGAAGTTCATAAAATAACCACTTTTGAGTTTTTATGGAATCATGATCACATAAAACAACCCGCAAATAGCCAAGCGTTTCATAAAAACTTTTCGTACGATCGTACTTCGTGATTCGGCAGATATCAGTTTTAAACGCATATTCATCAATCACTAATATATTTGACATTTCAAATTGTTAGACAAGAAAGTGTGATTGAATGATTAAAGGAAATACTTTAACAGCAGGTCTGAATTGAGAAGATTTGCAGTGAAAAATTGAAAACTTTTCACTGCATTAGGCAATCTTCAAAACTCAATCAAGAAAGGTTTATCAATTCCTGCGTATAAGGATGCTGCGGGTTGGTAAACAGCGAGTGAGTGTCACCATGCTCTACAACCTCACCATTCTTCAGTACTAGCGTGTAATGACACAATGAGCGTACAACATGCAGGTCATGACTGATGAAAAGATACGTTAACCCATACTTTTCCTGCAAAGATTTCAGCAGGCTAAGCACTTGCGCCTGTACAGTTCTGTCCAAAGAGGAAGTTGGCTCATCAAGCAGGATGAATTCAGGCTTCAGCACCAATGCCCGCGCGATGGCGATACGCTGTCGTTGACCACCCGAAAACTCATTGGGGTAACGGTGCCGTGTTTCCGGATCCAGGCCGACCTCCTCCATCACTTTACAAATAGCCAGATCTTCTTCATCTGGTGTCAAAGATTCATGAACCTTCAAGCCCTCACCAATAATTTGCGCAACCGACATACGTGGGTTCAGTGCTGAATATGGGTCTTGAAACACAACCTGCATCCTGCTCCGATAGGGAAGCATACCAGTTCGATCGAGTCTGGATATCTCTTCCCCACCAAACCGGATACTGCCTTCCGTACTCTGGCCGAGAATACGTAAAATCGCCATTCCGGTTGTAGATTTTCCTGATCCACTTTCCCCGACCAAACCTAGCGTATGCCCTTTCTTTAGAGTGAGAGAAACATCAGTCACTGCCTTAACATGGCCTTTAACCCGCTTAAATATTCCGCCGGTAATTGGGAACCAAACCCGCAGCTTGTCAGTTTCGACCAAAGGTTCAGCCAAGCTGTTTGCAGTAACGGGATCACCCTTCGGGTCTGAATCTATCAGCTTCTGTGTATAAGGATGGGAAGGAGAATGGAATATAGTCTCTGCAGTATCGATTTCCACCAACTCGCCGTGTTGCATAACCGCTACTCTGTCAGCGATACGCCTGACAATACTCAGGTCATGGGTTATAAACAGCATTGCCATGCCCATCTCTTTTTGCAGTTTTTTAAGCAGATCCAGTATTTGTGCCTGCACAGAAACATCCAGCGCCGTTGTTGGTTCATCTGCAATCAGGAGTTCTGGCTCATTGATTAGCGCCATGGCAATCATTACCCGTTGGCGTTCACCACCCGACAGTTCATGTGGGTACGCCGTCAGCTTTTGCTTAGGATTCCTGATGCCTACTTTTTCAAGCCATTCGACTGCATAGGATTCAGCTTTTTGCTGCCGCATTCCCCGGTGAATCGCCAGTGTTTCTACCAACTGCCGTCCTATTTTGTGTAACGGGTTCAGTGACACCATTGGCTCCTGGAAAATCATCCCGATTCTGTCGCCCCTAATGCCCCTCATACGGCGTTCACTGCATGACAGCATGTTGATGCCATCAAAATCAATTTTCCCATCAAGGTAGTGGGTTGTGGCAGTGGGAAGTAACCGCATGATCGCATTGGCGGTTACTGATTTTCCTGATCCACTCTCCCCTACCAGAGCCAGAGTTTCCCCCTTGGCGATATCAAACGTCACACCGGAAGTAACCTGTGATATTTCCTGAGACAACCCAAACCCAATGGATAAATTTTCGACAGTTAAAATTCTCTTCATTCGGGTTACCTCTGCCTGTGTGGGTCAAATGCGTCCCGGACAGCCTCACCCACAAAGACCAGCAAGCTAAGCATCAGGGATAGAACAACGAAGGCAGAAATGCCCAACCAGGGAGCCTGTAGATTGGCTTTACCCTGCGCAAGAAGCTCCCCCAATGATGGCGAACCGGCAGGCAGGCCAAAGCCCAGGAAGTCAAGGGAGGTGAGTGTTGTAACGGAGCCAGAGAGGATAAACGGCATCATTGTCAGTGAAGCTACCATAGCGTTGGGCAACATGTGACGGAGCATAATCCGGGAATCTTGTACGCCCAGTGCCTGTGCCGCACGCACGTAATCAAAATTGCGGCAGCGAAGGAACTCAGCCCGCACCACACCGACCAGCCCCATCCAACTGAACAGCACCATGATACCCAGCAGCCACCAGAAATTGGGTTCCACAAAACTTGAAAGGATGATGAGAAGGAAAAGTGTCGGCATACCCGACCACACTTCAATAAACCGTTGGCCAAAGAGGTCGATCCAACCACCATAATAGCCCTGGCAGGCACCGACAAAGATACCGACAATACTGGAAACAACTGTCAAAACAAAACCGAACAAAACCGAAATACGAAATCCGTAGATTATTCTGGCGAGCACATCCCGGCCTTTATCATCAGTTCCCAACCAATTGACGCTGTCAGGTGGGGATGGCGCTGGTTGGCTGAGTTCATAGTTGATGGTGTCATAACTAAACGGGATTGGCGGCCAAATCAGGTAACCTTTTTCCTCAATAAGCTCTTTTATGTAAGGGTCGGTGTAATCTGCTTCCGCTTCAAATTCACCGCCAAAGTCGGTTTCTGCATAAGACTGGAAAACCGGGAAATACCATCCACCGTCATAACTGACCATCAGCGGTTTGTCATTGGCTATCAACTCAGCAAACAAACTGAGTACAAAGAGCGCGGCGAAAAACCACATAGACCAATATCCGCGTTTATTGGCTTTAAATCGCTGGAGACGGGCTTGAACTAAAGGATTCATTATTGTTATCGCGCCTCAAAATCGATTCTTGGGTCCACCCAGGTGTATGTCAGGTCGGAGATAATGCTTAGAATCAGGCCAAGCAGTGTCATGATGTAGAGGGAACTGAACACCACCGGATAATCCCTTTGAATGGTGGATTCAAAACCCAACAACCCTATCCCTTCCAGTGAAAACATCACTTCTATCAGCATCGAGCCGGTGAAAAACATACTGATAAATGCACTCGGGAACCCTGCGATAATAATCAGCATGGCATTTCGGAACACATGCTTATAGAGAATGGCTCGGTCATCCAACCCTTTGGCACGTGCAGTTACCACATATTGTTTATTGATTTCATCGAGGAAGGAATTTTTGGTAAGCATGCTCAGGGTAGCAAATCCCCCAATTACCATCGCCAGGGTCGGCAGTGCAAGGTGCCAGAAATAGTCCCCTACCTGCTGGTACCACGTCATCTGGTCAAAATCAGGGGAAACAAGCCCTCGCAAAGGAAACCAGCTGAAATAGTTTCCACTGGCAAAGAAAATAATCAGAATGATGGCAAACAGAAATCCCGGTATTGCGTACCCGACAATGACAACTGCACTTGTCCAGACATCGAAACGGGAACCATGATTCACAGCTTTCGCTATCCCAAGCGGAATGGAAACCAGATAAATTATCAGGGTGCTCCAGAGCCCAAGGGAGATTGAAACAGGCAAACGTTCCGCAATCAGATCAATAACGTTACCGCCTTTAAACAGACTCTCTCCAAAGTTAAAAGTGAGGTAGTTTTTAAGCATATCGAAGTAGCGTTCAAGCAGCGGCTTATCAAAGCCAAACTGTTTTTTGATCTGCTCGACGACTTCCGGATCAAGACCCCGCCCCCCGCGGTAAGCTTTGTTGTCGTCATCCGATTGTATGCTCTCTGTATCGACCTCCTGACCGCCACCACTGAATCTCTCCATAATCCCGGAATTCAAGCCCTGCATTTGGGCAAGAGCCTGCTCGACCGGTCCCCCGGGCGCTATCTGGATAACAAAGAAATTGATGGTGATGATTGCCCACAGAGTCGGTATCACCAAAAGCAGACGCCTGATAATGTACGCAGTCATAGTTGTCCGTCTAAAACGTAGTTAGCAAAGAGCCGGTCGTATCACGACCGGATACAACAAGTTAGCGGCGTTTCTCTGGCAATTTGGCAGCTTTATTGGTGTCCAGCCACCAGGTATCTAAGCCAAGCGTGTATTTTGGCATAATCTCTGGACGTGCAAATTTATCCCAGTAAGCAACCCTGTAAGAGGAAGAATGCCACTGAGGAATAGCATAAAAGTTCCATTGTAGAACGCGATCCAATGCTCGCCCCAAAGACAATAGTTTTTCGGGTTCATCCTGCGAAGCTTCTATCTGGTCAGTCAAATAATCTACCGCTTCATCCATGACACCTGCAGAATTGTATGTACTGTCAATATATTTGCTGTTCCAACGGAGCAGCAAACCTGACGATGGGAAGGGATTCGCTGCATAAACACGAGAAATCATATCGAAATCACGATCTCTCATGCGTTTTAAGTACTGTGTTGTATCTATGGTGCGTATTTTCATTTCTACGCCCATAGATTTCAGGTTGTCCTGCAATGGAATCGCATATCTTTCAGTGGAAGGACTGTAAATCAACAGCTCAAAAGTCAGAGGCTCTCCGGTTTCTCGGTTTGTCATCACTTTATTATTGAGCTCCCATCCCGCCTGCTTAAGCAATCCGAATGCCTTGCGCATCTCACCACGAATACGGCCAGAGCCATCAGTTATATTGGGCTGATATACTTCAGTGAATACTCGGGACGGTACTTTATCTTTTATCGGTTCAAGAACCTTCAGTTCAGCTTTGTCAGGCAATTCAACCGCTTCATAATCAGTATTTTGGAAATAGCTACGAGTACGAGAATACTGGCTGAAGAACAGATTTTTATTTGTCCACTCGAAGTCGAAAGCATATCCTAATGCTTCCCGAACACGAGGGTCAGAAAAAACCGGACGTTGGGTGTTAAACACAAAGCCTTGCATAGTTTGTGGCTTTTCATGCGCAATTTCTTCACGATGGATAAAACCCTTGTCGAAGTTTACACCGTTGTATGCAGTCGCCCAGCGTTTGGACGAATTTTCTTCTCGAAGGTCGTACTCCCCTGCTTTAAACGCTTCAACCATTACCGTTTCATCACGGTAGTAATCATAATGCTCAACATCAAAGTTATTACGCCCTACATTTACCGGTAGATCTTTTGCCCAATAATCCTTAACCCGAGTATAAGTAATGCTTTGTCCCATTTTATAGTCAGTGATTTTATAGGCGCTACTGCCTAGTGGGGGGGCGTCAGATGGTTCAGAAAAGTTTTTGTCATTCCAATAGTGTTCAGGGAGGATTGGCAATGTCATCATTGCAAAGAGTTTATCTTTGCTTGGAGGGTCCATCTCTATGCGCACTTTACGGTCATCAATTGCTTTAACCGACTTCACTTCCTTGTAGTAGTCCTTAACGAAAGGAACCCCTTCAGTCATGAATTTTGTAAAGGTAAATTCCATATCTGAGGGTTTAATCCGCTCTCCATCATGAAAACGAGCCGCAGGATGGAACTCTACTTCCATCCAACTGTAATCTGATGCGTAGCGGAAATTTCTTCCAACCAATGGATAATATGAGTCAACTTCATCACTGGAAGAAGTCATCAGGCTGTCATACAGCCCAGCAGTACCAACCGCTGCATCTCCTCGGGAAGCAAAGCGGTTAAAATTGTCGTACGTGCCCAACACCGCAAAACTAACTCGTCCGCCTTTTGGAGCATCTGGGTTTACATAGTCAAAGTGGGAGAAGTTATTAGAGTATTTTGGGGTACCGAATCCGGCAATACTGGTTGTTTCGATAACTTCTGCGGCTGAGAGGGTTCCGCTTATCAGCCCTAAACACAATCCATAGGCGAGTCTTTTCAGCATCCTATCTCTCCAATTCCATCCGGACAATCTGTCCACGTCAGTAATTTACTGCATTCAATAAGAAAATATTCTAAATATCATTACTCTACGATAGGACAGAGATGAGAGATCGACAACCGTTTTCATGGTTACTCAACAAAAATGGGATTCAGGATGGGTCAACTGTCTGAGAGAAAAGACAATTAAAAAAAGCTGCCGGATTTCCGGCAGCAAGAGGGATCAAGAATGGTCTAGCGAGTGACCATCTTTCTTATTTGCTCTGCCCTCTCTTCATCTGTTAGCTCTGAAGGAGGCGGAGTCAAAATACCCACCTGGCAGGCGGGGCGTAACGCGAGCTCATCAAGCCAGCGTTTCAGGTGGGTCAGTCCGGTAATGTCAACACCACTCCACTCATGGATACGTACCCAGGGCCAGGTAGACATATCTGCAATGGTGTAGTCATCACCCGCGAGGTATCTGTTGTCCGCTAACTGTCCATTCATGACTTCAAACAGCCGGCGACCTTCTTTCTGGTAACGTTCGATAGCGGCAGGAATTTTTTCCGGAAAATAACGGTAGAAGACATTTGCCTGCCCCATCATCGGGCCGACTCCCCCCATCTGGAACATCAGCCATTGAATAACCTGAGAACGTTTTTTCGGATCTTCAGGAAGAAATTTTCCGGTCTTCTCTGCCAGGTACAACAAAATAGCGCCGGACTCAAAGACCGCGAAATCATCATTATCCCGGTCAATAATCGCAGGGATTCTTCCATTGGGATTTATCGCCAAAAATTCCGGTTGTTTCTGCTCGTTAGACATCAGGTCAAGATGATGGACTTCATAGTCCAGTCCCATCTCTTCCAGTGCAATAGATATCTTGTAGCCATTAGGTGTAGCGGCGGTATAAAGATCGATCATGCTACATTCCTTTATTAGTGGAACGATATACCCTAATCACTGTGAGGTCCTTGATTCTTCACGAGTTGATTGGGTAAAAGGCACTTATTGAACTGAAGGTCTTTCAGAAACCAACTCAAACCAGCGCTGAGTATTCGGCAGGCTATCGTCAATCACCACTTCCAGGTTTTTAGCAAACCCAAACATCACGAAAGCGGTAATATCGACTATCGAGAAAAAATCTCCCGCGATATAGGTGGTTGAACCGAGTTGTTTTTCCAATTTAGGCAAGAACGCTTTAAGACGGTCCAAGGAAATCTGCCCCCATTCTTCGCTGCAGGTTTCCCTGTCTTTGTAGATTCCAGTAATATTTCGGAAAGACTGGAACGCAACAAACAATCCCTCGAGTTCCACAACCCGATGCCACATTTCCACGTTTGCTTTTTCAAGTGCAGTACCACCAAATAAAGGCATTTTTTCCGGGTACAGTTCCTCAAAATACCGGCAGATTGCAACAGATTCACAGATTGTCGTTCCATCATCCAGTTCAAGAACAGGAATACGTCCGTTTACTGCCTTAGCAATAAAGGCCTCAGACAGATTCTCTCCACCCCGAATATCAACATTCTCTCGATCAACAGTAATGCCTTTTTCCGCCAGGAAAATACTGACTCGACGCGCACTTGGTGCTGGTGCAAGCTCATAAATTTTCATTTCAATCCTTTAATCTGAACGCTCGTTCTGAATTTAATCTAAATCACCTTTGCGATGGCGGTCAAGCAACAAAATTACTATCAATAGAACCTTAAGTTATAAATTCGCGGCTTGCTAACTGTCTGAAATCCTGAGTTTGCTAACTTGAGACAGATACAAGGATACGCCGGAATAATATTCTTGTTTCATATTGCAATATCACAGTTCCAAAAAAATCATTATTCCTTGTTTCACAGGTATATTGATTTATACCCTGTCGCTGAAATATTGTTGTTTAGATTATTAGGCATTTATTAGAGATATGACGAATCCCCGTATCGAGCATTCCGCCTACTTGTATTTAATTTTTGCTGCCTTGCTATGGGGAGGAAATTACGTTGTCGGAAAAATAATGGGTACTGACGTCAATCCTGTGACGTTGGCTTGGCTTCGGTGGACACCTGCCGCTTTGCTGGTTGTCTGTTTCTGTTTACGCGGAATAATCGACCAATGGGAACTGATTACAAGTGGGATACTGCGAATATCTGTCCTCGCTGTCTTGGGTGTCATTCTTTTCCCAACAACGCTTTACAAAGGTCTCCAAACGACAACGTCATTGAACGCTGCGCTCTATCTTTCGGTAGTCCCCCTTTTTGTACTCCTTCTTAATTTTCTGTTTTATAGAGAAAAACTTACAATGCGAATAGGATTAGGAAGCGGTATAGCATTTTTAGGGGTGCTCTGGTTGCTCGCCAAAGGAAATCCTGGCGTACTAATCGACCTTAACTTCAACGACGGTGACCTATGGGCGATTGCCTCCGCGTTTAGTTGGGCATGTTACTGTAGCCTGGCCCGATTGAAACCTCAGGGATTAAAAACCGGTGCCTTTCTTGGTGCATCACTGACTATAGGTGTTCTATTACTGACCCCGATATGGCTAATTGAACTACAAATGACTGGCCAAAGTATCCAAGATTTGTCATCGCTCTCGATTAAAAACTGGTTAGGTATCCTCTATCTGGCTATCGGCCCATCAGCGCTTTCCTACTGGTTTTGGAATCGAGGGTTGGATGCTTTAGGCTCCGCGCGTGGCTCTCTCTTTAACCATCTTATCCCTCTTTCATCAGCAGGCTTGGGAATTTTGTTCCTCAACGAACGACTATATGTGTACCATCTGGTAAGTGTGGTTTTAATTGTCGTAGGAATTTTTATTTCAAGCTTACGCACACCAAAAAAATCGCATTAACCCTAATTTATGCAGTGTTATTTAATCTTAATATCGTTAACATACTTTTTAATATGAAGCTTTTGTTTCTGGATACTAGTGATGTAGTATATGATGCTATATCACGGGTCTATAATAACCAATTAATAACTGTGATTCTTTGGTCAATTATCCGCTCTATTGTGATGAATTATGGCAAGAACAAAGAATTTTGACAGGCAAGACAAACTTATTGAGGCAATGCACCTATTCTGGGAAAAGGGGTATGCAGAAACATCCGTGTCTGATTTGGTTGAACGACTGGGTATTAACAGGTTCAGCCTTTACAGCACATACGGTGATAAGCACACCTTGTACCATGAAACACTGGAATACTACCTCAATACTTATTCCTGCCCACGCTTGGATGCATTTTTCGGTGAAGACTCCGGCTTAGAATCAATTTTTGACTATCTAAGCCGCTTCTGTGCTCTGCAGAAAGAGCAGAGGGAGGGGTGCTTTATGCAAAATGCCCTGTTAGAAAAATGTCTCACCGATGAATTTGTTTTAGCTGCCGGAAATCGCTTGTTTGATTTTATTATTAAAACAATGACCCATGCGCTGGAAAATGCCAAGCTTTTCGGTCAAATCAAACCGGATGTCAACATCCCTCAAACCGCATCCTTTATCCTCTTGCAAATGCAGGGTTTCCGGGTTTTGGGGAAATGCGAGCGGTATGAAGACGTTGAAGCGGCAAAAAACGTTGCTTTTGAGTACTTGGATTCGTTGAAATCATAAAAAACTCCGCATCAACAACCATGCGGAGTTATCGGTTAGAATATGTCTTTGAGTGCTTCCCACTCACTGTCAGTCAGAATTGAACGACTATCCTGCGGGCTATTACTCTGTCCCTCTAAAAAAGTACTCGGCCTGTCTTCCAGCGCATTTTTCAGAATCAATCTCTGTCGACGGGTAAGTGAGCCCAACTTCGCACGGTAATCTACAAACTCCCGGTTCTTCATGCCAAGACATCTCAACGAAATACCATGTTCAAGAAGAATATACGCCGATGGCTCAACGCACGTTGAGAACCGCGTCAAAGTCTAACTTATTAGTCAATCACACTGTTAGTACAACGATTACCTGTGAGGAACTGACGGACGTTTTCAAATGTGGTTTCTGCAATGCTTGTCAGCGCCTCCTGAGTAAGGAACGCCTGGTGGCCGGTAAACAGTACGTTGTGACAGGCTGAAAGACGGCGGAATACATCGTCTTTAATCACATCATTTGATTTATCTTCGAAGAAGAGATCACGCTCATTTTCATAGACATCCAGGCCAAGTGCCCCGATTTTTTCTTGTTTAAGCGCCTCTATGGCATCAGCAGAATTAAGCAATGGCCCACGGCTGGTGTTTATGATCATCACACCATTCTTCATTTTCTCGAACGCACCGGCATCAAGCATATGGCGGTTGTCTTTGGTTAGTGGGCAATGAAGAGAGACCACATCTGACTCTCGCAGCAATGTATCCAGGTCAACATACTCAGCTCCCAATTCTATAGCAGCCGGGTTTTCGAAAGGGTCAAATGCCAGAATTCGCATGCCGAATCCCTTAAGGATGCGCATTGTAGCAACACCGATTTTGCCGGTTCCCACAATCCCAGCTGTCCGACCAAACATGTTGAATCCAATTAACCCTTCCAGAGAGAAATTTGCATCCCGTGTACGTTGGTAGGCCCGGTGGATGCGCCGGTTTAGGGTCAGCATCATACCAACAGTGTGTTCTGCAACTGCTTCTGGAGAATAGGCAGGAACCCGTACAACTGTAACGCCGTACGCTTTAGCCGCTTCAAGGTCGACGTTGTTGAACCCGGCACAACGAAGAGCTATGAGTTTAATGCCCATACCCGCCAGCTTGGCAATCACTGTCTCATCAGCTGCATCGTTGACGAAGATGCAAACTGCATCAGCACCTTCCGCCATTTTTGCTGTTTTCTTGTCCAACCTGAAATCAAAGAATTCCAACTCATAACCAAAAGAGTTGTTAACCAGTTCCATGTAGCGGCGGTCGTATTGCTTTGCGCTGAAAACTGCCAATTTCATTGCATCACCATTTATCACACAAATATATTAAGTGTGATTTAAATCAAATTACGAGTGAAATTTCAACCATGAATTTCATGGGGTGATTTATCCCCAGAAGCCCCGGAAACGCAGGCAGAAAGGAGTGTTTTCAACTAACCTGACCCAAGAGCGATGCGCTTTTAACCTGGAATGGTGCGATATACAACCACCTATTACATGGATAGGCAGAACCGAACATGACTTACTGAAAAAAGCTGTTATCTTAGAAGCCGTTTCTTATTAATGACCTACTCAATTGAAGCCTAATCACTCGCCCACAAATTAAACGTGGTGACCGCAGGGAAAACCTTATGGCGAAAGAGAACAACAATATCGTGATTTTTGGCGCGTCAGGTGACCTGACAAAGCGAAAGCTAATCCCCGCCTTCTATCACCTGTACGCAAACAATATGATGCCTGAGGATTTTTCTATCCTTGGCGTCAGCCGTACCGAATATTCAGACGAAGCCTTCCGAGAGAAGTTGGCTGATTTTATGCGTGACAACGAGAAAGTGGATGAAGAAACACTTTCCCGATTCTGCCAGCATATCTATTACCTCTCGATGGATCCGGCGCATGGCAGTGAATACGGCCAGTTGGTAACCCGTCTCGATCGTCTGAGCGAGAAGCACCATACCGGTAACAACAACCTCTACTATCTGGCTACACCACCAAGCCTTTATGGTGTAATTCCGGAATGCCTTGCCAACCAAGGGCTTCATGACGAAAGCAATGGCTGGAAGCGCCTTATCGTTGAAAAACCTTTTGGTTACGACACTGCGTCAGCAGAAGCACTGGATGCCAAACTGCATACACGCTTCCGCGAAAACCAGCTGTACCGCATCGACCACTACCTGGGTAAGGAAACAGTACAGAATCTGTTGGTATTCCGTTTCTCCAACGGCATGTTTGAGCCACTCTGGAACCGTAACTTCATCGATTACGTTGAAATTACAGGGGCAGAATTCCTGGGAGTAGAAGGTCGTGGCGGCTACTACGATGGTTCCGGTGCAGTCCGTGATATGTTCCAAAACCACCTGCTCCAGGTACTTGGGATGGTCGCCATGGAGCCACCGGCTGCCATTCGCGCAGATTCCATCCGTGATGAAGTCACCAAGGTAATGCAGAGCTTCAAGCCACTGAGTGATGAAGACCTGAAAAACAACCTGGTACTCGGCCAGTACACTGCATCCACAGTGCGCGGTGAAGATCTTCCGGGATACCGTGAAGAACCGGGTGTATCAGAAGATTCCCGCACCGAAACCTACATCGGCCTGAAGATGTTCGTAGATACCTGGCGCTGGAATGGGGTGCCATTCTATGTACGTACCGGTAAGCGACTGCCAACCCGTGTAACGGAAGTGGTTATCCACTTTAAGAAAACCCCTCACCCGGTCTTTGGTGCCAATGCGCCTGAGAACAAGCTTATTATCCGTATCCAACCGGATGAAGGTATCCTGATGAGCTTCGGGCTGAAGAAACCGGGAGCCGGTTTTGAAGCCAAAGAAGTCTCGATGGAATTCCATTACCAGGATCTGAAAGAATCTCAGCTACTTACCGCATATGAACGCCTGCTTCTCGACGCAATAAAAGGTGATGCGACGCTGTTTGCCCGCTCTGATGCGGTGAAAGCTTGCTGGGAATTTGTAGAACCTATCCTCGGTTACAAGCAAGACCCGGATGCGCTTTTCGGGTATGCAGCAGGCACCTGGGGACCTAAAGAAGCGGACGATCTGCTCAAGCGCGATAGTCGTGAGTGGCGTTTCCCGTGTAAGAACCTTACCAACACAGAATATTGCGAGCTTTAATATGAAAGATCTCCGCATCTTTGATAACGCAGATGCCGTCGTCAACGAGCTGGCATCTTCAATGAAAAGCCTGAGTGAACAAGGCCGCCCGGTTCATATCTCACTCTCTGGCGGTAGTACGCCTAAGCTGTTATTCAAGCTGCTTTCTCAGCCGGAATGGGCTGACACAATCAGTTGGAATAACCTCCATTTCTGGTGGGGCGACGAGCGCTGTGTGACACCAGATGACGCGGAAAGTAATTTTGGCGAAGCCAACGAACTTCTGCTGAGGAAAATCAATATTCCCGAAGAAAACATCCACAGGATCCACGGGGAGGAAGCCCCTGAAAAGGAAGCCAAACGCCTGGCGGCCGAAATTGAAGCCGTCGTACCGGCTGAAAATGGCCTGCCTGCTTTTGACTGGATCCTGCTCGGCATGGGCGATGACGGCCACACTGCCTCACTCTTCCCGGGACAGACAAATTACGATGAGTCGGCTTTAGCAATCGTAGCCGCTCACCCACAGAGCGGGCAGCTACGCGTTTCTAAAAGTGCCCGCCTTCTGAACAACGCGAAACGAATCAGCTACCTGGTGCTGGGCGCGGGAAAAGCAGAAATGGTGGAAGCTATTCACAGCTCCCCAAGCAATGACCTGCCCTACCCGGCAGCACATATTCAATCCACCCACGGCAAAACTGAATGGTATTTAGATGCCGCTGCAGCAAAAGCACTGGCATAAGGAGTTAAAGAATGAAAGGTGATATCGGTGTAATTGGCCTGGCTGTAATGGGCCAAAACCTTATCCTCAACATGAATGACAACGGTTTCCGCGTGGTGGCCTACAACCGTACAACGTCCAAGGTTGATGACTTCCTGAATGGTGCGGCAAAAGGTACCAACATTGTCGGTGCTTACTCGCTGGAAGACCTGGTTGAAAAGCTCGAGAAACCGCGCAAAGTCATGCTGATGGTGCGTGCCGGTGACGTGGTTGACCAGTTTATTGATGCACTGGCACCTTTATTGGAAGAAGGCGACATCATTATCGACGGTGGTAACTCCAATTACCCGGACACCACTCGCCGCGTGAAGGCTCTGGAAGAGAAAGGCCTTGTATTTATTGGCGCTGGTGTATCCGGCGGTGAAGAAGGTGCCCGCTTCGGACCATCTATCATGCCCGGTGGTAACCCTGCCGGCTGGCCAGCTATCAAACCTATTTTCCAGGCAATTTCTGCCAAGACCGACAACGGTGAAGCTTGCTGTGACTGGGTTGGCCGCGAGGGTGCCGGTCACTTTGTGAAGATGGTTCACAACGGCATTGAATATGGGGATATGCAGCTTATCAGCGAAGCCTACCACTTTATGAAGGAAGGCCTCGGCATGTCCCACGAGGAAATGCAGGCGACGCTGGAAGCCTGGAACAAGACCGAGCTGAACAGCTACCTCATCGAAATCAGTGCTGACATCCTGGGCTACCGCGATGAAGACGGCGACGTTGTGCTTGAAAAAATCCTCGACACTGCGGGTCAGAAAGGCACCGGCAAGTGGACAGGCATCAATGCTCTGGACTTCGGTATCCCTCTGACCCTGATCACCGAATCTGTATTTGCCCGTGCACTGTCAGCACGCAAAGAAGAGCGTGAAGAAGCCTCGACCCTGTTCCAGCATAAAATCGGCACGGTTGAAGGTGACAAAGCGTTGTGGCTGGAAAGTCTTCGTCAGGCACTGCTGGCTTCTAAGATCATCTCTTACGCGCAGGGCTTTATGCTGATTCGCGAAGCATCTGAGCAATACAACTGGGATCTGAACTACGGTAACGTTGCACTGCTATGGCGTGGTGGCTGCATCATCCGCAGTGCATTCCTTGGCAACATCCGTGATGCGTATGAAAAGAACCCAGACCTGAAATTCCTGGGATCTGACGAATACTTCAAGACCATTCTGGAAAACTGTATGGGGGCATGGCGCAAGGTCGTCGCTAAGTCATTTGAAATTGGCCTACCGATGCCAGGCATGTCTTCCGCCCTGACATTCCTTGACGGGTACACAACTGCCCGCCTGCCGGCAAACATGCTCCAGGCTCAACGTGACTACTTCGGTGCCCATACCTACGAGCGTACTGATCGTCCTCGTGGCGAGTTCTTCCACACCAACTGGACAGGTAAAGGTGGGGATACAGTCTCTACCACGTACAACAGCTAGGCAATCAATCACTGATTCCAAACAGGGGCCTCCGTGCCCCTGTTTTTTTACGCCCCACATAATCATCAATACGCACACCCACCTGCTCCATATACAGATTTCCGCCTTGACCCGTTAAGATGGAAACAAAAACTCATGCCAATAATGAGAATTTTGGTACTTAAATGACACAAAATCACTTGGGTACCGGGTGAAGGAGAACTGAAAATGATCTATTTGTTTGCGGAAATGGTGGCAAAAGCTGGATGTGATGAACCGTTAAAGAGTGCCTTGTTGGATTTAGTGCGAGGCAGCAGAAGCGAGGGCGGCTGTGTGCGCTATGACCTGCACCAGGACAGCAGGGATCTGAACCGCTTTATGATTTATGAAATTTGGGAGTCAAAATCGGCGCTGGATGCCCATAAAACTGCACCTCATATGGAAGACTTTCGCCATTTCCGTGCAGAAAATGATGTTATCGAGTCAATTGCAGTCCGGCCCTGCGAACCGGTTGAGCCCTGATCGTCACCAGAAATTGGCAATGCCGGGAAAACCTGCCCGGCATTGCTTTATTAAGTTGGCGACGGGTTTGGGTTACCGGCGCTCTGCTGTCACCTTTACAATTTCCACCAGCACATCGGCTGCTGCTTGCAGTGACTTCACAGGAAGAAATTCGTAAATAGAATGGAAGTTGTGTGCCCCGGTGAACAAGTTCGGACAAGGTAATCCTTTTTGTGACAACACCGCACCATCGTATCCCCCTCGCATTGGCAAAGGTTTTACTTCAATACCACAACGTGCGTAGGCATCCTTTGCAATATCAATAGGGAAGCTTGCATCCCCTTCCAGGCTGTTTTTAACGTTTTCATAGCGGTCTGCCAGTGTAATTTCAACTGAACCTTCCCCCCACAAACCTTCACAGGCCTCTGCCAGTTGTTTAAGGAAAGCCATGCGGCAGTGATAACCTTTACGATCAAAATCACGCACATCCATTTTAAGGACGGTTTGGGCACTGTTTCCTTTGAGTTCTTTAACCCAGTAGTATCCCTCTCGCCCTTCGGTATATTCCGGGGCCTCCCCTGGCGGCAACATGGCAATAAACTTATGGGCCATCAGCAGGGAATTTTTCAACTTTCCTTTTGCAGACATCGGGTGTGCCGATTGGCCGATGAACGTTACAACAACATCACCCGCATTCCAGTTTTCATAAACGAATTCGCCAATTCCGCCACAATCCAGGGTATAAGCAAAATCGGCTCCGAACGACTCAACATCAAAGGCCTTGGCTCCGCGTAACCCCTGCTCTTCATCAGGTACGAAACCAATTTTCACACAGCCGTGTTTAATGTCAGGATTCGCTTTGAAGTGCTGCAACATATGCATGATAGCAGCGATACCGGCTTTGTCGTCAGCACCCAACAGGCTGGTACCATCGGTAACAATCAGGTCCTGCCCTACGTAGTCATTCAGTTCCGGGAACTGCTCCAGAGGCATCAGGATGTGCTGTTCCGTATTCAGCACAACATCTCCACCCTCGTACTTAACAATATGGGCTTTGGTATCCGCTGTCTGCTCCGCACTGGTGTCCAAATGGGAGAAAAAAGCGACGGTCGGCAGGTCCGTATCAATATTTGAAGGCAACGTCGCGGTAAGAATGGCTCGGTCATTCAGTACAATGTCTTCCAGGCCCAAAGCTTCCAGTTCTTGCTTGAGTTGCTCTGCCAGTTCCCTCTGGCCGGGGCTTGATGGCATGATGCCGGCTGCACCGTTTTCTCGGTTGGTCGTAGTGTTGATTTTTGTGTAGGAAATAAAACGATCGACAATGTTCATGGCACTTTCTTAGAGGTCAAAATACGTACTTTTTGTGCCAGTAAGCATACATGCACATATACAAAGGAAGTGTTAAGTGGCTCACAGCGATGCAGGAAGAATCGCTAAGCAAGAAGTGCTAAGTTATTGAATTGATAATATATAGTAAATCAGGAAATGAAGTTCAGACCTTGAATTGATAGCTTGAATCCTCATCCTGAGGTTTTACGGCTTTTTCTACCTGTTTCAACAGTGCTTGCTGTTGTTGGGTGTATGCGGACAGTTTGGCCTTTTTAGCTTCCTGGTCAGCTACACGATCTATCAGGTTTTTGTAGTCACCACGGTCACGACTTACCTGTTGAGCTTCTTCGGCACGCTTATGCTCCTGCTCCTTTTCCCGTTCTTCTCGGGCACTGGATGCCTGATTTTGCCGTTCAACCTCTTTGCGTTGTCGAAGTTGATCCATCCGTTCTTCATTCTGACGTGCCTGCCACATCATCGGCGAAGAATTACCGTTAATTCGCGTAGACATAGTTTCAGTCCTTTCACCGTCTCATTGATTACTTTAACACCCATTCTCACTTTTGCGCAAAAAACAACCAATTGTATTTTATTGTTCTGTCTAATGATCCTTACGACAAGACGCGAGATTTGGTTCCACAATGTCTCACTGATGACACTAATTCCGCCCTTAACAGCGAATACACTGGTCATAAAAAGAAGACCTTCATTTTTCGAAGGTTGCACAGTTTTTCTGACCTCGTGTTGGCATCATCAAAAAGACAAGGACCGTTTACGCTATGGCTATGAATGTTGTTTTCGCGACAACCCGCTTCCTTACAAAGGAGGCAGGGTGAAAATTCACCATCATATCTGTCAACGCCCTAACGTTGGTGACGATATCAATCTCTGGTTCTGGAAATGGTGGTTGGGTGATGTATTGGCTTACCAACCGGAAACCTTACTGGTCGGTATAGGCACCGTCCTGAATGATAAACTGCCACATGCAGAGCGTTATCTGGTTATAGGAAGTGGTGCTGGATACGGGAATATCACTATCGACAACAGGTGGCAGGTAGCCTGTGTCCGTGGGCCACTGACTGCAAAAATTCTGGGGCTCAGTAAAACACTGTCCATTACAGACCCCGGTGCCCTGATACCCCTGATAAAAAAACCAGATGAGCTTCCCTCCGCTCGTTCCGGTATTGCTTTCATGCCCCATATTGGCATTGATTCACCCAACTACCGTGATTTGGTGGAATCTCTGGGATGGCGTTACATCTCCCCTTCTGATGACCAGAACACCTTGTTCTCAGCTATCGCCGGTGCAGACAGACTGATCACATCATCCCTGCACGGTGCCATATTCGCTGATGCTTACAGGACACCCTGGCTTGGCGTAAGTACCTCTCCTGAAATATTGCCGTTTAAATGGCAGGACTGGGGATTGTCACTTTCATTAGACATATCACTGACTTCGTTACCTCCCTTATGGCCGGGAGAAGTTGATGGTATCCGCTCTTTTGCCTCGCACACCATTAAACGGCACCTGCTGAGACAGCAACTCAGAAAACTGGCCATAAAGGGACGTTTCTCACTGAGTACAGACAGCGTGTTACGTGCCAAGCAAGATGCCTTACAACATTGCCTTGCATTTACCCGGGAACAGTTGATACAGGAAGCTATGTGTGAACAGCATTAAACAAACTCTTGCGAGCCTTCGCCCCCGAAAAGTTCAGGGATATTGCCTGGGCGCGGCCAAAACCGGAACCACATCTCTCTCCCACATGATGACGCCCCACCTCCGTGCGGCCCATGAGCCGGAAACGCCTTCAACCACCCTGCTGGTCATGGATTATCTTGAGGGTAAAATTTCTGACAGCGCATGCATCAATGCCATCCGGAAAAGGGACAGGCAACTGAACCTTGAATTTGAATCGTCGCATCCACTTGGTTACCTTGCTTCCCAACTGGTTGCGCTTTATCCCCACGCAAAATTCATCATTACTGTCCGCGATCCCGACTCCTGGCTGGCATCGCGTATAAGCTTCCATGCCAACCGGCAACCTACTGAGTGGCAACCTTACCGGGACTTTATATGGCAACGCCATCACCAGGGATTCAGCAAACACGAGCTGACTTTAGAACAACATAGTCTTTACTCTTTGGATGCATATCTCGCCCAGTACAGCGAGCAATACCGTATTCTGTTTGAAAGTATCCCTCCTTCCCAACAGCTTGTTATTCGTACCGAAGACATCAGTCACAAACTGGCAGAAATCAGCCAGTTTCTCGGTCTGAAAGAAGCTCTGCAACCCATCCATACCAACCAGATGACAAAAGCTGACTCCATTTTGTCCAGACTCGACCCGAATTTCGTGTCCGACAAGTTGCAGCAACACTGCGGCTGGCTGATGGATGCGTATTGGAAAACGGACAAAGAGACAGCATGAGTATCCGGTTTACCGTTATCATTGCGACATCAAATCGACCGGAGCTGGCTGCTCAGGCCATTGGTTCTGTTCTGGCTCAGGACTATGCCAATCTTGAAGTCATTGTTGTAAACAACGGCTCTTCCGACAAAAACCTCAGTGTTTACAACAAGCATTTTTTGGCATTGAAACATCTTTACGGGGACAGGGTTAGATTTTTCCCTGGGGTGGGAGCCGCATTTCCTGCTCTGGGACCATCCATGGCCCGCAACCTTGGTATTCATCATGCCTCCGGTGACTACATCGGCTTTTGCGATGACGACGACATATGGACTGATAGTGGCTATTTGCGGACTCTCGCAGCTCATTTGCCGCAGTTGCAACCGGACATTGTTTTTGCTGACCAGCGGGCTGTTGATTCAGAAGGTACGGTGACAAAAACAACCTGGTTCTCCTACCCTTTTACAAGCGAAAGTCCCTCTTATAATGCAGAATGCTCCAGTAGCCATAACTGCCAGCCTTTTACAGTTACACCCGCTTACTTCTACCAGCATGGAGGTTTCCCTCATCTAAACATTACTTTTTACCGCCATGAGCTGCTCTCCCGCTTTGGAGGATTTAGAAAAGACCTGTTTTACGAAGAGGACATGGAGCTTTTTTTGCGTCTGATCGGTCACAGCAACCTTATGCTTCATTACCCCTCAGTAGTCGCTGAACACCGAATTCCGGCAAAACGTTTCGCCAGCGCATCCAATATGCTCACAGATCGTGACAAGTTATTAACCCGGTTGAGTTTATTTTCGCAGCTTGCCATCACCCACAATAATCCTGAAGTTATTAAGAGTGCACGCAGAGGTGCTTGTTTTGCGGCTAAACAACTGACGCTTATCTTTCTCTCCCAGCGGGAAATACCCCGAGCATTCCGAATGGCAAAACTGGCGCTTAGCTGGGAGTTTTCCTGGAAGTGGTTGCTCGGTTCAACTTTCCTGTTTATAAAAAGTCTGTTTATCCGGCCTGGCGAGCCCGCTTCCGAAGAAGTATGCAAAACAGCAGGTAATTCAAAATAAACAAATTCACCAAAGGTAGGGATATCTGTTTTTTATCCGCCATTCCAAAGCTTTAGGTAAATAGGCTTTGATTGCAGCCAGCACGGCGATTACTGGTTTAATAAACACCGCGCGGACTCCCCAGTCCCGGTAAATAATGTCTGCGACTTCATGTTCAGGAACACTTGTTTGAGCCGCTACCAGCACACCCAGTTCCATGGCTCGTTTTCGGCGTTTAAAAGCAGGTGAATCGAAACTTGCGTCGATAATGGACTCAAGCCCCAGATAACTCAGCAGCAACAGCGTCCTTCTGCACTTAAAACAGGTACCACAGTTCCGCGCCGGTATCCGCTTTTCGGTACAAACATAGAGCTTCCCGTTAAACTCCGGCCGCTTAGCCAGATAAACCAGCTTCCCTGTTCGCGATAAGCCGAGCCCGGCAGTTTTCGCCGCCATGCGTTCCGTTTTAATCAATGGAAAAAGGAAGAACTCCACTGTCGCCATATCTCTGTTTGGTGAAATTCTCTCCGGAATAAAGTCATAAGCTGACGAGTATAGGTAGCTCCCGATACCTCCCTGTAACATCAGGGCACAGGCAAGGTTCCGGATGGAATGAGTCTGCATAAAGTTGTTCAGGAGCACTTCATCAATATTGGTATCAACCTTTATCAATGGTGTCGAAACAGTAGACATCACCTCAAGTGCTGTTTTATAGCGGGATTCAAACACTTCCCCTACACGGTGAACCCCGTGTTGCCCGGTATTTGAGAATAAAAGACAGTCAAACCGGGAGTTTTTTTGTATTGCACTACAGAGGGTAAACCAACTGTCTACTCCACCGCTGAAACCTGTTGATTTTAGGGTATCCCGCCTATTCCATGATGATTGGGGATTATTGCAGGTTATTTTTACTATTTTCAGCGACGGACAAAGACCCGCAAAAACATCCTGGAGCCCCGCGATGTTCTCCGTAAGTGCTTTAGAAACCGGCGCATCCACTGTCAACGGTACCCCCAACTCCATTGCATGCCAGATATATAGCAACAAAAAGGCATCAACAGATTCAGTGTCTATGAAGCCCTCAACTTCCTCAGGCAGTTGAAAAACAAAGGTGTTAGCTCCCAAAATATCGACACTGACAGTGACAAGTCCCCGTTCCTTAATTGTTTTCAAGCTTCTCAAAACGATCACTGTTTGATCCCCTATGTACAACGTACACAAAAGGAAAAATCATAATCGCGGGCTAAATTAGCCATTGTCTTAACGGCAATAAAAAACCCCGCCGAGACGGGGTTTATCCGATTGAAACCTTTGTCAAAAAGTTAAGAGGGATTATTGCTCATCTCTTAACTTATCAAGGTTTTTAAATACCGCAGCGATAACAGAGTCTTCGGATATTTTCTTAGCACCGATTCCTGATGGCCTTCCCATAAACAGCTCAACAGCCTCCGATACATGATCAATCGCCCAGATATGGAAAGTGCCTTTCTCTATGGCTTGTCGTACGTCCTTTCGCAACATCAAGTGATGAACGTTGGTTCTCGGAATGATGACACCCTGGGTAGACTTGCGTCCTTTTATCCCACAAACATCAAAGAAACCTTCGATTTTTTCGTTCACGCCACCAATCGGCTGAGCCTGGCCAAACTGGTTCATCGACCCTGTGATGGCAATATCCTGACGCATTGGCAGACCAGAAAACGCGGAAACTATGGCACAAAGCTCCGCCATCGAAGCACTGTCCCCGTCTACGCCTCCGTAATTTTGCTCAAATGTCAGGTGAGTGGTCAGCGGGATTTTCTGCTCTTTGCCAAACAGCGATGCAAGGTAAGCAGACAGAATCATCACGCCTTTGGAATGTATATTCCCCCCCATACGGACCTTGCGTTCAATATCGAGCACCTCGCCCTTACCGTAGGAGACGGTCGCTGTAATCCGGTTGGGCGCACCAAAACTGTGATCATTGGTCGTGATCACTGAAAGTGCATTCACCTGGCCTATCGCTTTCCCTTTGGTTTCCATCAGGGTGACACCGTTGATAAAGTTCTCCATGACATTGTCACGCAAACGGCTCACCCGGTTTTCCTGACTCTCCAACGCCTTTTCAACATGCTTGCCACGAATGGTCGTTGACCCTGCTTCCTTGGCCCAATAATTGGATTCCCGCAACAAATTGGCAATATCAGCCGAGTGCAGAGAAAGCTTATTCTGGTCCGCAACCTGCCGTGAACTGAACTCAATAATGCGTCCAATCGCCTGCCGGTCGCAGTGCAGCATACCGTTGTCATGAACGATACTCGAGATAAAGCGGGCATACTGCAATTCCGATGCGTCTGTACGGTTCATGTCATCTTCAAAGTCAGCCGTCACGCGGAACAGCTCACCAAATTCGGCATCGTAATGCTGTAGCAACTGATAGGTATGGTAATCGCCGAAAAGTATAATCTTCACGTTGAGAGGAATCGGCTCCGGCTCCATAGAAATGGTACCGGTCAGCGTTACCTCACGCTCCAGAGAGTTCATATTGAGCTGACGTGAACGCAAAGCTCGCTTAAGGCCATCCCAAACGTATGGACGCTCAAGAACCTTAATTGCATCCATCAACAGCACACCGCCATTTGCTTTGTGCAGGCTCCCTGCCCGAATAAGGGAAAAATCTGTGAAAACCGTACCTTTGTAGGTGGCATTTTCGGTGTACCCGAAGATGGTATGGTAGTTGGGGCTTTCCTCCACCACCACCGGGAAGTTGTCATGGGCGTGTGAAACCATGACGTTAACCTGATAACGGCGGGGAAGTTTCTTCTCCAACGTGGCATAAGACAACTCTGATTGTTCGTCACTCGCCTGAAGGAAGATATCCAGGTTATCGACGATATCTTTTTGCATATCCCCCAGGAAAGTTTTCACTTCGGTTATACCGTGATATTTCTCTTTCAGGTTTTTAACCTGGGGAGCAACAACGCTCAATGCAGTTTCTTCATTAAGCTTCTGTACTTTTTCAGAAAAATCATCTTCCCACTCGGTCAGTTCACGGACGAGGTTCCTTAACTTCAGCTCCAGGTGGTTGATGCTGGATTCAAATTTCGCCCGCTCTTTTGAGGTTAACGCCATGAAGGTTTCTTCGGTATGAGGCTCCTCGCCGTTCATGGCAACGAATTCGTACTCTCCCTGGGCGGTAATACTCAGGCTGACATGCTTCTTCAGCGCTTCTTCATTCATAGCGGCCAGTGCTGTTTCCTGCTTCTGGCTCAGCTGGGTTTTGAGTTTTTCTGATCGAGCAAAGTAGAGTTCATTGTCAAACGCCAGCGGCAGAGACTTGACCAGTTTGGTCATCAGTTTCTCTATATCTGACCGGAACTCACTTCCCTGCCCTGCAGGCATGCAAAGCACTTTAGGTTCACGGGCTTCTTTGAAGTTTGCAACGTAACACCAGTCATAAACTGTCTGGTCATCTTTCTGGTGTCGATTGAGGTAACGCAAAATCATGGTGCGTTTACCGAGCCCATTAGCACCAATGGCGTAAATGTTGTAACCCTTCTCCTTCATTGACATCGCAAACGCGACGGCCTGTTTCGCTCGGTCCTGGCCAATGATCTCGTCAAGTGGCTCCAGGGTTTTCGTTGTCTTTGATTCCAGCAAAGACAGAGAAGCTTCGCGATACACATCCTGATGCGTCAATGACATTATTGGCATAGATATCCCTATGATTTTTATTATGTTGTCCTTAAGTCTAGAGGGTTATTTGTGACAAAGGCGTGACTCACGTTCGGTTTAGTGCCCTGAACAGGTATCCAACTGGTGACTTTTCATACATTGTGTTCCCTCAAACTATGCCGCAATGCTCAACTGAACACTTATTGTCAGCGCCATGCCTGAAATTTTAAAGCTTCACATCAGGACATCTCACATCAAAGACAGGTTTCTTATTCCCTGATATTTGCCGTTTTAACCTGCCATCGAATTGACTCTTTTATCATCATGGCTGATTTTTAAATTACAGCCACGAAGAAGCTAATTTAAAAGAAAAACTGTTGAAAAATCTGGGCTCAAAGGACTGTGACATTGCTATGGAATGTGAAGATATATATGTGGATTTAGACGGGACACTGATTAGAACCGACCTATTGTTCGAAAGTACGATCCTACTGTTAAAACGCAATGTTTTTTATATTTTTCTCCTCCCGGTATGGTTAGCAAAAGGCAGGGCCCATCTCAAAAATGAGATCGCGTCCCGAGTTGCAATTTCCCCTGAAACCCTCCCATACAATCACGAGGTTTTAACTTATCTGGATAAGAAAAAGAAAGACGGGCATCGGCTGTTACTCGCCACTGCCTCCAATTTTCGTTATGCCGAATCTGTCGCAGAACATCTGGACATTTTTGACGGGGTATTGGCCAGTGACCGGTCAACAAACCTGAAATCCAAAGCCAAACTCGCGGCAATTACTCGTCAAAACCGGCCATTTTCATATTTAGGTGACAGCGAAGCAGATTACATTATCTTTCAGGCTTCCAAGCTTCCAGTCCTTGTCTCTTCAAGTCGTACGATAGAAAAAGATGCCAGCCGACATGCAGGGGTTGATACCGTCATACCGGTTCCTTCTGCAGGTAACAGGGATATCATCAGGTGCATCCGTATGTACCAATGGTCTAAAAACCTTTTGCTTTTTGTGCCGCTCATTGTGTCAGGAAACCTTAACCAAAGCAGCCTGTTCGCCGATGTATCACTGACCTTTCTGGCGTTTTCCTTGCTGGCTTCATCAACCTATATTCTTAATGACATTTTCGACATCCAAAATGACCGCCAGCATCCAAGGAAACGCTTTCGGGCTATTCCATCCGGTCTGTTAAGCGTCCCCAGAGCTGTCACTCTTGCCTTTTCACTACTGCTGACAGCCTACGCCATCACCGGGCTGGCAGCACCGGCCGCGGTACCGGGGCTAACAGCCTACCTCGCCCTGACGCTTTTCTACACTTATGTGGTAAAAAGCTACGTGCTGATGGATGTCATCTGCCTGGCAGCTCTTTACACAGCAAGGATTTTAATAGGTGCATGGGTCATTGCTGTGGAACCATCCATTTGGTTACTGGCCTTCTCCATGTTCCTTTTTGTCAGCCTCGCCCTTGTTAAACGGGTAAGCGAGCTCCACACCGTTAAAAAGGAAAAGCAATCTTCATCATCCGGCCGGGATTACAACGTTTCTGACACTCAACTGCTGGTAGCGATGGGTGCGGCATCTGCATTTAACGCCGTATTAGTCGTAACACTTTATATGGCAGAGGGAATACAGAATGGGGGCTACCACCATCCCAACCTTATCTGGCTGGTTGAACCCGTACTGCTTTACTGGCTTGGCAGGATCTGGATAAAAACAACCCGTGGTGAAATGACTGATGACCCCATCGTGTTCTCATTCAGGGATAAAGGCAGCCTTGTATGTGCTGCCTGTATTGCCACAATTATTCTGGGAGCTCTCTATCTATGAATCTCTCAACCTACGGTTTCATTCTTGTGAGTGTGTTTCTGTCAGCAGCCGCACAAATTACCCTGAAAATCGGAATGAATCACCACAATGCCCAACACCATGACAACAGCTCCTGGGTTCTGAATATTCTTGCTGTAGCAACGAACTCACATGTCATCCTGGGTCTTTTGATGTACGGCTTGGGGGCCATGCTGTGGCTTGCCGTCCTTTCAAAATTCGACGTAAGTAAAGCCTATCCCTTTGTTGGCCTTGGATTTGTTGTCACTATGATTTTGGGGCATATCGTGTTGCAGGAAGCCATCACTCCGATTCGGCTGGCCGGTACGTTTTTAGTGGTCGCCGGAGTCATTTTGGTTTCACAAACCTGAACTGCCGGAATTTGCTATGAATACACCTCCAGTCAACAAACAGGACCCCGAGCCGCTCGTCCCTGAAACCCTGTGCAGGAAAATTTTGCTTTTTGTGCTCATTCCCCTTACGTTTTTGGGCTTCCTGACTGTTGACCTTCAACTGGTCGCTACCGGTTTTTATGATCATATCAATCTCGCCTTTGATTTTGATCAGGGGTACCTGTTCAAGTCACTGAGCTATTTTTCACTTCAGTTTGAAGGTAACCCTGAAGCCATAACGCTAAAAATTAAACACCCTTTAATCTACCTTTATGGCCTTCCCGTAATGATAAGTGGGTTGATGGGCATAGAGCGCGTTGTAGCCATAATAACCATCACGCTTCTATTTCACTGCACGACACTTTACGTCATATTTGAAATCCTTCGCCGATTGCTGAACAACTCGCAACAAGCACTCCTGCTAACACTGGTGTTTATTTCCAGCGCAACGTACCTGGCAGACGGTACCGTGCTGGATTCCTACGCGTTTGCCCTGTTCTGGATTACAGCCAGCCTTTGGATCCTGCAAAAAAGCCTAATGAACCCACCAGCCCATTTCAGTTGGGCAAGGGCGGGGGTCTACGTAATGGCGGTGGGCACAACATCGTATCTGTTGCTACTGGTACTTCTTTGCGAAGTGATAATGTTGATGCATCACAGAACCAGACAAACAAGCAGTTTTCAGATCGCCTATCTTGGAATCGGTTTGCTCAAGTGCGCTCTGATCTTCGTTGCACTTTTTGTCCTATGCTACTCAAATATCCTGTTTGAATTGGTCTCATCACCGTTAGAGGTCGCCAAAAAGACGTTGTGGGCAGTTGTCAGGCCTGGTGAAAAAGAAGGTATTCTCGCCGTCAGCTGGAATTTTCTGGTCAATGCCATGGTCGCCCCAAAACACATCATCATGGAAATAGAGCCAGGTAAGATGATGGCAGATTTTCGGGGTACAAATTACATCAAGGCCGTGTGGTTGATTAACGGACTGCTGATCATCCTGTACGTGCTCGCCCTGAAACAGATCAAGTCCCCGTTACTGCAAGTCGCCATAATATGGACATTGATCAACATCGTTTTCCACCTCGAGTATCAGGACAGGGGAAGTCTTTTCCTCTACACAGGGCATATTCTCGCCACGAATATCATTTGGCTGGCGTACGGGATGTCGCGGCTCTCAATCATTAATTTCTCCATCGCTGCAACACTTATTATCGCCTGTTTCAGTTATAACAATGTAGTGTCTATCGATCAGGCATTGCTGGCAGTACTGCCTTGATTTGGAGGGGTATCAGCACGGGAGGAGAGAAGTAAGAGGCGCATGTCTAACTGGGCTTAAACATGCGCTGGCAACATTTTCAACAGCTCCATTTCGTGTGATGGAGCATAGAATTATTGAGAGCCCGCCCCCCTGGGGATAACGGTATCCCGGCAGCACTGCCAAGAGTAATTCCCATCATACCCTGCTTTACACGGCCATCAATCTCCCCGAAGAGATAGACCAACTCTGGTGCAAGCCGGCTGTGGAACAGTTCAGCATTAATATAATACGGCGCTCGTTTACCCCGGAAGTCAATCGCAGGCCCCACCTGTACGAAAGGGATACCCAGAAGTCGCATACTGCGCGCCAGACGCGGCTCCATCATCACAAAGCAATGTTCATGGCCTTTTTGTACCCCCATAGATGCAGCGGCGAAGTAGAGAGCAAGAGAAATGAGAGGAAAAGTACGTTTCTCTTCTTCAGAAAGCTGGCTGATCGGTTTTTCCAGTTCTTTAGGTCTGTTTTCATCACGGCGTCGGCGGAATTCAAGGGGAATCGCCAGTCTGGAAATCTCACACAACGTCCCCCGACGAAAACGGTCAAGCTTATAGTTAGGGTCAGTGATGGCATTATTACAGTGTTTTTCAAGGGGAAGCATATGGTCATCATGTTCCGGGGAAACTAACCGGACACAACCCGCTACTTTGTCGGTAGAGCGTTGTTTAATCATGCAAAACAGAGAATAATCATCAAATTCATCAGTTTCCATCTGGGTAACTTTCTGGGGTTCGAAGTTTAACTCCTCACAATAAACGCGGTGACGGATTTGGTGAACCAATTTGCGGCTTTTTTCTGATATTGCCAACTGACAATCCATATATTCCGTAAATTTTTCAAACATCTTTAATCCCTTTCAATAAAAAATGCACTAAGAAACAAACCACCAAGTCTAGAAAGCAAAAATATTGGCCCGGTGATTAATGGAAGCTGGATTATTATTAAGGAAAAATAAATTGAAATGAGATTAATTATGTGAGGGAACTGTCAATTCAACGTTAATGCTAAATGAGAGAATTTTAATACTGCCTCTAACTTGTTATTAATAAAGATATTCCCCCTTAATGAAGGGGGACATCATTTTGCATCATTAGCTGTCTCAAATATCTTACAGGTATGGCATAGCTGATCGCCGTGGGATCTGTAAGGGCTGACTCTTTGGTTTTCTTTACCAATACGCTGTTAATAACGGCAACTACTTCCCCATTATCAATACGATAAACTGCACTTCCGCTATTGCCTGGGTAGGCAACAGCATCCAATTGGTATACGTCAAAGGGGTTACGGAGTGCAGCAATTTGCCGTGAGGTGAGTGAAGCTGCATTTTTCGGGGTCGGGACAGCAATCGGGCTGATACTGGATACAATGCCTCTGTGTGTTACTGGATACAGCCCCAACACAGCACCCAGCGGGAAACCTGTAAAGGCTATTTCCTCACCTTCTTCTACATTGGATGAACTGAGCTTCATCGCTTTTACTGGCCTTCCTTTAATTTTCAACAAGGCCAGATCATGCTTTCCATCAACGACAATAACTTCCGCACGGCGGACATCCGGTGTTTTGCCATGACCAACAAAAACCGCCAAGTCGAATTTGCTGTTGGGTACATAGTCTTTGGGCAAAACATGTGCATTGGTCGCTACAATGTTCCCTTTACCGACAACAAAACCAGTACCAGACACCCTAGCCTGTCTGCCTCCATTTCTGGCGTAACTCCCGACTCCCACTACCGATGGTTTTATTTTTTTTATCGTATTTTTTAAGTCTGCATGAGCGGGAAAAGTGGTGATAATAAACCCAAGTATCAAACAAGTAAGCCACACATGTTTATTTAAATAATGTAAATACATCCGTTTCATTCCACATGAGTTTTTCCTTTCCAATTTGTCCATATTATTTTCACTCCTGAATTCTATTTGTAGGCTTAATTTATGGAATTGGGTTCAAATGTATTATTAATATTAACAGTGTTAATTTGTATACTTCATCCGCATCTGATACTTAATTCTGAAATAAAAAGCCCTCCAGATATAACTCCTGAGGGCTTCCTTTAATTACATTTTCTATAGTTCGGACAATAGCTTGTCCTTTTTCTCCTGCTGATCTGCCGAATCCGGGGTAAGCTCTTCAAGCACCTTCCGTGCCTCATTGTTTTCATTGTTTGCAATCAGGCTTTCAGCATATCTCAGCGCTATTTCCGCTTTTCCGCTCTGTGATACATAAGCCTTGCTCAACAAATCCCTGGCTGATTTGGGGTCCCCTGATTTCAGCTTGCAGTAGCCAAGTGTATCTTGTATCTCTGGTTGGTCCTTGGCGATGTCAAACGCGTTTCCGGCAAGTTCACAACCGCGATCAACCCTGCCTGAGTCCAAATAAAGCCAGGCAAGATTATTAAGTACGATAAGGTCATTCGGGTATCGGGATATCAGGTCTTCGTATACAGCGATTGCCTTATCTTCGCTTCCTTCAGCCAGCAGGATCTCAGCTTTCCTGAGCAAAAGGGCTTCGGCAGGACGCCCAAACTTTCCGTAACTTTCGTCAATAAACGAAATCGCTTTGCTTGGGTTCGCACTCAGAACATGAACGTCTATGATTTCGTTGGCCGCCTCAATAGAAGGTTGCTTACCATAAACATCATTAAGAATGGCAAGTGCATCATTGAATTTTTCCTGATCCATGAGGACTCTCGCCTCTGCCCTTCTCACCACTGGTTCATTCCTCACAGCATCAGGCATAGTGTCTGCTGTCCGTAATGCACGGGCATACATTTGCTGACGGCGAAGGGCTTCTAGTTGTGAAGCATGGAAGCGGGCGTCATCCGGAAAACGGGCAATTCCGCGGCTTATTATTGCCATGGCCCGGTCTTCATTTCCAGAAGCCATATGGAGATCGATCAGGCTAAAGTATGGACGGGTGTCCGTCGGGCTTTTGATAACCCACTGTTCCAGTGCTTTCTCTGCTTCCTGGAGGTTGCGCTCCTGATAATAAAGAATAGAAAGAACCCGCCAGATAGGAGCATTTCGTACACTCTCGTCTACAGACTCAAGCTGCTTCCGTGCTGAGTCCATATCACCTGCAGCCTGGTAAGCACTAGCCAGGTGATAATTGAGTTCTGCACTGCCTGGCGACACTTCCACTTGCTCTTTCAGGAGGGTGATGACGTCGTCCATTTTGCCCAACTCGTAAGCATTCCGGACTAAATACTCATTAACGGTTTCATTTGATGGAACTGCTTTCTTTGCCTTCAAAAAGAGCGAGTGTGCCTCAGCCCGTTTGCCTTCATTTTGCAGAATAATGCCGTTGAACAAAGTCGCCGGAAAAGCGTTGGGATCTTTTTCCAGTACCTTTTTGTACCAAGCCTTGGCCTGTTCCTGGTCATTTCCCGTTTGTGCCAACATACCAGTAACAGTCATGGTACTCAGATCTTCCGGGTAATCTTCCTGCAATTGCTTGATCACCTTTGACGCAGCATCAATATCTCCGAGTCGAAGGTAGCCATAAGCAAGTGCTATTTGCGGCCCTTTCTTGGCTTCACTTGCATCTATAACCGAACGAATATCAGAAATCGCCGTTTTGTCGCTGCTTGCAAGTTTCACCACGCCCAGACGCAAAAGGTCATTCTGGTTCCCTGAGGCTGCAGCTTTCTTGGCCAGTGACACTGCCTTCGCATCCATTCCCAGACGCGACAGTTCTACACTGGCACGGGATAGAAACTCACTGTCTTCGGCATTTTCAATATCTATTGCCTCAAGCGCATCCACGGCAGCCTCAACATCCCCCAGTTGAAGCTGTGTCAGGGAGAAAAGGCGCTTGGCGTACTTATTCTCTGGGTAAAATTCAAGTACACGAGCAAAATGACGGCCAGCCTGGTCATAATTCCCAAGCTCATAGTTGGCAATACCGGCAATCATCGACAGGCCAATATTCGGCGAACCACTGAGCATGGCCCGTTCGCTGTGAGTCTTTGCCAGATCAAAATCTCGGTCGGCATAAGCAATCGCAGCTTTCATTTCATTGGTCTTGATATGGTTTGGCGCAGCCTCAAGTAAATTGTCAACATAAGGGCGCGCTTCATCAAATTTCTGTCCGGCAATTAACGCCCCGGCATAAAAAACCGGGTAATAAGAAGCATCTGGTGAAAATGACATTGCTTTTTTGTAATCATCTGCGGCTTCAACAAACTGCCTGGATGCATAATTTGCGTGGCCACGCATAAGCCAGATCAGGCCGTTTTCCGGGTCGGTTTTCAGGATTTCATCGTAGAGGTCAAAGGCATCGACAAAATCCTCTTGCCTGACGTGGTACCTCGCCATTGCACGTTTGACAATATTGGTTGAGATACCTGAAGTTTCTATCTTCCTTTTGAGCAACTCTACAGTCTCAAAATCCTGCTGGTCGATAGCGGCCATCATCAGAATGGCATTTATTTCTGCTTCCATTTGCGGCGTAGTAGGCTTGAGGTCGGTAGCAAAGGAAATCAGGTCATCAAACAAACCCCGGTGAATGTAGGTAAGGCCAATAAGTGCTGGCAGGTTTTCGTCAGGACTGCCCAGCTTGTAAGCGCGCAACAGTTCCTTTTCCGCCGATGCAAAATTGCCGGTTCTGAGGTAGTACCTTCCCAATATGTCGCGGGGTTTGACGTTTTCCGGCTCAAGTTGAATGGCATTTTTCAGTTCAATTACCGCTGCGCCACGATCACCCTGCTTGAAGTACTCATCAGCTTTGTCTATGTGGGTTTGAGCCGTTTCGCTGTTACATCCGCTGGCAGTCAAAATTGCAGCAGCAAGAAGTCCCTTTTTCACATACCCTGTTAACGTATTATTCATGCCATACCTTTGGGAATACGATTGTAATAATCTCAACTGTGAGAGCGTTTTTATTTGAATTTTTCCTGGCTGTATCAAAATTGATATTCAACATTAGGTGTTACCAATCAAATATCTGCAATAATACGAAGCGAATCGGTCAGTTCTGTCTTCCAATACTGAACACCATAGAATGAAAGGGAATTCAATGATGTCTCAAAACAGCGACCCGCTTAAAGACTCTGAAGCACTCCGTCATATACAAATTGAGATATTTAAAAACCCTTCCAGAAAGTGGTTATCCGAAGCATGGCAGGCACTTGAATTAAATGCTGAACCCAATATTTTCCTGAGCTGGTTATGGATTAGTACCTGGCTGGATTGTTTTGTAAATGAGATGTATGTTATCGAGGCGAGACAAGATAATGAAACAGTCGGCCTTGGAATTTTGGTAAAAGAAAGAAGTTCCCTTTATTCCTTTATAGTGGGGGATGTATATCATCTCCACCGCACCGGCGACCCCGCCTGTGACCAAATTTGGATCGAATATAATGATTTCCTGTTAAAGAAAAATGGCGCAGATGCTGTACGGGATGCCATGCTCACCCGGATTAGGTATTGGCTGGAAAGCCGGGATATCCTCTCCATTGGGGCGGGCTTGCAACAACGCTTTGCAAGGCTTACAGAGCTCGGTCTCATCCGTCGTGACGTGTGGAAAACAACGGCCTACTACCTCGATTTAGCCGCACTCAGGGCAAGCCAGAAAGACTTCCTCAGCACGCTTTCGAAGAATACCCGCTATCAAATTAGGCGAAGCAAAAAACGTCATGAGGAAGCTGGCCAGCTCCATGTGATTACGGCCCAAAATGTCCATGAAGCATTGGATATGTTTTCCTGCGCCGCGCCTTTCCACATTGCACGATGGAACCATTCTCCTATGGGCAGCGGTTTTACCAACCCGTTATTTACCCTGTTTCACACTCAATTGATAAAACGGGGAATATCCCAAGGCCTCATTGAAATTTCTCACGTGTTAAACGGGGACGACACATTGGCATATATTTATAATCTAAAACATAAACGGAGGGTGTATTTTTATCTCTCCTCAATAAATTATGCTAGGGCAAATAACCAGTTAAAACCTGGCCTGTTGGCTCATTATCTACTTATTGAAAAAGCGCTGCGTGATGACATTGATATTTACGATTTCATGGGTGGCGAGGCGCAATACAAAAAATCCTTCTGCTCTGATCAGGAAACACTGACAGTCAGCAGTTTTCGAAATACTGACTTTATCAGTGATTCCACTCAGGTCTTGCGAAATGTGAAGACCCGCTTATTCAATAAAAACAGTTTGCCGAATCACTGACCGCACCGACAAACGATTTCCCAAATACCTTGTTGCCACAAAAATCGGTCTCTGACATCCATTCAGAAGGAAGCGGGACGGTTTCGACGTTTTCAGGCAACGCTTGCCAGGTAAAATTGCCTATTGAGGGTGCAACAAAGTAGGTGTCAAAGTCTTCTGCATCAGTCAGGAAGCTTCTTGGTAACCACGTATTGCCTTTTTCCACCAACCCCACTGCTCCGTCTCGCTGGTGAATTTCACCTGTCATGATGTTGTTTAGTGCAACCACGCTGGTCCCGGGGAAACGGGTACTGATACCGCCAGTGTTATACAGCGTATTGTTGACCAGCACGGTATTTTTTGAGTTGTTTACGTATACGCCATCATCACTGCAATGAAGGATAATATTGTTGCGGATGATCAGGTCCTGCGTTTCAGTAGACACATGGTTGCGCCGGTTTTTCATCCCGCCACCACCTGCTGAGAGCCCAACCTGGTATGTTGGATAATCGTTCTTGGTGGTATTACAGATAACAAGGTTCCCCTCAAACACCCCCCCGCTAGCCCCACCTTTCATGAAAGCGCCATAACTCACCCTGTTACCTTCGGTTTTAATAAAGTTACGTATCACATTGCGCTCAACCCGCCACTCATTGGCATGATCAATGTTGATCGGCGTAATGGAGTACCGGGTTTCTCGCGGGCGGGTATTGTGGAAATCGTTGTAACCGACATAGCCGGTATCCGGGTAGTCACCATTACTCTCGTTTACCTTTATCGCAGCGTTAAAATCGACGAACTCGTTGTTTACTATTCGGGTATTTGCGGCTTCACCCACGACGTGTAACGCATGTTCACAACGGTTGTCATGGCTGCACACACCAACAAAGCGCAGCCCCTCAAACTGCCAGTAAGGTTTTTCAACCACAATGCCTTCGACCGTAGCACTCTCAATGGTTACTTCCCCAGGGACCGCAGCACGTAAAACGATGGGCTGGTTGGCTGTACCCCCATTTCTGGTTGAGGCAATACGCCGTTTTTTAAACCGGTAAGTCCCACTGTCGACAATAATTTCAGTTCCGGCTTCGGCCTTTTTAATTGCGTCTATTAACTGTTCTTCACTGTTCACGTACAGGCGGTCGAGGCCCAGGGGCGTTTGGGGAGCATTATCAATGGGATAGGTGAGACTGGGGAAATTATGACGGTCAAACGACTGCCAGAAGTAGACCGGTGTTTTAAGGGAATCCGCGCTGGACCGGAGGAATCCTGACAGGGGTCTGTACAGTTTACTATTTTTATCCAGGATATCGGAAAACAGTACAAATAAAGTGGGAACACTGTGGACATCCGGCCCAACCAATTGAACCATCTTATAGCCCATGGCAAAGACGATACCCTGAAGCAGAATTCCGCACAGCACAAGATAGACCATAACGATTTTCACCAGCTTCTTAAGCATCCTTTCCTCACTGGGATAAAAGAGTCAGAAATTATCTTATGTCCCGGCGTTCCCATACCAGTGTCTCAATATTGATTCGCACATCCCTAAAGGTTTCTCCGCCATAATCAAGAGGTTGAAAAGGAGCAGCCAAAAGCTCTGTAATAGCTCAAAGCTTGCACATCCTGAAGATGCTTGATTCAAAGTGCTTTCAGTACGCTCGATTTACCGGAAATTGCCTGCTGACAGGCCGTACCTGGCGTCAAAATATTGTGTTTCAAGGAAGAGAGACTGCATGAAAGACTCGCTTTGGGGATCGCTGACACACGGGTATCTTTGGAACCTGGTTGCGAAACTGGTTTCGAGGTTTATCGGGATTATCAGCCTTATTGTGTTGGCCCGGATTCTCACGCCAGCAGATTTTGGCATCGCAGCTTTGACCACCATGGTGATTACCCTCTTTGCGACTCTTTCTGAGACGGGAAGCACCAAGTACCTGATTAAATCTGACACCCTGACAGAGACCCAGATGTATCAGGTTTGGTCACTGAACCTGGCACTTAAATCTGGCCTTTATGTCCTGTTGTTTATGCTGGCCCCGGCAATTTCCTCCTTTCTGAACGAGCCATTGCTGACAGGCGTTATCCGGTTTGCCGGGCTGCTTTTACCAATACAGGCACTGAAAAACATCCGCCTGGTTGAGCTTGAACGTGCCCTGAATTACGCGCCGATCTCCAAGATGCAGATGACTACCCGCCTGACGGTATTTCCCATAACCGTTGCACTGGCACTCTACTTTGAAGACTACCGGGCCCTTATCACCGGAAGTTTGCTTTCAGAAACACTGGTTTCTGTACTCTCCTATCGTTTGGTCCCACGTAAGCCGAAGTGGATAAGCCGTGGCTGGCTGCGCTATTTGAACTTCAGCAGCAAAATGATGTTGGTATCAGCATCTGGAGCACTGCGTTCGCGCATTGATTCCCTGTTGATCGGAAAGTTTTTAACCGGGAAAGATGTTGGCCTCTACCGTGTCAGCCAAGAGCTGGGCTGGTTACCGTTTTCTGAATTGATAGAACCTGTCACCGCCCCACTTTACGCGGCATTTGGAAAACAGGCATCTGACAGGGCTGCACTAGCACACACGTTCAACCTTTACCTTTGTTGGACCTATCTGCTGGTCGTCCCGGCTGCCCTGGGAGTCTCTGCTGTTTCACAACCTGCTGTGGCGATAATACTTGGCACAGAATGGGCAGAACTTGCTCCGGTGCTTTCACTCATAACCCTTTTGATGTTGACTATGCCCCTCAACATAGGGATGCAAAACCTGCTTACCATTAAGGAAAAATTGCCATTGCTCGCACTGGTAGACGCTATCATCATTGCAGCCATTTCATCGGTATTTTATTTTCTCTATCGGTCTGGAGAAGCCCTTGAAGGATACACGATTGCCCGTGTAGGCATTGCAGTCCTTTTCCTCGCCTTGCTCTCATTACTGTATGTCCGCTATGTCAGCCGAAACCTGGTCAACTTGGCAGTGATATTTCTTGTTCCCTCCTTTCCTGCAATCGTCATGTTCTTCGTCGTCCACCAGCTCCAGTTATTTCTTCCTGTCTCAATAATCAGCCTGATCCTAGTTATCTGTGCCGGGGCGATAACCTACCTGTTATTAGTCCTGCCAGCACTCGCGCTCGCTTCAACCTTTCACCCCGGTTTTGCAGTGGTGTGGAAAGCACTCTCAGGGCATTTTTTAAAGCTCTCCCAAAAACTGGGCAGATAATCGTCTCAACAATAAGAGTCACTTTAAATCTCACCGGATTACAATCAGTTCAGGACCTCAGTGGCTTTACCGGAATGTATGCCTCATTGGGAAACATCCTTCTAATACATGGAAAGTTATGACGCCAATTGAATGTCAGACCCGCCTTTCAGTACTGGTTTTAGGCGAGGACACACGGAGTTTCCTTACCGTCGTCCGGTCACTCGGTAAAGCTGGATTTGATGTCTACGTCGTTTGCTACCTGAGAAACAGCCCGGCACTCAAGAGCCAGTACATCAAACAGGCTTTTTTCTATAACTATCAGTCTTCAACCCAGGAAGACTGGAACAACAACATTCTGGCCCTTGTCCATCGCTACCGGTTTGATCTTGTTCTCCCCTGCGATGAACGCGCGGCCTACCCGCTTTGGCAAATGCGCCAATCCCTGCCTGCCTGCACTCAACTTGGCATGGCAAACCGGCTGGCAATTAAGGTTTTCGCCAACAAATGGTTGACCAAATGCCTTGCCTTGCGCTGTGGCGTCCCCGTATCACATGGAAAGCTCTTTCATTCTGACACAATGGATTTCAGCGACATTGAAAGACAATTTGGCCTGCCATTTGTCCTGAAGCCCCTGCAGTCTTTCAGTCACACCGAACTAAGTGAACGGCAAAATGTGACTATCATCCGTGACAAAACGAGCTTTCAGAAGTGGCAAAAGAACGTTTCCGGAACCGGACGGGTACTGGTTGAGAATTTCTTTCAGGGAAATGGGCTCGGTCTTTCCGTGCTGGCGGTTGACGGGAAAGTTCATGCAGCTTTTGCACATACACGTGTCGCTGAGCCCCAAAGCGGTGGTGGAAGCTCCTACCGTATAAGTACCCCTGTAGACCCAGATCTGCTGAAACAGACATCCGCTCTTTGCCGGGAATCGCGGCTTACCGGTGTCGCCATGTTTGAATACCGGCAAAATGCTGAGGGACAAACCATCCTTCTGGAAGTGAACTGCCGGTTTTGGGGCTCCCTGCCACTGGCACAGTTTGCGGGGATCGACTTCCCGTTTCTTTTCAGCCGCTACCTTTTAAAAAAGCAGTTGCCTGACACGCCTTTAGTCACTTACAGGGAAAAGGTCACCGCCAGGGCAATGACTGCAGATCTCTACGAAATAAAGCGGAAGTTTGAGTCCATCCGGCAGGAAGAAGGGCTTCCTGCCGCAGTGCAGCATGTTTGCCGACGTCTTGCTGAATTTTTCAGGGCTTTTACACCAAATGAAACCATCGACTCCTGGGACAAACTGGATCCATCCCCCTTTTTCGAGGAATCGCGGCAGCTGTTCGCCAACCTGATTGGTTCGGTGAAACAGAAACTCTCCCCACTCCGATACAGGCGTCGTAAGCTGGCTACGCGGTCACTAAAATTGCTTCTCCAGACGCTTCCTGAACCTCGCATTATTTTTGTCTGTTACGGCAATATCATGCGAAGCCCATTTGCCGAAAAAGCGTTATCTGACGCGCTGGCTGACTCGGCCCCTATCGATACAGACTCATTTGGTTTTCACCCACAGGACCACAGGCTCAGCCCAAACAAAGCAATTGAAGCGGCAGGCACTCTCCATATCGATTTATCCCGCCATCGCTCCAAATGGCTCAAGCAGAAAGATCTCCTCGAAACCGATATTGTTATTTTTTTCGATCATGCCAACAGGGAAAGGCTGCTGACGGCATACCGGGTTAACCATTGGTTCATGGCTGCGGATTTACTGGGTGATGCAACGCTGCCAGGCAAGGCAACACCGCGAGGGGAAATTGAAGACCCCTATGACGCCCCCTTGGAATCTGTAGTCGACTGCTATAAAACAATCCGGGCAGTCACTTTACATATCGGGAATTTATGGAAAGGAGTTCAGGCCTGATGGAACCTCAACTCACATTGGTAATCCATACCGAAGAAGAATTTGACTGGGATGGGGGGTTTCATTCGCAAAATACGGCAGCTTCGCACGCACCGGTGTTAGCCCAATGGGTTAAAAAACTGGTTGCAAACGGGTTTCCGGTAACACTGGCAGTCGATTACCCGTTTACAGTCAGCAAACCCGGGCAACAGGCATTACACAGCCTTATACAGATACCGCACTCGCAACTGGAGATTGCCGCCCATCTTCACCCATGGGTATCCCCACCTTTCCGTCACGAACACAGTGTCGCGGAACAGGACACTTACCCGGGCAACCTCCCTTACGAAGAAGAAAAAGCCAAACTTGAACAACTGACTCGGACCATTTCAGAGGTCACAGGTTATGTTCCTACCACTTATCTGGCAGGCAGGTACGGTATTGGTGAAAACACCCACCAGGTACTTTCTGAACTGGGGTATAAAACCGACCTTTCTGTCAGTCCTTTTTGTGATTTCAGCCATCAGTCTGGACCGGATTTCAGCGGCTATTGCACGCGCAGTTTTTGGGACGACAGGTACGGCATTGCCTCTCATCCCCATACTGTTGGCCTGGTTTCATGGCTCGCTCCCCTGGCGACGTGGCTTAACGGCAACCCGGAACGTTACCGCCAGCTTGGAGGGGATTTTGCAGGAAGGGCACTACTGAAACTCGCAGGGGTCAAACGGTGGCGGCTTTCACCCGAAGGATTTACCCTTAAGCAGATGCAAAGGCTGACGTTGCAACTTCTCGCGGGAGGCCAGCAGACCTTTGTCCTGTCATTCCACTCTCCCTCAGTGGTACCGGGCTTTACCCCCTATGTCCGCAATGCCGAAGAACTTACCCGGTTTACCACTGATACAGAAGCCTACCTTGCCTGGTTCAGAGATACGCTCAAAGGTTCGTGCCGGGTAGCTGGAGAACTTCACCCGGACACTTATGTACCTCCCAAACCCTTTCAGGTATCCGGGACCGAAGTATGACGCTGTCCAATACTCAAGCAATGCTCCACGGAGCCAAATGGCAACTCATTATCCGCTGGGTTACCCGGATCGTCGGGTTTGCGAGTTCGCTAATCCTGGTCAGGCTTTTGACGCCCGAAGATTTTGGGCTGGTGGCAATGGCAACATTCTTCGTTTATCTCTTTGCCACCTTTGTAAATTGTGGGTCCACCAGCTACATCGTACGCAAGGCTGATATTACTGACGATGAAGTAAACAGTGCCTGGAGCCTGAACCTGTGTTTGATGGTTATTGCCTTTATAACCCTTGTTGTGCTTGCGAAGCCTCTGTCATCTTTTGTAAACATGCCTAAATTGGAAAACGTACTTTACCTTGTCTCTGTCACCCCTCTGCTGACAGGGCTAAAAAATGCCGGATTGGACCTTTTTGAAAAGGAATACAACTTTGCCGCTATCACCCGCATTGAGATTATAGAAAAGCTGTCCGCTGTCGCTGTCAGCCTGATCATTGCTTGGTATTGGCATAGTTATTGGGCTCTGATACTGGGAACACTTGCTGGCTTATCCATCAAAACGGCAGCAGGGTACGTTATCTGTAACTACCGTCCCCGGTTTTCACGTCGCCACTGGCACGAGCAGTGGCATTTTTCAAAATGGGTTTTCCTCATATCCCTTTCTGGGTATTTTCGCTCACGCCTAGACATTTTCCTGATTGGCCGCCTGATGGACAGCCGTGCAGTTGGGCTCTACAACGTTGCCCAGGAGTTTGCCTGGTTGCCGGCAACGGAGCTGGTCTATCCATTGAACCGGGCACTCTACCCGGTACTTTCCAAAAACCAGTCCACCCTGTCGCAGATCAGCGATATCCTGGTCAAGCAACTTGCGGTGCTGATGATGATCGTTATCCCTTCTACCGTGGGAATTATCCTGGTCGCAGAACCTTTTGTTCATGTCGTACTCGGGGAGCAGTGGACTGATGCCCTCCCGGTTTTCCAGGCTATGGCGCCCTTAATGATTACTTCGACGCTCTATGGCCCGCTGATCCATGCCTTTACCATCACCACCCGCATGAGACTGATATTCCTGTCTGACGTACTGCTGATTGGTGCAATTTCCCTGCTGTTTTACAGTTATGCATCCGAAGGGCTGGAAACCTTGTCCTACATTCGCGCAGCTGTCGCCCTGTTTTTTCTGGTGTGGCTGGTTTCCCTTGGAATCTTCACCTTAGGCATGCCTCCTTTGCAGTTTGCGGTGTTGCTGGGCGTGCCGGCAGCGGCCTCTTTACCCATGGCTGTATCTGTAAGCTACTGTCTGGAAGTACTGAACGGCAGCCCGCAATGGTTGCTTCTTGTTGTTGCATCAGTTTCCGGCGCACTGGTTTATGCACTCTTGATATTTGCCTTCCTTGCACAATGCCGGAAGTCACCAGGGATCGCCGGATACCTATATGCACCTTTGATTGCGGTACTGGATAAAGTCTATGGAAGGGTTCAGGCCGTCCTGAAACCCAAGGCCAGTTAACCGTATACCAACTCGATGAATTCATTGGTCAGGGGCAATTTCAACCAGTCAGAATGATCAGGCCCGCATGATTGATCTGTGGTTTGCCTGAAAATAGCGAAGGTCCTGCTCAAGGCCGATGTCGATAAACTGCCCGCTTAGCTTTTCTGCATGTGGTTGCCATGCCTCGATGTACCGTTGAAGGATATCCACCTCAAAGGAAAACACCTCTGATTCCGGCCAGAAGCGTGTAAAAGAACGATCTATGCAATAAACGCCCGCATTGATAAATCCGGGGCTGCTAGCCTGCTTTTCCTGAAATGCGATGGCACGCCTCCCGTCTTCATCGAGCTGAACCCGCCCATAGCGTCCGGTGTCATTTAACCACATCACCGCCATACCCAGCCCAACCGGGTTCAGTTGGGTATGCTTAACCAAGTTTGCGAAATCGACACCCGCCCAAGTATCACCGTTCAGGACAAGTACATTTCTCGCGCCATCCCGTTCAAGAATTTGCCCGACAGCCTGACGGATAGCACCTCCCGTCCCGAGAGGCTCAGTTTCCACAGAATAGTGGATGTTCATGTCCCGGTAATGGCTGCCAATAAAATCAATAATGATATGACGAAGGTGGGAAACCGCCAGCGTCACCTCCGTCACCCCACATTCAGACAGCCGGTCAAGCAGGTAAGTCAGAAAAGGCCGCTCTCCAATTTCCAGCATGGATTTAGGTACGTCCCGGGCAAGGGAGCCCAACCGGGAACCCAACCCTCCGCATAGGATCACTGCTTCGGTGCCGTTCGGTACGCTGTCCGGGATTCCCGCCTCTGATGTGAGATCATCCATGGAAGAATCGCTCCTCGACATAGCCACATAACATATGGCCAATAAGGATATGTGACTCTTGAATTCGGGGCGTGTGGCTGGACGGAACCGAAATACAGATATCTGCCAGTGTTTGCATCCGGCCGCCGTCCCCGCCCAGCGCAATGGAACGTATTCCACGGGTTTTAGCCGTTTCCATTGAGGCAAGGATGTTTGGTGAATTTCCTGAGGTAGAAATCCCGATAAATACATCTCCGTCATTGCCCAACGCCTCTAGCTGGCGGGCAAACAGGTATTCAAACCCATAGTCATTGCCGACCGCGGTGAGAATAGAAGTATCCGTTGTCAGGGCAATCGCGGGCAAACCTGGTCTGTTAAACTCAAATCGGCTAACCAGCTCCCCGGCAATATGCTGGGCATCTGCAGCACTGCCCCCGTTTCCGGCAATCATAATCTTATTGCCTTCCCGAAGGGCGTGGAGGCAAATTTCCGCTGCAGCGTAGATTTTCTCCTGAATCTCTTCGCTGTCCAGCAACGCCCGCTTAACCTCAATAGATGCAGTGATGTTCTTCCTGAAATACTCTAGATGGTCCATGAGTCCGTCCCAAAAGGTGAAAACCGAAAACGGTAGAATTCGCCCTCAACATCATTGAGGGCACGCTTCACGTCCAACCTGCATAAAGGGTCAACAAACAACATGACAAAGCCCCCACCACCTGCACCGGAAATCTTTATCGACTTACCGCCGGCGCTCAGTACCCGGTCTTCAATGGTGTCGATAAGTGGTGTAGTGATGGAGGAAGAAGTGGATTTTTTGGCCAGCCATGATTGGTGGAATAAGTCAGCCATGCCATCAATATCTGATCGCAACAAGCACTCTTTCATCTCATATGTCAGGGCTTTTACACGATGCAACCCCTCAAGTGCTGAACCGTCTTCAGCAGAAGTACTCTTGACCTGGTCATCAATGATTTTTGCCGATGCGCGGGAAACCCCTGTGTAGTAGAGCATAACCTGACTTTCTAGCTCATTGATGATGTATGGACGGACCCTGAGGGGATTAACCAAGGTACGCTCGTTTTCAAAAAACTCCATAAAGTTAAACCCGCCAAAAGTGGTGGCATACTGATCCTGTCTCCCCCCTGACAGGCCGCAATCGATCCGTTCAATATCATAGGCCAGCCGGGCGATATCATATTCCCCCAAAGGGAGCCCCAGCAGTTGCCGGAATGCTGACAGCATCGTTACGACCATTGTGGAAGATGACCCCAACCCACTTCCGGGGGGAGCATCTGAATAGGTAAAGACAGAGACCGGCAATGGCTTGTTATCGTTATAGTCACGGACTATGCGGTTATAGACGGCTTTATGAAGTTTCAGCGGATCGTCAAGTGACAACACATTTAACAGCGGGCAATGCTCTTCCAAACCCATATCCTGTGCAACGAACGTGATACCGTCATGGGGTTCGTGCAATTCAATCGTGCAATATGCATACATATCAATCGTGGCATTAAGGACACAGCCACCATAAGTGTCACAATATGGAGACAAATCCGTGCCTCCTCCAGCCAACCCCAGCCGCAACGGAGACTTTGACCTGACAATCATTTCACCCTCCTGGAAATTCTGTCCCTAGCCTGAACATTCCCAAATATTTCCATTTCTTTACATGGAATTAATTAAAATTTCCCGTTCAGGATGGCGGATATTCTGACGGCGGAAAGTATTAAATTTGAGCAATTATCAACTTTGATTGTTGTGCGCCTGAAGACATGTGAATTAAACAACACAAGTGTTTAGGAAATGAGGCATATATTAATGCACCACGTGTCTTAAAAATGATATTAGGGAAGGTTGGACGAGGACTTTTCCATTAGTTTCCATATACATTAGATAATAAAGAAACGTCCAGAATTCAGAGCACCAAAAAATATGATCGAGAGTATTTTATTTGCCGCTTGCCTCGTGTTTTTGGTTTGGATTTGCCAAGTTGAAATCACTCGGGAAAACAGGGATGACGAATGAGAGACCTCTTCTTTCTCGCAATCGCCTTCATCCTAATATTCATGGCCTTGCGCAGGCCCTTCGTCGGTCTTGCCCTTTGGTTGTGGTCAGGGCTATTTGTACCGGTATTCTGGCTTTATGGGATTGCATCAGGTATCAGTTACAACACACTGTTTGCCGCACTTACCGGTATCAGTTATTTATTTGCTTCCAATAAGCCGCAACCAACTTTTAATCTGCAAGTTGCTCTTTCCATTCTATTATTCTTAATCACCACAATTTCGAGTGCAACGACAATTGTGATACCTGAGCTTGTCTGGATTGAATGGGACAAGTTTTTTAAAGTTATGATTTTGTTTTTTGCCACCACGCTTATATTGAGGAAGAAATCGCATTTTGACTTGTATATTTGGGCGATCCTTCTCTCCATTGGCTTTTATGCAGTTATTGAAGGGTTAAAATTCATCGCTTCCGGTGGTGGGCATAAAATACATGGCCCTTATGGACACATATTGGCAGACAACAATCACCTTGCCATATCAACAGCGATGATATTGCCATTTTTTGTTTACCAAATAGGAAACAAATGGCCCCCATGGCTGCGAATTGGGTTAATCGCTGCACTGTGCATATCAATTCTTGCTGTGCTTGGAACCCACTCTCGGGGTGGGTTTATCGCTTTGCTTGTGGTAGGCGGCTACTTTTGGCTTAAAAGTAACCGTAAATTGCTCTCCATTGTCGGCTTTTCACTGATGCTCGGAATAGCTGTCAACTACCTGCCCGATAACTGGTATTCACGCATGAGTACCATTGAAACGGCCACACAGGACGGTTCATTTATGAGCCGGGTTGTATCCTGGAAAATACATACTTTGATGGCGATGGACCGGCCTCTTTTGGGGGGCGGGTTTAAGTCGGCAAGCTATGGTTATGTCTGGCGTGCCCTGTCTGCAGATTTAGACCGTTTTTCCTTTTTTCCAACCCCCCCTCCCGGAGAAAGGGGCTGGGCCGCCCACAGTATTTATTTCCAAGTACTGGGCGATCATGGCTTCGTTGCCCTGTTCCTGTATCTCGCCATTTTAGCCGGGTCTTACTTCCGGCTGGGAACCATTGAGAAAACGGTGAAGAAAAGGCATGGAATCGAGCACTGGCATTACCGCCTTGCCCGAATGACAAAGTTGTCGTTGGTCACTTTTGCAGCCGGGGGAGCGTCTGTATCCCTTCCCTACTATGAACTATATTGGGCGATCATAGGCATGAGCGCAGCCCTAACCACTGCGGTAAAACTGGATGAAGTGGCCGAGGGTAACAAAGGCACCAATTCTGCCGAAAGCGATAAGCCGCTTCGAAGACGCCGGACATCAAACGGTATCTATACCAGACAGGATCTATCCGACACCTAACATAGTGATACGACGTACAGCGTTATATCGTTTGTTTTCAGGTTTTCTCATGCAATTAAAGAAAATGCCGGTAGGAAGGGCTGTCGCCATTCAGCGTATCAAATATTGAAATTATCCTTTCCGCATTTCCCTGCCACGTCAGGTTGCGACGGAAAATGGTTTCAACGGCATTTTCCCTGAGATGGCGGCACAGCACTTCATCTGTAATAAGCCGGTCTATGGCTTCGAGCATTTTCTCCAAATCATCAGCCGGGAACAGCAATGCGTTCTCCCCATGCACCAGCAATTCACGCAGGTTTGGTGTATCTGCTGCCACAATGGCGGTACCTTTGGCGAGATACTCAATCAGCTTTAACGGCGATGCCCATGGCGTCACCGCAGGTTGGATGGCGATGTCAATGCAATCCAACCAGGCTGGCATGTCCTCACGGCTTACCAATCCGGTCAGGTGGAAACGTTCTTCCATTTTCAACCGTTTTGCTTGATCCCTTAGCTCGGGTGAAACCGGCCCGTCACCAACAACCAGGAAAAACAGATCAGTTTCAGGGTGTTCAGCAATGCGCGCCATCACGGCATCAAGCCTGTGCCATTCACGACAAAAACCGACAAACCCTATCACCCTTTTTCCCGCCAGTTCTTTTCTCATTGCATTGCACTCAGCGTCGTCTTTTGTCTGGGCAATACGTTTGGAAAGGAACTTTTCCGGATCGATACCGTTTGGGATAACAGTGATCTTTTCGTCATCGACGCCGGCTTTTTGTACATATTCCGCGAGTACATGGCTGACCGGCAGCACGTGGTCTGCCCTTTTCCAGACAAATTCCTCCGTCCACTTCGCCAGCCGTGGCAGAGCGAGCCCGCCAAAAGCCAGCCGTTCATCATAGAGGGGGGAATTGACTTCCAGCACCAGCGGCAGCCCGGTAATGGCTTTTACCCATATCCCTGCCGGATAAAACAAGTTATACCTTTCATAAATCACGTCAGGCTTATGATTCCAGACAGCTTTTACCAGCCGGGCAAACCCGAGCGCACTGTAGCCAAATTCAAGGAGTTCCGTCATTGCCTTGGGGAATTTTTGCCTGACTTGCGTCACCCAACCACCGTCACTGCCAAAATCCCGGTTTTCGGCCACATCCGGCCCGACAACAATTACCTCATGCCCAAGCTTCCTCAGAGCATTGACAATTTCTTCAATATGAACATATTGACCGTCTTTTGAAGCGATCCGGTGGTGATACAGTATCTTCACGAAACCACCTTTACATCACCGGGAAAGACTGGCCGGTTGATTTCCTTTCCACTTAAGATGGCCTCAAAAATCTTCATCTGGGCATCAGAAGTTTCATCCCAGGAAAACTGCTCTGCATACCGACGCGTAGCCAAACGTGCCGGAGGGAGCGACAACAGTTCCTGTATCCCTCTGGCAATTGAAGCGGCATCTCGCTCCACCAGCACCCCGGCTTCCGGGGCGGCAACCACTTCCGGTGTTCCCCACAGGTTGGTGGCAACAACGGGTGTACCACACGCCATTGCTTCCAGAAGAACATTTGCCCACCCTTCCCGGCTGGATGCCAACACAAGGGCATTGGCGGCACCGTAATACCTGGCCAGTTGCTGTTGGCTCAGGGCACCGGCAAAAATTACCCGTTCTGACAGCCCGGCCTCAATTACCTGCTGTTTGAGGCTAGCTGCTTCCTCTCCGTCCCCGGCAATCACCAAAACAGCCTTTGACAAACTTGCTAGGGCATCTATGACAAGATGGTGGCCTTTTCGCTCCGTCAGGTGCCCGACAGAAAGCAATACTGTTACGTCCTTTGGAAGACCTAGTTCACTGCGTAGATCACGTTGTTTCTCTTCACGGGTAAATGGGAACAGCCTTAAATCCACGCCATTTCGCAACACCGTAATTTTTTCTGGCTTACCGCCAATTTCAATCATGGCATTTCGCAGCGCACCGCATACAGCCATGTTGTGCTTGCTCGCTTCCATCACTGAAACAATTTCCTTTTGGGGCATCGAATAGCGTGGAATCAGGTTGAGGTCTGTCCCTCTGGCGGTACAGGTAAATGGGATCCTAAATTTTCCGGCCACATGTTTGATTGCTACGCCATCCGGGTAGAAATAGTGCCCGTCAATTAAATCCGGAATGTAATCATCAACAATGAGTTCACGAAGCTTTCGAGTAATCGCCTGACGGAGGAAAAAAGGGGTCAGTTGCCAGCCAACCTTGGGAATGACCGCATACCTGGGATGGAAAACTTCTATACCGTGCCTTACCTCTTTATCGGGTACACCAGCATACTTTGCATATTCGCCAAAATAAGAGGACTTAAACGGGAACCAGGGGACCGGAGCTATCACTTTGGCTTCTACATTGGGGTAACACTGCCTGAGCTGTCGAAGCCGGGTTTCTACGAAGACACCGTGGCGTTCACATCCCGAAAAGGGGTAAAGGGTGCTTACGGTAAGTAATCTCATCTGCATTCCATTATTGTCGGTTTCCCCAATATCCATATTTGGGCGTTCTGTATTAGCCTTGAGCGTCAATAAACCTTGCCAGAATGAGCAGGCTCCACAAAGCTTCACTGTTGTCACGGGTGCCGCTTTGGTGCTGTTCATACAAGCGGCATAGGGCAACCTGATCAAACCACCCTTTCTGTGCGAGCTTTCCATCAAGTAGCTCCGGGCGGAGGGTCTGTGCAAGTGGACCTCGAAGCCATTCAGCCAACGGGATACTGAACCCCTTTTTAGGCCGGTAAAGAATCTGCTCACTCAGGTATGGGGCCATCGCCTTCTTCATCAGCCACTTTCCATCACGCCCCTGTATATTCAACTTGGAAGGTACGGAAAACCCCCACTCCCAAAGCACATGGTCCAGCAGTGGCGCCCGGACCTCCAAAGAATGATGCATACTCGCCCGGTCTACTTTGGTGAGAATGTCCCCAGGCAACCAGGTTTTCATGTCGAGGTACTGGATAAATTTCACAGGGTCGTCACTGGGCGCATTTTCCGCGTGCCCTCGCATTACCTCTTCCGCCCGGTACCCGGCCAATTCCTTTTTGTAACTTTCACTGTATAGCGACCAGCGTTCTTCGAATCGCAGTTTTGACATAGTGTGCGCATATGCATCAACGGCGGTTTTCGCCAATGCCTGAAAGGTAGTTTTGGCACGCAGTGGCCGGGGTGCCCAGTCGGCTTTGGGGTAAATTCTGCCGAGGGGGCCAAACACACCGGAACGCAGGGATTGAGGAAGGTAATCCCTTACCCGTTGCTCATGCATGTGAAGCCTGTGACGGCGGTACCCGGCAAAGAGCTCATCCCCACCATCTCCTGAAAGCACAACCTTCACCCGGCTTCGAGCCATTTCACAAACACGCAGGGTCGGCATGGCAGAGCTGTCTGCAAACGGCTCGTCGTACACACCAATCAGGCAATCGATCAGTCCCCGGTCGTCGGCAGAAACAACGCTGAGGGAGTGGTCTGTTTCATATCTCCGAGCAATGTAAGCGGCATAATCACTTTCATCAAAATCAGCCTCATTGAAACCTATCGCGCAAGTCCTGACCGGTTGTTCCGAAAGCCCGGCCATCTGGCTGACAACTGCACTGGAATCCACCCCACCAGATAAAAATGCCCCAACCGGCACATCAGACCTCATACGCAGGTTTACCGCTTCCCTGAAATGCGACATAAAGCCGTCAACCCAGTCACTGTCACTGAAAATCTGTTCATGGTACGGCACATCCCAGTACGGTTCAGGGGTGAAGCTTCCGTTGCCCTGAATCAATAGCCTGCTCGCCGGGGGCAATTTAAACACATGTTTGTAAGGTGTGCCGGGGTCGGGGATATAACCGTACATGAGGTATTCTTCTACCATTTCAGGACGCAGTGACCGGCTGACATCCGGGTGAGCCATCACCGTTTTCAGCTCAGAGCCAAATACCAGTTGCCCTTTATCAGTCACAGCGTAATAAAATGGTTTTTTACCAAGGCGATCCCTGGCAGCAAAAAACACTTTTTCTCGGTTGTCCCAGAGGGCAAAAGCAAACATACCGCGAAAGTGTTTCACGCACTCTGTCCCCCAGGCGCGCCAGGAGAGGAGAAGTATTTCCGTGTCCGAGTGAGTCCGGATATGGTAGCCCAACCGGGACAACTCGCGCCCGAGTTCCACGTAGTTATATATCTCACCGTTAAACACCAAGGCTATCTGGCTGTCCTCAGAAAGAAGCGGCTGGTGCCCACCGGAAAGATCAATGATCGAAAGTCGTCGATGCGCAAGCCCAATTTCCGGCAGTTCGAAGTAGCCTTCATCATCCGGCCCTCGGTGAGCTTGTATCCGGTTCATCCTGTGCAGCGAAACCATATCCACTGGATGCCGGTTTTCCAAATTCAGGATTCCTGCAATACCACACATCAGTGTTTACCCCCTGCTATATGACGGACTAGAGACGTTCCCGGCGCAACGGGTTTTAAAGAAAACGGTTTTTCGACGATAAGGTATAGCGCGGTAGACGATATCCAGGTTGCCGCAAAAAAAAGTGGCAGTAACAGGTAAAGCTGGTAAGTCCACTCTGCCGCCGGGGCAACGACAAACGGCAAGACCATAAACAGGAATTTAAGTGTCAGGCCGTGAATGAGATAGTAGGAATAGCTCATGTTGCCAAACCACAACATAAACCGGCTGGTACAAATTCGGGATAACAACCGGCTTTCATCCAGGCACTGGATACATACCAGTGCATAGCCGACAAACATCACAGCAATCTTCACCCATTCCCCCGCATCAGAAAACCGGTACCATGCCAGCAATAAAAACACGACAGGAATAACCGGTAACCGCAACGGCGAGGTTACCTGCTCTTTGCCATATATAAATTCAAACAGCAGCATGCCTGAGAAAAACATCAACAACTCAGAATGGGAGGTATAACCAATGACAAGAGTAAAAAAGCCGGTAAAAGAAACTCCCGCCAGGAAGGCTACCCGTTGTGACCGTTGCCACTTTCGCATATTGAACACGCAAATAGCCAAAGGGACGGAAAGATAGAAAAACATCTCATAACTCAGGCTCCACGCGACGGAGATAATGGCTGTCATATCAAACATACCGGGGAGCAGCAGCACATTGCCTAGCACCAACCCGGCATCCGTCACCATATTTCCCGTGAATTTGCTTTGTCCGGGGAAAAACGCAGACAGCAGAATGTAGATGGCAAGGACGCAGAGAAAAGTGGGATAAATACGCCGGATACGACGTTTAAAGTACGGAAGAAATGCCTGTTCACGCTTAATCAACATGCCGTAGATAAGAAATCCACTTAATACGAAGAAAAGGTCTACCCCACTGGCTCCAATTGCCCGGTATGCTTTTACCGCCTCTCCATTGAAACCACTGGTATCTAACCAGGGGAGTATTTGGGCGCAGTAGTGCACGACGAATACCATAAAGGCGGCGATTCCCCGCAGCCCCTGCATTGGCAGCAACCGCGCAGCTGTGCTGCCTGTGTCATAAAGTGCGTCAGCTTTGTTAATCCACCGGGACAGGGAATTCGTTTTATCCATCCTGCTTACAGCCCCCCTGCATCCTGTACAACTTCCCGGTTCACAGGTATCCCGGATGACTTGGCAAGAGGACGGTTTTGAGCTGGCCGCAAAGCAGCTTGATAAGGCCATATCCAGTAGCGCCCTGCCAACTCCCCGGCTTTCTGGCCCGCACCTGTATCGCCTACCGGTACCGCAACCGCAAAGACTTGCCCAACCGGCATCGTGCCGGACAGCCGTATAAGCGCATCCCAGAGTTTGATTTTGGCATTGCTGGTACCGCAATAGTTGTCAATGCAATAAAGGTAAATGACTGCCAGCCGGTTCCCGCCAGAGTCAGCCAACAACATTTTCCTCCCCACAACAGGTACTCCGCCCGGCCCGGCAAGTTCTATTCCCTGTGCGTAGTCAAGCGTCCAATACTCCGGGTCATAAAGCTCGTTCGACGCACTGATGAGTTCCCCTCTTGATCCTTGATGACGTGCTTTTGCCGTGGTGTCCGGGTACACCGCCCTGAAGTATCGGGCTCCGTTATCCGGAGACTCACCCAGTAACTGCATCGAGGTTCCTTCAAATTTGATTCCCCAGCGCCCTATCGGGGAATGGTTTCCCTCTTGAGCCAGGCTGACATTCTGAGGCAGGATTACAGCCTGGACTTCGGGGTAAACAAGTTGATGGGTCACTTTTCCAGTCCACCATGCTGCGCTGCTCATCAGCACAACCACCAGCACTACTGCCGGCTGGGTTCGAGACACTGAAGATACCGGCGGTAATACAGAGGGGATTTCTGTATCAGCAAAGCGGTTGGCTACCGCAAAAATCAGTCCGATGACGACTGAGAAAAACACCCAGCCGTAAATCAGGTGGTCTGCGCCGGTTGCTACCGTCATATCGGACCAATAGCCAATCAGCACGATCAGCGTCGCGCGGAACCCGTTTGCAATAATGGGGAAAACAAAGCTGAAACCGATGAACAGCAGACGCTTTTTCAAGCTGGCGAAGGACATGTAGGAAAACAGGCATCCCAATGCGACGCTGGCTATCAGGAAACGGATACCTGAACAGGCTTCTGCTACCTCAAACAAGCCGTTTGGCACCGCAATAAACAGCGCTTCCCGGTAGACCGGTATGCCGACAAAACGTAAGAAACCGACGACAAAGTCCGCAGTAATATTCTGCAATGCCGGGACAAACATCTCCCCAAATGGGATACAGAAAATAAGATAAAACAGGGGGAAGCTGATTATCCTGGCAATCTGGTTCCCTACCATCCCCCAAATAACGAATATCAGGGCAAATACGGAAGCCGCATGCTGAAACAGTGATATATCGGCTACCCGGCCCACAAGCCAAAGAGCCAGGGGGCCAAGAAGCAACAAAATCGGCAGATAGGAAACTGAGGGTGTTGCCTGGCTCAACAACGCCTTTTTCTGCCAGCAAAGCCAGAGGCTGATAGGCAGGATCAAGAAGCCGTGCTGGTAAGTATTGGAGTTCATCCAAACCCCTACCATATCCTGTAGGCCACCATGGAAAACCACCAGCCACAACGTGAGGACAACACCCAGCCTTATCCACATCGCTGTGTTTGGACGCATTCCTGATTCAACCATTCACAGCCTCCCCATATGTTTTTACGGGTGTTGCTGGCATCGCGACCTGCCCGTCAAAGCCGGGGCCGCCATTCTGTAAAAAGGCCAAAACCGGCGATAGCTTGGCGTTCCAGCTGTACGTATCTGCAAGCCAACGGCGTGAAGTGGTGGCAACTGGCTTCTGGTCCAGTTGTTCAATCAGCCACGTTGCCATTAGGGCAGGATCGTCTGTCACCTGCAGCATTTCATTTGGGCAACCCTCAAGCCCTTCAATTCCCATTGGCGTCGTTGAAACAGGCAACTGCATGGCCATTGCTTCCAGAATTTTGTTCTGTATTCCCCTGGCTATACACATTGGTGCTACGGCAGCAGCCGCACCGGAGAGGTACGGCCTGACATCTTCGACCCTGCCTGTCACAACGACTCCACGTTGTGTTTCAAGGTCTTGTACCGACTTGCCGGGCTTGCTCCCGACAATGTAGAAACGCGCCTCTGGTCTTTTATCAATGATCAGGGGCCAGCAATGGCTGACAAACCAGATCACCGCATCTGCATTCGCCCAGTAATCCATTGCGCCTGTAAATACGATGTAGTCAGCCCCGTCAAGGAGGTGATTTTCTGCCAGTACCATCTCTGCAGCCGGATCAAAAAACACCAGGTCAATACCGTTCCCCAGTGTTTGAACTTTATCCTTCAGCCCTGGCTCTACCCGTTGCCTGAAAAGTGCAGTTTCAGCATCTGAGATAAAACAGCAGACATTGAATTCGTCTACCAGCTGGCGTTCATAATCAGCAAGGCGGGCAGCTTCACGCCGGTAAACCCAGCGCATGACGCCGGAAGCGGTGTCGGCGTATTGTTGCCATTTGTCTGAATCAATGTCGGCCATATGGACAACTTTGTGGTAGTCATCCGGGGAATAGTGCGATACATACTGCGCCATCGATGAACAGTAGACAAAAAGATGCTTAATGCTGTGCCGGTCAATGACATCATCAACCCATTTTTGCATGCTGTTTCGGTAATAATACGGCAGTGTTATGGGCTCCCCGGACAGAAAGGCCCGAAGCCCGTACGCTTTTGCTGTGGCTGTATTCAATGTCACAACATTGACACTGGCAGCCATTGCAGTGAGCTCATCCAGGTACTGGCGGTCATAGTCGTCGTCGATAAAACAGCCAAGATGGATATCATAGTGTTTGCCGAGGAATTTCAGCAGGTTAAAGGTGGTAATCTTATCCCCTTTGTTGGGGGGGAAAGGCATACGGTGGCAAAGGAATAACAACGGAGTTTTAGCCATACATCACCCCAAATACCGTGAAAGAACAGGACCGAACTGGCGACTCACTCCAAGCGGGAGACGCTTCCACATATTGATCACGGCTGCATACCGTGGATTGTTTGGCGAAAGGTTTGGAAGTTGCTTGGCTTTAACCAAGGCGCAGCGGTAATGGAGTGCCTCTTCTGTCATTCCCCAGTGTTGCTTGTATTTGTAGGAGCCTGAGTCTTTTTTGCTGCGACCGAAATCAAAACGGCGATATCCCCTGGAGGCCGCGTGGCACATAAGCTGGTAATACATGTAGTCATTGCTTTTCAACGCCCGCGCAGCTTCTATCCCCCCTCCGTAGTAGGGCAACACCTGGTCTCGGAAGTAGAAACTCAAAACCGCAGATACAGCATTTCCATCCGCATCTTTCACCACCAAGGCTTCACACTGACTGCCAAATTCTTTTTTCAGTTCCCGGAACAGCCGGCGGCTGAAAACCGGGGTGCCGAGGTTGCGTACACTTTCTGAATAAATGTCATAACACTGATCAACGTCATGTTGAATTTCCCAGGACAGTCCGTTTTTCAGAGAATGCCTGACGACCGCCCGCTGTTTACGTTTTATGGAGGTGAGGATTTGCTCCGGGTCATCATCAATATCCCGCCAGAAAGCAGCATGGCTGCAATGGTGCTGCCAACGGCAATCTCCTTCTCTGGCTTCCCGGTCACGAAGCTCAATATGATCCACACCAAGCCGCTGCCCCCGTTCTAACGCCTCGCATTCAAGTGCCAGCCTGATTTCTTCGTCATCCGCAAGTGCGCCACCGTAAACACAAAACGGCGTTGAAACCAGGGTATGGCCAAACAGCATACTTTTTTGCCTGACCAAAGGTAAAAGCCCAACCACAGCACCACTTTGCCATGCCATCAGGTATAGCGTTCGGTGGCCCAATGCATTTTCGACAACTCGCCGCCATCCACTGAGGTGAAAAAAACTTCCCTCAGGATGTGTATCAACATAGGCGTCCCAAATATGGGAGTGGGCGCTATCCAGTGGCAAAATCTGTAATGACGCTGTCACGTTGATGTCCTCTAAACAAATCCGTGTCCAATTGGTAAACGCGGGACATGGTGTCCCAGCGGTAAAGCGAAAACAGTCGATTCAGCCGGTGCTCAGTCCGGTTCAAATTCAGGTAATGCCTGAACTTTGTTTTTAGTGGAATTCCTTGCATACGCGGTTGCCCCGGATCCAGCTCCCAGGGGTGGATATATAAACTGAAAGGTGCCCCGGTATCATTGAGATACCTGTCTATAAGGCGGGTCGTCACACCCAGCGGATATAGGCGAAAATAACCTCCTCCCCCAATCGGGATATTCCGACCCATCAGCGAAAGGGTTGGAATTGGGATTTCTGTAATCCCCTCTGGCCGTTTGTGGATGAACCGGGGCCATTCAGGAACCCCATAGTGGTCGTGCTGTACCGGGTATGTGCTGCTGGAAAAGGTAAAGCCCATTTCAGCCAACACTGAAAAAGCCCATTCATTGCTTGTGTTGATGGAAAAGCTTGGTGCCCGGTAACCTCTCACAGCCTCACCGGTAATTGATTCCAATAACAGCTTTGCCCGCGAGACATCCGCTTCAAATCCATGGCGGTCCAGTTCTGTCACCCGCTGGTGGTGGAAACCGTGACAGGCGATTTCATGGCCTTTCTGGTGAATTTCAGCCACCAGGGCCGGGCAACGTTCTGCTACCCAGCCGAGAACAAAGAAAGTCGCCTTTACATTGTGGTTTTCAAACAAATCGAGCAGTTTCCGTGTGCTTTCCACTACCCTCAGAGGATATTTCTCTCCCCACTGCTCCCGACTGACAACTCCGTTAAACGCCGATACCTGGAAGTAATCTTCCAAATCAACTGTCATCGCCAGAGGGGCAGAATTGTTTGAAGTTTGATGCCATCCTTGCGTCATAACTCACTGGCCCCGGCCGAATAAAATAATCTCGGATGTCCTAACCAGAATGGCGACATCCAAAAGGAAACTTCGGTGCTTGATATAGAAGAGGTCGTATTGCAGTTTTTCCCGTGCGTCTTTCACGGAGCTTCCATAGGGGTATTTCAACTGCGCCCAGCCGGTTAACCCCGGCTTTACCAACAACCGCCGCCGGTAATACGGGATGTCTTTTTCCAGGGAATCACAAAATTGTGGCCGCTCCGGCCGGGGTCCAACAAAACACATGTCCCCGCGAAGCACGTTCCATAGCTGCGGAAGTTCATCAATGCGGTATTTCCGTAGAAACTTCCCGACCCGGGTAACCCTTGGATCTTCCTTGCTTGCCCATTTCGCCCCTTGGGCTTCCGCATCCTCCGTCATACTTCGGAATTTATAGATATCAAACAGCAGCCCGTTGTACCCCACTCTCTTTTGGCTGTAGAGCACGGGGGAGTGAAGACCATCCTCAATTTTGATAAGGACAACGGCCAGCAGCATAAGGGGCCAGGTAAGGAGGACAACCAATGTTGCCAACAGCACGTTTACAGCGCGGTCAAAAACCCGGTGGGGGTAGGTCATCGGAGCTGTACGTTCATTAAGGAACCAGGAAGGGTGAACGAGGCTGACTGCGATTTGTCCAGTTTCACGCTCAATAAAGTTAACAATATCGATGACTTCTATGCCGTAGATTTTGCATTTAAAAAGGCATTCAACCGGGATGTTTTCCCTTCTTTCATCTGCAGCTATTACAATTTCATCAGCTCTCCCAGAAGAGACCAGCGAGTCTATCAACTCTTCTATTTCATTCATTGTTGTTGTGTGATGAATAATCTTCCTTTTATCAATAAAGAGACTTTTGTCTCCTCGAATATGCACAAACCCAACCAAGTCGAATCCGTTTCTATCTGCGCGTCTACGCATAGTTTTTTCAATAATCGACGCTCTTTCCCCTGCCCCGATCACTAAAACTTTTTTCTGTCCAAGCTGTTCATAATTTATCAACTTCGCAATGTACCGGACGAAAACCAGGCCAATAAATGCATATACATGGAACACTTCAACGAAAAGTGCATCAGAAACAAGAAGGCCTGTCGCATTAAAGAAAAGTATGGATAAAATGTAAGATAGAATCGTACTGAAAAACAGCCGGTAAAAAATACCCGACTGACTTTCACGAAGTTTTATATTGTATAAACCCACCGCGAATATACTGATTTTAAAGAATATTATTAGCACCATCCCAATCATCAAAAAAGTTTCAATGACTGGAGCCGGAGCCACTGCTATAGAGTTTTCGAATGACAAATTCGTAAGTAAATATATAAAAGCAAGCATTGTCATGTCTGCAATCATTAATACTTTATGACTTGTCGACGTTCTATAAAACTTTAGTTCGGCCATAAGTGGTTCTTTTATTATCTGGAATGCCAAAATGACGAACTAATACTAAGCCAGATCCCTAACCCCGATGCATGATAAATAGGTTAATTAACAACCCAGTCTCAATATTAGAACAAGGTGTTCGCTTCAGTTATAAACTCACACAATTAGTTTATTTCCTTAATAAACAGCAAAAAATCACACCTACTGTTTTACTCCCAATTGTCACCTAAAAGAAATATACCCCAGCAATATAGCGTCTCAATTCCAAATACTGAGACAGTAAGATATGCGCTAACCAGTTAATTTTTATAGCAGCAAACATCCCGCCGGTTTAGTTGGTACGGCGTCAGGTACAAAACAAACAATGCCCAGATATTTAGTGCGCATTTTTTAGAATGAACACAGAAAGGACGCATGTTATGTCAATTCGGAACTTGATTTTGGCTGGTTTACTCGGCCTGATAACCGCCTGTTCCAATAGTGATCTCACAGATCTGCCAACATCTACCGCCAGAGGTTCACAAACTACGGATGTGGATCAATACCGGTACCTGATTGGCCCCGGCGACAGCCTTGAAATTTTCGTATGGGGTAACCCAGAAATATCCGGCAGCTTCATTGTCCGGCCAGATGGGATGATTACCACCCGTCTGGTGGAAGACATTAAAGCTTCAGGAAAAACCCCTACCGAACTTGCACGAACTTTTGAGCAACATCTTCGCGAATATATCCGGGAACCCATTGTTTCCGTAATGCTGGAAAGATTTATCGGCCCATACCAGGAGCAGGTAAGAATCATTGGGGAGGCTTCCGAACCCAAAGCCATTGCGTATCGCCAGAACATGACGTTACTGGACGTGATGATTGCCGTAAACGGGCTGACAATTTTTGCTGACGGTGACAATGCCAGCGTCATCAGGGTTGAAGAAGGCAAACAAAAAGCATACCGGCTGAAGATTGATTCATTGATTCGCGACGGAGATATTGCTGCAAATGTCGATATTCTGCCCGGTGACATCATCATCATTCCCGAAGCTTGGTTCTAGGTTGGGAGTGAATTAAATGCTCGAGCATTACGAACAGCTGCTCCAGTACGTCAGGGGAATCTGGCTCAAGCGGCGCTACATTGTTATTGTCAGTTGGATCCTCTGCCCGCTGGGGTGGCTGGCAGTTACCATGATGCCTAACAAGTACACCGCTGACGCCAGGATCTATGCCGATACAGGCTCTATCCTTAAACCTCTCCTTAGAGGGTTGGCTATTCAGACCGACCCCTCCCAGGAACTCAGCCTGATGGTGAAAACCCTTCTTGCCCGTCCCAACCTTGAAAAGATTGCAAGGGAAACGGACGCCGATGTCAGGGCGACAACACCAGAGGCCTATGAGGGTATCCTGAAAGATCTCAAGGACAATATCACAATCCGGTCTACCGGCAGGGAAAACCTTTACAGCATCAGCTACACAGGCAGTGACCCGGTTTATACACGGGATGTGGTTCAGACCGCCATCAATGTGTTTGTAGACAGTGCATTGGGTGAGAAGCGCCAGGATACGGATCAGGCCAACGAGTTTCTCAGTCGCCAAATTTCAGAGTACGAAGCCCGCCTTGTGGAGGCTGAGTCGCGACTGGCAGCATTCAAGAGGGAAAACAGCGGGTTCCTTCCCGGCAGTGACCGGAGTTATGTTGTCCGCCTTCAGCAAAACAAAACCCAGCTTGAGCAAACAGAGCTGGCCCTGAAGGAAACCCAGACCAAGGTTTCCTTAGTTAAAGCACAAATTGCTGAAGAAGAGGCCTTAGCCGCCAACCAGGTAATTTCGGTTGAAACCGAATACGACGAGCGCCTCCAGAATCTTGAGGACCGGCTGGACAACCTGCGTTTCCGTTATACCGACAAGCACCCTGACGTGATAGAAACCCGCCGCCAGCTTGGTGAACTTCGGTACCTGCGCGACAGGGAAATACGTAATGCCGAGCATAGCAAGACCCTGCTGGATAACAACGAGGTATACCAGAACCTGAAAATCACCCTCAGCGAACTTGAGAGCGAAGTAGGCTCACTGGAAACCCGAATATCCAGTTACCAGACACGCATCTCTGAGCTCAGCGAAAATATCGATCAGGTGCCGGACATTGAAGCACGCCTTACTAACCTCAACCGGGACTACAACATCACCAAAGCAAAATATGAGCAACTGCTATCAAGACGTGAGTCAGCCCTGATTTCCCAGAGTGTTGGTACTGGCGGTGCCGATGATATTAAGTTCCGGGTAATTGAAGCACCAAGGGTCCCAACGCAACCTTCGGGTCCATTCCGTATGGCATGGCTGGCATTTGTGTTGTTTGGCGGGATATCTGCCGGGCTATTCCTCTCGTTCATCATCAGCCAGATCGCCCCTGTCGTATCATCTTCGCGACAACTTTACCAAGTCACCGGTATACCCGTATTTGGCATGGTCTCCGCTACGCCCAACTCAAACCTCGAACAATGGGCAAAGCGAAAGAAACGGTTATTTATTTTTGCGAACACAATGTTGGTCGCGGTGTTTTCCGTCATGGTGATGCTAAACGCTTCTACAGATATTCATGACCGGGTTATTGCAGAATTGTCTAAAAGGTTGGCCGCACTATGAGTATTATTGAAAAAGCCATGACCCGGTTCCAGCCGGCCAAGGATGATAAAGAACACATTACCCCGGTTATCTCTGAAGAACTGTTGGAAAAAAACCGCCAAATGCAGATAGAAGATCCGGACATCCGGATCGGTGACCAGCTTTTGGAAATGATTGGGCTTGGGGGTTTCCCAGCCACTGCCAACAGCCGCCGTATACGAAATGAATACCGCAGCATCAAACACAAGTTGCTGCAAAATGCATTCGGGAAAGGGGCTGATTTCCATCACAGGGGCAATGTGCTGATGGTAACAAGTGCCCTCCCAGGAGAGGGAAAAACATTCAGCTCAGTTAACCTTGCCCTCAGCATCGCGTCAGAACAGGACAAGACGGTCCTGCTGATAGACGGGGATGTACTAAAACCCAACCTGTTAAACAGTATGGGGGTATCCAAATCCCTGCCCGGTGTCATTGAGTACCTCAAAAACGAGATCACTGATATTTCTGAAGTGATCTACAGCACGACACTTCCCCGACTGAAAGTCATACCATCCGGCCGACCGGATCCTTCCAGCAATGAGTTGCTTTCCAGTGAACGGATGAAAGGCCTGATCGAGGAACTGGCAAACCGTTACCCCGACAGGATGATCATTGTCGACAGCCCACCAATGCTATCTGCCGTGGAATCTGTCGTGCTTTCTCGCCTTGTCGGCCAGGTGATAGTGGTGGTTGAGCAGGATAAAACCCGGATGTCAGATCTTAAGGAAGCCATTGGTTATCTGGACGACAACCTCGCAATTGGTTTTCTCGTCAACAAAGTGGTTCACAGCTCTTTTATGAGCAAATACAGCTATGGACAAGGATACGGTTATGGCTATGGACACGAAGCAGAGTCTGGGGGATAGGCACTTATCCGGGTTACAGCACGGCGTGCCTGTCAATAAGTGCCTACCGGGTACGCCCAAGGCAATACTTCCGCTTTTGTTGAGTATGTTTCTCCTGCCGGCTGCACATGCTGTTGAGCAGACTAAGGACTTTATACCCTATGCCGGACTGTCGTTTGATTACACTACTAACCTGAACCAGGACGACTCAAATACCGCTGCGCTGGTGAGCGGCATTACCGCAGGTGCAAGAGCGTCAATGAAAGGCGGCAAAACCGACCTCGACCTGAATTATTCTGCCACCCAGTATTTTTATTCCGATAACCAACGTGCTGACAAGTTCAACCAGACCCTTGCATTCAATGCAAACCGCGCCTTGAATAAACGCGGCTTGAGTATGAATGCCAGTGCGTCCATCCGAAACGAAGCCATTGCTTCCAACCAGAATGCAGCGGCTGATGTTATCAGCGGAGGCACTTTTGAAAGCAGGGCGGCCTCCCTGGGGTTGGCTTACCGTACTAACCCACGAAGCTACATGAACCTTAACGCACGAATTGATGGCAGCATCGGGGACAATGAAGGGAGCGTTGGTGACTACCGGCGAATCAATGCCAATGTTAACTTTCGCGACGGTACCAAAACCAAGCTTTTGTTCTGGTCCGGTTCGTACAATGGCGAGCGAACGTTTGGTGATGAAAACAACGGAACCACAACTTCCCAGTACTTCCAGTCAGTTATCGGCACACAAACCCAGCCGCTGAGGCCGCTGGTTCGCTTTTACTATGAGAATTACGACGACACCGACGCCACGACAACCACAGAAGGTGCCAGTATCGGCCCCGGGCTCCGCTACTACTTCAGTTACCGCACCTGGGCTGAATTCGCTTACAACTTTTCACTGACCGAGGACGAAGAGAATTACTGGAGTACCCGGATAAACTGGCAGCCATCCACAAAGACCCGGCTGACCGCTTCATATGAGAAAAGGATATTCGGAGACAGCTATGGCCTGAGCTACTCCCACCAAAGCCACAGGACGACAACATCCGTCAGTTATATCGAAACCGTTTCCAGTTTCGATGATGAATTTGTGTTTAATGGGGAAATTAACCAGCGCCTGACTGTCGAGCGCAGGCTGAACTGGGAAACAAGACTTCAGCAACGCCGGACCGAGTGGCAGTTATCACTGTCCGGCTCAGACCTTGAACCGGTCACCAAAACAATATTCTCTGTCGAAACCCGCCGCATCGGTGCGGGAATTGGTGTATCGCACCAGCTTTCAAACCTGATAGAAGGCAGCGCCAAAGTGAATTTCGACAGGTATGAATTCTCATCACCATTGTTCGCCACCCAAAAAGATGACTATTACAAAGCAGAAGTAGACCTCAGCAAGCGGTTCAATGACCGTGCAACAGGACGGGTGGGATTGCGCTACCTTACCCGCGTTGCCGGAAGCTCTTCCCGTGAGTTTGATGAGTTCAGGTTTCTGCTAAACGGACGAATTGAGTTTTAATCATGTATGAATCGCATTTTGGCTTTACCAGTAAACCTTTCCGACTGAGCCCGGATCCACGCTTTTTTTTCGCCAGCCCACATCATGACAAGGCGATCTCCTACCTGAACTACGGGTTGTCTCTTGGTGAAGGTTTTATTGTGGTTACCGGCCCTATCGGTACAGGCAAAACTATACTGGCCCGAAATCTTTTGTCTTCTGTAGATGAATCCATTGTCGCCACACAAATCGCAACCACCCGGCTTAACCCGGAAGAGTTAGTAAGAATGGTGTGTGCGAATTTCAGCATTGATGCCAAAGGAATGAACAAGGCAGAGGCACTGAAAGCACTGGAATCTTTCCTTATTGAGCTGAACAGGCAGGGAAAGCGGGCTTTGCTTCTTGTTGACGAAGCCCAGAACCTCCCGGCAGAAAGTGTGGAAGAGTTGCGCATGCTCTCAAACTTTCAAAGTGGCGACAAACCACTGCTGCAAAGCTTTCTTCTTGGTCAGGAAGAGCTTAAGAAGATTATTGAGCTCCCCCAAATGGAGCAGTTCCGGCAACGTATTATCGCATCATGTCACCTACAGCCCTTCAGCGCAGAAGAGACCCAGCAATACATTGAGCACAGGCTGCGCCAGTCCGGCTGGGATGGACACAAGCCTGACCTGAAGGAAGACATTTTCCCGGCCATAAGGCGTTGTACCCAGGGAATCCCGCGCCGCATCAATATTTTTGCCGACAGGCTGTTCCTCTATGCCTGTATCGAGGATAAAAAAGAGATCGGTGAAACAGATGTTGAAGCTGTCATTGCCGAAATGAACAGTGAACTTTCCGGTTTTAAAAACAAAATCCCGGAAGATGTCAAAACCCAAACCGGCAATAACGGGCACCATCCAGCCCATGCAGATCTTGGCTTTCCTACCCATGATCAAACCATGGCAGAACTGGATGCGGTGGCATTGTATAGCCGAGCCATTGACGACAAACAAACTGATTGGGACACCTTACGCGGCGCTAAAATGCATAAAACCCTGAGCGCAATTTCCAGTATTCTGGATGACGTAATACAACGTAAGGTCAACACGGTCAGGCATCTGGATAAAATGATTTCAGAAAAGAAACTGGAGCTTGCAGAGAAAGAAAAAAAACGAAAATCAGTCATGAAAACCTGGTTTAAGAAATAGCATTCCTCCGCTAAAACAGAGGCTCGTGTTCTTTTTCCGGTTTTTTAAAACTATTTGCCACTGCCAATCCAGTTTTCCGAACCAAATGAGGCAATAAAATGGGCATAGGCAAGCGTTTAACATGCCCTCGTAAATAGAGAGCAAGCGCCATAACGTCGTACCCGAAGGGGCGGTGCGGCGGGAAGCCGCTGCTGAAAACAGTCATAAATGCGTTGTCCAGCAACCGCAGTGCCACTGGGGCGGGTGCATACTGGCTGTAAAATGCCATTACTTTTTCTGGCACAGCAAGCCGGAACAGCTTCTGGCAATACCTCAAAGCCAGATAAACAGAATCCCCCTGCCCAACATCTTCCTGAATAGAAATTAATGAATGCCACCCCTCCGGTACCTGTGACAAACGGGAAAACAACAGGTAAAGGTCAAACAGATCCCGCGGGCCACCCCGGTATTCACTTTCATAGAAAAGGTGGATCGCACTGTGGATGATCATCGCCGGCAAAGTGAGAACCCGAATTCCCTGTTCCGTCCATTGGGTGTAACGGAGTAAATTCAATGCCTGATCACTGGAATCAAGAGCCTTGGGAAGGATCCGGAAGTGGACGTCCAGTTCGATACGCCGCTCATAGTGTTTCAATGGAGGGATCTCCTGAGACCACTCCCGGTAAAACCTGTCGTCATAACTGTTTAACTGACTGTGTACCCAGCCGGATTCCACTAATTTTTCTTCTACACCTTTCAACTGACGTTCGCTCACCCAAACGTCTATGTCGGACATTGTCCGGCCTGCAAGCTCCTCAATCTTCGCCAGGTGATATGCCGCACCTTTCAGCACGACCATATCTTGGACAGCATCGTCGCCCAGTGCTGATGTCAGCATTCTGAGCTCCCTGACCAGCCCCCTTTTCTGCACACTGAACCGGTGAAAATCATTGCTTAATTGTTGCCGTACAGCCAGCGGAAGTTGCCCCCAAATTGAGCGATGGTAATGGCAATTGCCATTAAAGAGTGGCAGCAACTGCGACTGCATACCGAAAAAACGTGCTTCACTGATAATTTCAGCTTGCTCACGGGGTCCGAGGCAGGCGAACAACTCGGGGCAACGTAAAACCTCAACCAACCGCATGATCGTACTCCCCCCATGAACAGGAATTAAGTTCGGTTTCCAAAGCCCTTTCACAAGCTGAAAAATCGCTGTATTCCACGTAAACAGCCGGCGTGTGATCAACCAGTTTCCTGCCAGTCACAAACCCTTTCTGGTGCAGCGTGCCATGATTGAAACTCTGTTGGAGTATTTCCGTGAGTGCCTCGCAAGGGGGGACCTTCTCAATAAAGCACTTCTCGGTGGTCGAGTGCTTTACGAATACCAGCAGTGACGGGCTGACATGCAAGCCCGCCGGCAGTTGTTGCCCGGCATCAGGGTACAGAAGCTTCAAGGTTCCCTTATGAGTGTCACGAATCTCTTCGCTGAACTGCCTGCTTTGAAAATAGGGGGAAATAACTGGAATAGAGCCATTTTTCAGGTTCATTGGCCGGTTCAGCCCTTCAACCGTCAATGTGTTGTGATCAACCAGTGCCAGTTCGTCTGAAAGCAGTTTCCAGCCACGGGAAACCAAATACGCACACAGGGTACTCTTTCCAGACCCACTCGGTGCACAAATGATTACCGCTTTTCCATTCTTGGCCACTACGGCGGCGTGAACAATCAGGTACTGATGGGCGTTGCCGGCTATTACCCAGTTCATTCCCCATTCCAAAACAGCATTGGCATGGGCCAGCGGCATGGGCTTAAACGGCATTTGGTGATTGAAACAGAACCTGACCTGCCTGCGCCACCAACGTCGGGCGCCTTTGCCCGGAAGGAGTTGGATTGCGTAGTCGAAGTAAGCCTCCGGCTCCAGGGACAAATGTTCTGCGTATACCTCTTCAAGATAGTGCTGAACCAGAGGTAAAGAGGTCGAAATTGAAAACCTAAACGGCCCGGCGTTAAGGCAATACTGGCGCATAGTGGTCAAGCGTCATCTCCAGTTGACCTTTTTAACTTCAATAAACTCCATACTCTCAAGCGTATTCAGCAGGTTCCTGGCGTAATCAGAATGACATTCAGAGAAGGCCGAAAGTGCAAAAACCAGTGGGCTTTTCTGACGCAGCAGCGAGAGAAACACAAGTACAACAGAATCACAAAGCAGTGACTCTCCTGTACGGGGGCTGAATATAACGACTTGATCACCGGCTTTGTATGTACAGTTATCGACCGAAAATTCGTCGACAATTTTTACGTCGATGTCAGCATATGGCACGAGGTTATCGTCAATTAACTCAACCAGGGGCATACATTTATTAACTCCATGTTTCAATTTCACTTTTCATTGAAATAAAAGGTTTAAAAACATCCATAACCCCTGGTTTTGGGCGAGTTCGCTTAAGCAAGGCCAACTGCGTGTTCACGGATGAATCCACAGCGGAATCCAACCGGCCGTTAAGGGTCAAAGACGTATAAGGATAATCAATTGCTGTCGGGAAAAGGCTGTTTAAATAAGCCACCACCAATGACTGGACGAACCCGGCCGGGTACTCAAATATATTGATGTATTCCTTCCTGTTTTTTCTATTGTTCCGTCGTTTAACAAACAGGAACTTCACTTTGTAACTCGCTGTACTACCGGCCTGCAGCACATCCCAAATGGAAGGGTTATCGCAGTCCTGAAGGTACAGGCGGTAATACCAACGGCTGCTGGCGTCGTAAGAGTTGTTTTCCCAGCCATGGAGGAAAAGAGACATAAACTGCGTAGTTTTGGTGATGTTATTGGCTCTCAATGCCTGTAATACCGGGTATTCAGGATTGCCTGATACCGCAGTAAATACACGCTGCCAATATTCCGCAGAGCGCGCCGCAGACTGGCAATTTCCCGGGTTTGATGCATTACCGGATAAAACGGCTGTAATGCTGCACTGCGCAGTCCCGGTTGTCCCCCAGGCTACCGGGCTTTTCACCGTAAACAACAGAGGTGAAGTTACGGCAGCAGACTGGAGAAAACGACGCCTCGAAAACCGGCTTCCCGCCGTATTGCAGTTTGGCTGAAGCTTGGTTTCATGATTTTGGTTATTCTCTGTTGGCTTCATATCCGTGCAAATCCCAATTAAAAATGACGTTGGTTTCATTCACTGAATCAGTTATGGATTAGCAAATTATGTTCCTACCTCCAACTCGGGTCTTTTTTCCTTTTTTTTACAACACCTAACGACTCTGTTGACGGTTTATTACCACATACTGAATTGGAAAAATGTAAAGGAATCCGACAGGGACAAAGTCCTATACCCATCCTCAATTCGGTGAGTTTCTCTCTAAACCGTATTTTTCCAGCAAGCTGTAGAGCGTTGGCCTTGAAATACCGAGCAATGACGCTGTTTGGGAGATGTTTCCATCTGAGTAATCAATCGCCCTTTGTACCGCGACACGTTCAGCTTCTTCACGGATAACCCGCAGGTTCAGAGGCATCGCCCCTGCTTCCGCCTCACCTGAACCGGGAAGCATCAAGTCAAACGCGGTCAACTGCCTGCCGTCAGCCATGATCACCGCCGACTTAATTTTGTTCTGTAGCTCCCGGATGTTGCCCGGCCATGTATAGGAAAGCAGAGCCTGGCTGGCATCGTCACTGAAGCCGTTTACATTGGCACCCATTTGTTTGGCAAATCGCATCAGGAATGTTCGCGCCAAAAGCAGGACATCTTCGCCGCGCTCCCTCAACGGCGGGATATTAATGGTCACTTCGCTGATTCGGTAAAAAAGGTCTTCACGAAATGCACTTTGCTGAACCATTTGCTGCAGATTCTGGTGGGTTGCGCAAACTACCTTCACGTCCACAGGGATTTCCCGCCGTCCGCCTATCCGTTCAATCACCTTTTCCTGAAGGAACCGGAGCAGCTTCGCCTGCAGGCTGAAAGGCATGTCACCAATTTCATCAAGAAACAGTGTCCCTCCATGGGCACATTCAATTTTGCCTTTCGTGGTACGGTGAGCCCCGGTAAATGCTCCCCGTTCAAACCCAAACAGCTCGCTTTCAAGCAGATTTTCGGGAATGGAAGCACAGTTGATAGCGATAAACGGTTGTGTTTTTCTGTCCCCGCCATCGTGGATAGCGCGGGCAAACAACTCTTTGCCGGTACCACTTTCCCCCAGTAACAAGGTGCTGACTTCCGTGTTGGCTACCCGTTCGACCATTCGGCAGACCTGAGTGACCACCGGGCTCGCCCCAATGATTCCATGGTCAGACAGATCGGCCTTTTTCAACTGACGGTTTTCATGCTCCAGACCGGCAACCCAGAAAGCCCGCCTGACCATGACACCCAGAATTTCATCATCGATAGGCTTGGCATAAAAATCATGTGCACCCAACGCGATAGCCTGCAGCGCATTTTCCTTGTCATCATTGCCGGTAATCACAATCACTTTGGTGGTAGGCACCAAGTTAAGGATTTCTTCAAGGGTGCGAAGACCTTCACTGGCATTGGCGGGATCAGGAGGCAAGCCCAAATCAAGGGTCACCACTTTTGGCTCATAGCGGCGAATTGCTGCAAGTGCAGACTCCCTGTCTGTTGCCATAACAGGTGAGAAGTCACTCAGCGCCCACTTGAGCTGCTTTTGAACTCCAAGGTCATCCTCAACAATGAGTACTGTATTGTTTTTATTTGCTTCCATATTCCGATTCCTCAGTACTGAGTATTTCCTGCTGTTGCATAACGGGAACAGACACAGTGAATCGTGTACCCAAACCGGGCGTCGACATCACGTCTACCCGACCGCCCAGTGATTCAACAACTTTCCTGACTTCATAGGCACCAATGCCCATCCCTGCATTGCCTTTGGTGGTGTCAAAAGGTGTAAACAACCTGTTTTCAATAAAGCTCTCGCTCATACCACATCCCGAGTCTTCAACACATATCACTGCTTCCCGTCCATCTGACTTCAAGACCACTGACACACTGCCGCTATTATCGGTGGCGTCCTGTGCATTCTGGATTAGGTGGCCAAAAATGTTGTGTACCTTGTCTCTTGTAACCGACACCAACACCGGTTCACTTGGACCCGAGAAAACCGGTTCCGGCTTCTGCACTGCCCGTTCCTCACAGACTTTTTTCAACAGTCCAGAAAGCTCAACCCGTTCGACAGTTGATGATTCCTGAAGCTTTTGCCTGAGTTGGGAGAGCACCCTGTTCAGCCGCGAAGAAGCCGCTTCTACCGTTTCAAATGTGTCATCAATAAATTCCGGGTTGTCCCGGTGCCTGGCCGCATTACGGGTAATAAGTTGAAGCTGGGCCAGTACATTTTTCAGATCATGAACAAGAAACGCAGACATTTGGTTGAAGGCTTCGAACTGCCGGGTTTCTGCCAACGCCTGGTTAGTAAAATGGAGGTTCAGATGGACATTCAACTGGCTGCTAATCGCCCTCATCAGATCCCTGTCCTCCCAGTCCAAACCAGAGGTCGTTTGAGGTCTGGACAGCAAGCACAATGCTTTGATATCTCCCATTCCGAGGGGTACCACTATCTGGAACGGGTGATCCCCCTGCCCGTCCCCGGGTTCACGCTCAGTTGCAAGGTCAAATATCCAGTTCCTCTCATGGGCTGCGTTTCCAAAATGCAACACCACGTTTTCAATGTCCGGGTTGTTTTTGTCGGTTCCCTGTTCAGCCTTTACTGTCCAATAGCCGTTTTGGTACACAAGCAGGACACCGTACTGGCATGCAAAGGGGCGCATCAATGCGTGAAGGGACATGTCAAATGGTGATCCCCCTTGGCCAGACATAATCTGGGAAAATTTAATCCACTCTTCCCTGTACTCATACCGGTTCGCAAAAAAGTGTTTGGCAATGAATACCTTGGTACGCCGGCGAAGTGACTGGGAAAGAAAAAGGCTGACAAGAAGAAGTACACCGACCGAAAACAGCAGGTGTTGAGCCATTCCCCCCCAGCTGCCGCCTACGTGTTTCACGTAGTAACCCACCAGAGCCATCACCAAAAGGTAGCCTCCGGCTACCAGTAAAATTGTGGAGCTGTACACGACTGTCCGAGAAACAAACACCCTTACCGACCAGTGATTGATTCGTCGGGCAGACATCAGTACCAAGGGAATAGTAAGAAGTGTCACCCAGCCACGTGCTTCCCAGTAGGTAGCAGAGACTGAAGAGGTAAGCAGGCTGTCTGCATAGAGTACAAATCCATAGCCGAACATCACCCCTAACCCCAGGCACAAAGGCTTGACCGCATAACGGGCTGAAGGGTGGACCTGGCGGAAAAGGTGCTCAAGAAGTAACAACCCTAGGATTGATTGCAACAGGTGCAGTCCAAACAAGATTTGCGGGGATACCAATACATCAAACAGTGATATTACTTCACTGAAAATGGACAACACGCCTGTAACGACTGCTACTGTCCCAAGGTGAGTCTGGAGGAATAATTGCCTGAAAGAAGAAACCGGCTTGATTGCACAGAGAATCACCGCAATCCAACCCAGGTTGCATAGGGTTTCGGTTGCAAGTAACGCAACGTAAAACTGGCCAATGTAAAACTGGTACGCCAGAGATGATGCCCAAACAGCAGACAAAAATGATGAAACCATGAAAACTCGTTTCTCAAACGAGTTCTTCTTTACCGTTAAGGCAAGAAGTATCAGGCCAACAAAACCGACAGCCACCAATCCATAACCAATTATTCCGAGAAACTGCTGCAAATGTCCCTTCCTGCAAACCCTTCCAGAGGGCGAAAACTAACGGGCTGTTCCCGCGCATAGCGGCTCAAACCCCGTAACTTTAGCAGCGGCATACACGTCTTAGGTCTAAGATTAATAAGACTTATCTCAGTTTCTCAGTCGCTGATCATGTTCTTATTAGTAAGACGAGCCAAGTTAATGGCAGGGAGTAATCAGAAATTAATTAGTTGCTTATGGACTGGCAAACCACGGATACCTTACATAACGTGCTGTAAATTATTTTTACGTAAGTTGTAAAGCATACTGACAGTGAAAATGGCTTTGCGATCAATATCGATTATTGCAATGAAACAGCCATTAGCTTGATATTGGACAAATCACGACCAGGCGAATTGCTTATTAATTAAGCAAAAGGACGTACACCCACTGGATAAATTCGATAGTCCGAATAATCAATCAGTCTTATCGGGCTCAGGAATCAGGGAGAAACCATGAGCAAAAACATGCTTATTACAGGTGCTAACCGGGGTATAGGGCTTGCACTGGTCACAGCTTATGTCACAGAAGGCTGGAATGTTATCGCATGCTGCCGGGATCCAGACAAAGCCGATGCACTGGCTGACTTGGCCCTCGAGCACCCCAGGCTGGCAATACATGCTTTGGACGTCACCGATCATGATGCTATATCCCAATTGGCAGACAAACTGCACGACACGTCTCTGGACCTAATAATTAACAATGCTGGCTATTACGGCCCAAAGGGCTACGGTTTTGGCAACACCAGCGCCTCAGAGTGGAGAAAGGCTTTTGAGATCAATGTCATCGCACCTTTAAAAGTTGCAGAAGCTTTCTATCCCCATTTAAAAACCAAGCAAACTGGTACCATAGTTTCCCTTTCATCCAAAGTCGGAAGCATGACAGAAAATACTTCTGGAGGCGGATATATTTACCGATCTACAAAAGCGGCGCTCAACTCGGTAATGAAAAGTCTCTCAAACGATCTGCTAAGTGAGGGAATAATCTGTGTTGCACTCCATCCAGGATGGGTAAAAACAGAAATGGGTGGGGATAATGCCCAAATTACTGCTGACGAATCCGCAGCTGGTCTGAAAAAAGTGATTGAAAATCTGACTCCGGAACAATCGGGTGGCTTCTTTAATTATCTGGGTGAAGCACTGCCCTGGTAATCAGTAGGTGCCTCATACAATCTGGCCGGGTGCGCTTTCCCGGCATTAATTAAACGGCCGTTTATAAATTTACAGTGTAAAATCGCCATTCCGTTCAATTATCATACAGATCCGTATCTACTCAACTATGAGACAATTCTCGATTACGTCCCTTGGTACAGTCTTTCCGTCAAGAGACCGAATTTCTTCATAGGGATGGCCCCTAAAATAATGAAAACACTGCTGCATGTTTTTCCAACATTTGCTATCGGTGGGCAACAGATACGGCTGATCCAAATAGCGAATAGGACACAGAATGAGTACCGTCACATCATTCTTGCCCTGAATGGCGACTATTCGGCAAAAAGTAAGTTTTTGCCGGATACTGATGTCCACTATCTGGAAACGGAGGATTTTAAGTCTCTTCCGATATTTACTCGCCTCCCAAAAATCTGTTCCATCCTCAAAAGCCAACAATTTGATGTTCTTATGACGTATAATTGGGGCTCAATTGAATGGACTCTATGCGGCAGGCTGTTATCCAAGGTCCCCGTCATTCACTGGGAAGATGGCTTTGGTCCGGACGAAAAAGAGAAGCGAAAGTTACATCGTAACTTCTTCAGGAGATTGGTACTTTCAACCTCTTCGACCACCAAACTGGTTGTTCCGTCTCTGGGGCTTTTGGATATTGCCAAACAAGAGTGGGGATTGCGGGGTTCCAGACTGGTATATTTCCCCAATGGCATTGCGCTGCCTGACCCGGAAATGGCAAAGCAGACTGCCTCACCGAAGATAGAGCACAGCCACCCAACTACCATTGCTACGCTTGCAACTTTACGTGCAGAGAAAAACATACCCCGACTAATCGATGCATTTGCAAACATGGTTTCCAGAGGCCGGTTGAAAATAGGCGGTGATGGGCCCGTCCTGGCCTCCCTGCAAAAATATGTCTCCTCTCTGGGGCTGGAGAATCAAGTCACGTTTACCGGCAGGGTGGAAGATGTGTGGGCATTTTTTGATGATGTGGACATCTTTGCGATTTCATCCGATACGGAACAAATGCCTATTTCAGTCCTTGAAGCTATGGCTGTAGGGCTTCCCATCGTATCAACCGATGTGGGGGATGTCCGAAATATGCTTTCGACAACCAACGCCAGTTATGTGGTCTCACCAGACAAATTTGCAAAAGCCCTGAATGATCTGGCATCAACACCGGAAAAATGGCACACCCTAGGGGCAGACAATAAACATAAGGTTAAACACGCATACAGTTTCGAGCTTGTTCTCCAGAATTTCCGCAAATTAACAGGATCCCGCCTTTAGTAATTGAAAAAAATTCCAAAACCAAAACCAAAACCAAAACCAAGACAGCAGGCCCTTGGTGAAATTATCAGCAAAACATTCCCTATATCATGAAAACTAGCGACATCTGCACCCTAACTTTGTGTTGCCTCTTGAAACATAGATTCCTGTCATTAAAATTTCCGCCGTTTGGGGTTTCCTGAGAGTATTTACGTGAATAATAAAAGCCTGATTACTAACTTATTGGCACTGGTTGCGCTGGGTGCCGGATACTATATTGACAATGCGCTGCTGTATTCAGCCGGACTTTTTGCTTTTTCCGGAGCAATTACAAACTGGCTTGCAGTACATATGTTGTTTGAAAAAGTACCGGGCCTTTATGGTTCAGGTGTCATTCCTGCCCGTTTTGAAGAGTTTAAAGCGGCCATCAAAACATTAATGATGGAACAGTTCTTTACAGGCGATAACATCGACCGCTTCCTTAAAAAAGAAATGGTTTCACCAACTGGGCTGGATATTGCCCCAGTCATGAAAGAAGTCGATCTAAACCCGGCATTTGATTCACTTCTTGATGTAATTATGCATTCCCAGTTTGGCGGTATGCTTGCCATGTTTGGCGGTGTCGAAGCCCTGCAGCCATTACGCGAACCGTTTATTGAAAAAATGCAGGTTTCCATTGCCGACATTGCACAGCAAGACAATGTGAAAAATGCATTGGCCGCACAGATCGAATCCCCTGCGATGATGGATGATATCCGGACAACCATTGAGGAAATCATCGATCAGCGCCTAAATGAGCTGACACCAAAACTGGTGAAAGACATTATCCAAAAGATGATCCGCGAGCATTTAGGCTGGCTGGTTGTATGGGGTGGTGTGTTTGGCGGGCTTATTGGTGTGGTATCAGCCCTACTGACTGCCTAACGGCAAAATACGTGGAGCGCAGGCTGGCAATACCGCGCTCCCTAATACACCCAGACGAACAGTTTCCTTCCTCAATTACAACCCACCAGCCAGTTACGTCATGAATACCTTCGTCTCGTCTTGGGATGGGAGGTCAGGCGCTTATAGGCTATCAAATCAAACACGACATTACCGGAAAACCAACGGATTAAACCTGGTGTGATATCCGGTAATTCCTGCGCTGTAGCTGGCATTGCTGATAACCCTTTTTGTTTGAGCTGCGGCACGATAGTGCTTTGCTGAAAATGTCGCATGGAATAACGCACCCGACGGCGAAGGTAGGTATATATATCCCTGCGGCTCATTGGGTTAAGGCTGTCATATCTGAAAACTGCACCGGAACAAACGCCGATATTTCGCATGGGGTCATCTTCCGGCGGGTTAAGGTCGCACGCAGTCAGGTATCCCAGCATACTGTCATCACCGATTAGCCCACGAGGTAGCCGAATATTTTGCTTCCTCACCCTCTCCAGGAAAACCGGTGACATTAAGTACAGCCCACCGGTAAACAGATGCTTCTCAAGCAACTGTTTCTGCCAGTCCTTGGCACTTCTTCCACCGTCGTATGGATAACCAGAAACTGCATTGTAGTTGGGGTGGGCCCGGAAGTAGGTAATGAGGTTGGCCAATGCAGCTTTTTCAAAAGTCAGATCCCCGTCAGCAAAAACTGCAATGGATTCACCATCAAAGTGTTCATAGACAAAAGTGTTCCACGCATTGGCTTTATCGCCCAGCGAAATGTTCACAGGTGTAATGCCAGGTAACTCATTTGCCAAAGCCTGAACCTTTTGCAAGGTGTTATCCCTGCAGCCATTTATCATGACATAAACACGTGCGGGATACGGACGGTAGGCCTGGACGAGACTTCTCAGGGAATCCTGAATGCAGTCTTCAAGGTTATGTGCCATGACACAAACCTGGACAGACAGTTTTTTCTGAGGCGAAAATGTAAAATGTGATGCCATGCTTACGTCCCTGCTGGCAATTTATTCTTAGATGCAGCTTTTAGCTTAACTAACTCACTGGCAAAGTTTGATCGCACTGAAGCCCTAACAGACGCCCAATCTCATTCATGACACAGCTGGCCAAAAGCGTTTCCAAAACAGCTTCATAAAAAAAGGGCATCCATCCGGATGCCCTTTGTCTTACAGTTTTTTGTTTGCACTGGCCATAGGGCCAACTGTTTGTCTACTCAACGAGTTTACAAGAAGAGTAAACGGGTTATTCAGTGCGATTAGTCGCGCAGTGCAGACTCTTTGATACAAAGAACGTGGTACTTACCGTCTTCTTTCTCTGCACCTTCAGTTTCGTGTTCGAAACCTGGGAATTCTTCATCCCATGCTTCCAGCGCTTTCAGGTACTTGATCTGAGGGCTGTTAGCATCACCGAAGTTTTCACCGCCCATCAGCATTGGGATGCCTGGTGGGTAAGGGATAACAGAGTGCGCTGCAACGCGGCCAACCAATTCGTCAGAAGCAACCATTTCAACGTCGCCACCAACAATGTGTTGGTATGCCAGACGTGGCTTCAGTTCAACTTCTGGCAGAGTTGAGTATGCTTCGTTCAGAACCTGGCTTGGGTTGTGACGGACCAGGTATTGGAACATACGGTCACCCAGGTCACGCAGGCCCAGACCCTTGTAGATTTCTGGTGCAGTTTCTACCAGTTCAGGCAGTACTGTTTCCAGATCTGAGTTCGCATCGTAGTGACGCTTGAACGCCAGCAGGGTATTAATCAGGGTGTCGCGCTTACCTTTGGTGATACCCATTGAGAACAGGAACATCACCTGGAAGTCTGTAGTACGGGTAGGAACGATACCGAAACGGCTCAGGTATGCGCTTACCAGTGCAGCAGGAACACCTTTTTCCAGGAACTGACCTTTGTCGTCCAGACCAGGAGTGAGCAGGCTCACTTTGATTGGGTCCAGCATACACCAGTCGTTGTCGATGTCGTCAAAGCCGTGCCACTTGTCACCCTGGCGCAGTTTCCAGTTTTCCTGAACAGTCATCAGTGCTTCTACAGAAGCATCTTCAAACTTAACTTGCTCGCCATTGGTTTCAGAAACAACTTCTGCGTTCCAAGGCTTGAAGAACCAGTCGCCGTCAGCAGTGTAGTCGTTGAACAGCTTACGCATGTTCTGACGGAAGATTACCGCTTCACGGATAACTTCGTTAGTCAGAGACAGACCGCTTTCGCCTTTCATCATGTTCGCTGCAACGTCGTTAGACGCACAGATCGCGTACAGAGGCGAAGTTGATGTGTGCATCATGTACGCTTGGTTGAAGCGATCGAAGTCGATTGCGTCTTCACCGTTACGAACGTGAATGTAAGATGCCTGAGACAGTGCGTTCAGCAGCTTGTGAGTTGAGTGAGTAGCGAATACTGTTGGACCCTGGTGGTCTTTCGCTTCACCACGCATCGCGAAGTGACCCTTGTAGATAGGGTTAAAGCGAGCGTAACCAAACCAAGCTTCATCCATGTGGATGCGGTTTGAGCTCTCAGACAGCAGAGATTCTGCGTGCTCTGAGTTATAAACCATACCGTCGTAAGTACAGTTGGTAACAACCGCGTACTTAGGCTTCTTGTTCTTGGCATCTTTAGTCATCTTGCCTTCTGCAATCATCTTTTCGATGTTTGCAGCAGCCATAGTTGACTTGCTGATTGGACCAATGATGCCGTAGCAGTTACGGGTTGGAGTCATGTAAACAGGGCGTGCACCGGTCAGGATCAGGCCTTGTTCGATTGACTTGTGGCAGTTACGGTCAATGATGGCGATGTCGTCATCTTTCAGACACGCTTGCATGATGGTACGGTTTGAACCAGAAGTACCAACGATACCAGAGTAAGACTCGTGAGCACCGAAGATCTTGGCTGCTTCAACTTCGCTGTCTTTGAACGCACCGGTGTGGTCAAGCAGTGAACCCAGTGAAGCACGCTCGATACCCATGTCGGTACGGAACAGGTTTTCACCGTAGAACTGGTAGAATTGGTTACCAGCTGGTGTTTTGGTGAAACCGATACCGCCCTGGTGGCCAGGCGCAGACCATGAATATTCGTGGATGTCGTTGTACTGCATCATGGCTTTCATGAATGGTGGTACAACTTGGTCGCGGTAACGCTTCATTGCAGCAACGATACGACCAGCTACGAAGTCTGCGGTGTCTTCCAGAACAGAATAGCACTCATGTACACGTTCCATCAGTTTGCGGTTTGCAAGGATAGAAGTGCGGGCACGCTCTGCCAGCAGGAATACTGGAACTTCTGCCTGACGCTCTTGCAGAGCCATCAGCAGTTCAACTTCTTCAGTTGAATTTACGATTTGTTCTTCTGTTTTTTCCAGAGTCAGCACCAGGCTGTCAATCTGGGTGGCCATGATCACGGCCATTGCATCTTCGTATGAAGTAGCAGTTACGATTTCGATAGAACGGTCGTTCAGCTCTTTAACCAGTGCGCTGGTTGCGCGGGCAGCATAGCTGTGTTCTTCAATATGTTGCGGCTCTACTACCAGAGTGCGCATTTTGCTGAAGTTGTTGCTCATAATTAATACCTGATTTTCTTTTGCAGTATTCGCTGCGAAATTAAATTTCGGCGTCAACGCTTTGGATGGTCTGAACTTATCAAGACAGGCCAGGCATTGTTGTCAACGTATCTTTGGTATTTGCTTTAATAGAAATAAAGCGAAAGTCCGTTTTATTTATTCCTTGGCATCCTTGCCTGTTAAGATTCCTTTATTAATAACCGAGAGGTTTAATTCAGTTATTAATTTATTCTTTATGCGGGAGCTAATTATTTAGCGTGAGCCTGCATTTCTTCTTTAGTATCGCGAGCTGCGATGAAACCGTAGAAGATGTAACCGAGCAGAGTCAGGATAGTACCGCCGAACACTGCATCTGCACCGCACGCATATACACCGTAGATGCTGTAAAGAACGGCCAGCGTACCCACTGTTGCACCCAGACGATATTGAGACTGAGTAACCATGTTCTTGCGAAGCATAACTTCCAGACCAGTCATAGACAGGATGTAAGGAACCATGTTCACAAATACCGCCAGGTTCAGCAGAGCATTGAACTGGTTAACCAGGTCTGGAGAGATAGTCATTACAGCCAGAACCAGTTCCAGAGCCAGCATGATAAGCATGCCAGGGATTGGTGCGCCTGCTTTGTTGGTTTTCGCGAAGATCTGAGGGAACAGGTTAGTATCTGCTGCCGCTTTAGATACCTGTGCGTTGGTGAACTGCCAGCCCAGCAGAGAACCGATACATGCGATTACTGCAGCCAGAGTAACGATATCACCTACCATTGGGCTGAACATTTTGGCAAATACCAGACCGAATGGTGCGGTAGATTGAGCCAATTCAGCGTTAGGGATAATACCCTGGATTACAGTGGTAGACATGATGTAAACGATGGCAGCAAAACCAGTACCGAACAGTACAGCCAGAGGTACGTTACGCTCTGGGTTTTCAACCGCGTCAGAGTTTGCACCAGCAGATTCGATACCCAGGAATGCCCACAGGGTCAGTGCGATACCTGAAGATACAGAGTGCATAGTGGTGTCATGATGTGGGTTCCATGCAGACAGGAAAGTCTGTGGATCGAACCACCACCAGCCAATTACTGACAGGCCGAATACTGGCAGGATGATACCCCATACAGTCACAGATGAGATCTGGCCTGTGATCTTGGCACCACCGAAGTTAGCGACCATGGTCAGTACCAGAATTGCCACAACACCGTAGAAAGTGTGCATAGGAGTATCAAGCCAAGGTATGAATGGTTTGATATAACCTACTGCTGATACTGCGATGGCAACACAGCTAATGACCAGACATACATAGTATGTATAAGAAGAAATAAAGAATGACGATTTGCCGTGAGCTTCTTCAGAATAAGCTGACATACCGCCAGAACGTTTACAGAAAGCACCACATTTCGCAAAGGTGTAGGCAATACACATTGCACCTAGCGCAGTGACTACCCATGAAAGGAGAGAAATGGCACCCACTTGTGCAAGGCTCGCTGGCAGCATAATAATGCCTGAGCCCATCATATTAACGGCAACTAGTACGGTCAGACCGACTAGTCCCATTTTTTTACCGCTTGCTTCAGAAGACATGTTTTCACCTTCAATTCAGATGATAAAGAATAAATTTATTATTCTTTGCCGTTCTACCTAATACCGAATCCTTGGTGAAATCGCTTTTGAATATAAGGGATGATTTCCTTTTTATCTGTCGGTCTTAATAAAAAAGAAATCTCCCTTATAAATTCGATCGGGTCCTGATTTTATTTTTCAGCTTTTATCACTCTAAGTTGTTCCCACTGAGTGAGACCCCCTTATCGGATGGGTGTATTTTTCAATAATTCTCGTTTCGAAAAAATGCTAAAAATGGAATCATTCATTGCACATATGCCGGAGAAAAGTGAATTTTTTCATTAAAATTCATTTTGTAATACAATTGAAAAAATCATTACCTTTACGCATTTTACAAAGATAGAAAACCCATCAAATCGCGCAATATCAACCGGTTACATAAGTGACATGAATGACTTTTTGTAAAATCATCGAATTTCCAGTCAAATGTGATGTGCGTCGCAAACAAAATTGCGTGAATACATATACCGTTTTATAGAATTTAAATGCACTTATTTTTTTCAACTTTCTGCAGAAAATCTGACGAACCACTAACGATGGATGCACAAACTTGGGTTAAAACCACTAGCAACCCCATGTTTCGTGTAAGAAATAACCAGAAATAGATGTTTTACGTTAAAAAATTAGTCAAACACGCTGATCAGATTTGTGAACATAAAGGACAAGCACTATGATCCATTCCGTGACGCGATATGGCTTACTCCCCAGCACGACCCCGCGCTGAATGTTCAACATATCGTTGTATTAATATCATCGCCCCTGCACCGCCCAGCACAAATGCATGCACGGGAAATGGAACAGGCCAGACACAGGTAAAGTCTTATGAAAGGTATCCTCTCCATTCAATCGCATGTGGTTTATGGACATGCCGGAAACAGTTCTGCCGTATTTCCGCTTCAAAGGATGGGATATGAAGTATGGCCTATTCATACTGTTCAGTTCTCAAACCATACGCAATATAAGGAAGGTTGGACTGGCCGCGCCTTTGCAGCAGAAGACATCACCTCTCTCGTCAGCGGTATGGATGCAATTGGTCAGTTGGGAAATTGCCGAGCGGTATTGACTGGTTACCAGGGTTCAGCTGAACAGTGCATTGCAATTAAAGATGTCGTATCCAAGGTAAAAGCGGCCAATGCTGAAGCCATCTATGTCTGTGACCCGGTTATGGGTGCACCGGACAAAGGCTGTATTGTTGCACCGGGTATCGCTGAGCATTTGATTAACACCATCATGCCAATGGCAGATGTTATCGTGCCAAACCAGTTTGAACTTAGCCAGTTTGCCGGCATGGAAATCAACTCCCTGACTGATGCTGTAGAAGCTTGTCAAATCGCCCTGTCAAAAGGCCCTAAAATTGTTCTGGTCAAACACCTCCACAGTGTATCGGACGAAAAATTCACCATGATGCTCGCTACACAAGATGGTTGCTGGATTGCCCAACGTCCCCATCTTGAGTTTGATAAGCAACCGGTAGGTGTCGGTGATTTAATCTCTGCCCTGTTCACTGGTAAGTATCTGGAACTGGGTGATGCTCCGAAGGCCTTCGCACATTGTAATGATGCTTGCTACGCTGTATTAAAAGAAACGTCGAAGCAAAACGAGTGGGAGTTACAAACTATCGCTGCTCAGGATGAAATTGTTTCACCAGTTGAATCCTTTGCTATTGAGTCTGTTAACTGATTCTGCGTTTTCGCTTGGCAAAAAAGGGCATGGATTGCCCTTTTTTCGTCCCTGACGAAAGACGAATGTCTCGGGTTGGGTCTTATACCCTAACTGTCTGATAAGTCTTTCTGATGGTTCGCTATTAATTTACAAGGATGTTGTTGTGCAACCAACCCAACCGCCAATCCGTACTGCCACCCTCAGCATTCTGGCAATGATTGCTTTTGCTGCCAATTCAGTGCTCTGCCGGGTCGCCCTAAAGGAGACCGACATAGATGCAGCCAGTTTTACAGTTATCCGACTCGTCTCTGGTGCAATCGTCTTAGCTGCCATCTGTTTTTTCCGTGACATGCAAGCTAAGCCCACACAGTTTGGTGACTGGCCTTCCGCGTTTTCGTTGTTTGCTTACGCGGCAGCTTTTTCATTTGCATATGTTTCGCTACCGACCGGCACCGGTGCGTTATTACTGTTTGGCGCCGTTCAGTTGACAATGATAGCGGCAGGCCTTTTGAGCGGAGAAAGACTGAATGTCCCTCAATGGACAGGGCTGGCCATTGCTATATCAGGACTGGTTTTGTTGCTCATGCCGGGTATCGACTCCCCTCCCCTTTTGCCTGCCATGCTCATGGTTATCTCCGGTATTGCCTGGGGTTTATACAGCCTTCAAGCCAGGGGAAAGGGCGACCCAACCAAGGTCACTGCCGGTAATTTCCTTCGGGCGTCCATTATGGGAATCACCCTGGTCCCATTTTCTTTGGTTTTAGGAATATGGGATACAAACGGTATTATGCTTGCGGTGATATCCGGCGGTATTGCGTCTGGCTTGGGCTATGTACTTTGGTACGCCGTACTCAAAAACCTCACTACCGTCTCTGCAGCAAGTATCCAGCTCAGTGTACCGGTCATCGCAGCATTGGGAGGGGTAATATTCCTTGCCGAGCCATTAACGATGACTCTGGTAATGGCGTCACTGACAATTCTGGGTGGAATTGCTTTGGTAATACGTCATCGAGCTTGAACTGGCTATGATCCCCTTTGTCTGGTAACAAAGTCATGCAGACCTAAAACGTCTGCACTTCCCAACAATCCAATCAACTCAAACTCTCAACACTGAGACATTCTCCGAAATTAATTTTGCTTTCACGGACTTCCTATTAATAAGACTCTACCCTTTACACAGATATAACCAAATCACTTCAAGGTGCTTGATTCAGAGTGATTTCACTGCGTTCAATTCAAGGAAAATACCTGTAGGAATGACCGTTCCCTTTCAAAGGCATTTGACAGAGAAGTGGACCCACTGAAACGCTCGCGAAGGGCGAGTTACAGCGACCGGATTAAGGCCAAAAGATGTACATTCAGGGAAGAAGGTTGAATTGATGAGAGTGCTATACGCCATATTGTTTTTACTTGGGGCAATCCTTCCTTTCACAGCCATGGCACCGTGGCTTTCCATCAACGGTTTAGATTTTTATCGAATGATTAAAGAGGCGCTTTCCAGCCCGGTATCTGCTTTTGCCTGGTTAGATGTGCTTGTTTCCGTTGTTGTTTTACTGATCTTCATCGTAGTCGAGGGAACTCGCCTTCGTATGCGTAAACTTTGGCTTCCGATTGTGGGCACATTGGCTGTAGGTGTCTCTTTTGGTTTGCCACTCTTCCTTTTTATGAGGGAAAAATCACTACAACGACGCATTTTTTAAAACTGCGGCAGCCTCTCCAACCAAAATGACATATCCTCTTTGCTAATATTGAGCCTGGCAAGGATTTGGAGGCGGTGATGACGAGGCAACCTTTGTATGCAATGCTGGCCGAATATAACAGATGGATTAACCACTCCATCTTTGAATGTGCCGCAAGCATGTCTGAGGACGATGTTTACAGTGATGAAGGTGCTTACTTCGGTTCAGTTTTTTCAACGCTCAGTCATATATTTACTTGCGATCTGCTGTGGTTGTACCGTTTCAGGACTCTTGAGGACAGTTGGACGTCGCTCAATGAATTGGATCAGTTTCCGTCACCGGCTACCAACTCAGAAGATGTTTTCTCTACCTTTGAGGAGCTTCACCAAGCACGCACTCGACTTGATGAAGTAATTGTGTCCTGGGTAGACGAACTGACAGACGAAGATTTCATACGTACCCTGACTTACCAAAGTACTACCGGTGACACCTTTACCAACGACTTCCCGGCACTGCTGCTGCATTTCTTTAACCACCAGACCCACCACCGGGGTCAGACCACAACACTGATCAACCAGATGGGGATTGATGTGGGTTGCACTGATCTAGTGGCTGTCGCCCGAGGTATACATCGCCAACACGGCTAAACAGAAAATGGCGCATGTCGCGCCTTTTTTGCTTTTTGTGTTTTCAGAGAGGAAGTGACACTTCAGCCGGTTGAGTAGCAATACTGCCCGACATTTCATCGTATGCTGATTCGAAGCGCATTTTCGCCAGAACATAACCTTCTCGCTTGAGTGCATCCTTTGCCTGAACCAGCCCATCGAAACTGAGGCCACGGCCATGTGAATCGCAGGCAAGCGCTTCTTCCTTTCCATCTCTCAACATAATCACATAGTGGTTGGCATCGGCGTAGCTTACGATAACCGGAGTCACTGTATTGTAAAGGTCAAGCTTCCTCATCTTGGTATCTCCTCGGCTTTCATCTTTTTCGACTACGGTTCAACATCTGGAACTGATCACTCAATTGTCCTGATCACTAAAAATAATGCTGTAAAAAACAGTTTGATTGATAATGCGTTATACCCAAACCATCAGGGTTGTATAAATTCAGGACGAATACGATGACAATAACAATTAGACATAGCACCGAAGCAGACGTTGAGCAGATTAAACGTATCTATGAGCAGGAAAGCTGCTATGCAAACACCCTGCAGGTTCCTTTCCCATCAGAAGAGTTGTGGCGCAACCGCCTGGAAAACCTCGCGCCCAATATCAAAAGCCTTGTTGCTGTCATAGATGGTGCCGTTGTCGGCCAATTAGGGTTGGAAGTGAATGCATCCCCTAGAAGAAGACATGTTGCAACCCTCGGTATGGGTGTGGATGAGCATTATCGGCGAAAAGGTGTTGGACAGGCACTAATGTGTGCAGCCATTAACCTGGCAGAAAACTGGATGGCAGTAACACGGATTGAGCTCGAAGTTTACGCCGACAACCTGTCCGCCATCTCTCTATATGAAAAGTTGGGTTTTCAGCGAGAAGGATTGGCAAAAGCATTTGCGTTCAAGGACGGACACTACGCAGATGTGGTGTACATGGCAAGATGCAAAACCTGAACGTGATTACCGATGATCTTACAGGGATGTCGAATGTTTCCCACAAAAAAACCGGGCAAGTGCCCGGTTTCATTTTAATCAGTCTTCACCCGGATGTTCAAAGAGATTAGCATGCAACTCTTCAAGTTGTTCAGGTGCCATTGGGCGCCCAATATAAAAGCCCTGGCAGTAGTCATATCCGCAGTGCTTTAGGTACTCAAGCTGGTTTTGCGTCTCAATACCCTCGGCAATTAAACGCAACCCCAGTTTTTCACAGATAGCCCGGGTGGCTTCAATTACAGCTAAACTGCCCTTGTGCTCCCCCTGGACAAAGCTCTTATCCAGCTTCACCGTGGTGATTGGTAAATCATGCAGTTGGGACAAAGACGAATATCCAGTACCAAAGTCATCCAGGTACAGCTCCACACCTATTTGGCCAAGGGCCTCAATACAATGCCGGGCTTCATCGTAATCCAACAGCATTGTCGATTCTGTCAGTTCAAGAGCAACCTGTGATGGCTTGATGTCATACTGCTTCATTAGCTCAGACACATAAGGTGCCAGCCCCGGCTGCAACTGGGCGCGCGACAGATTCACACTCACCATCAGGTCAATGCCATACTTGCTCTTCCAAGTACACAACTGTTTAAGAGACTGTTGCATAATCCAGCGCCCAAGCTGGACAATTTGGCCGGTTTCCTCTGCCAGAGGAATAAACTCCGCCGGTGACACATGCCCTAATTCTTCATCATTCCAGCGAACCAAAGCCTCGAAACCCTTGAGTGTTCCATCATCAGAGCGGGTGATTGGCTGGTAATGAACGGAAAACTCGCATTTTTCCAAAGCAATAGAAAGGCGGTGCCGTAAGCGGGCCTTGCGGTGGAGTGCACATGCCATCTCCGGGGTAAAATACAAGCTGCGGTTACGGCCCAGATACTTCGCCCGATGCAAAGCCATATCCGCGTATGTGATCAGGGTATCTAGGTTATCGCCATCTTCGGGGAAACGGGCAATACCGATGCTGCATCCCATAATGATTTCGCCGATATCACCAATCTCAAATGGCCGGTTCAACTCAGAAATCAACTCACGGGCCAGATCTCCAGGAATCCCCACCTGAGATCGGTCAATCTTAATGACAAACTCGTCACCACCAAAGCGTGCCAGCAAACCCCGGTTATCCAACGTTGCTTTCAGTCGCTCCGCAATGTCGGTTAAAAGCCTGTCCCCCACAGAATGCCCATGGGTGTCGTTAATCAGCTTAAACCCATCAATATCTAGAAACAGAAGGCTGTACGAACGGTTCTTATCGTTTTCAGCATGTACAACCTTGCCAAATCCTCTTCGGTTGACCAAGCCGGTCAGGTAATCCATTTCGGCGTGGTGTCTGACGAGTTGCATTTCATCCCGCCCTTCACCCAAATCACTGAGATCACTCAAGTGAAGCAACAACTGCTGACGATCCCCCAGCCAAACCCCTTCGACATCAAACCATTGAAAGTTTTGCCCAGTCCAACAACGGGCCCCGGCCTGAAAAAAACCGTTACTGCGAGCACTGCGTAACCAACGCCGGGCTAAATGGGTGTCCGTAGCAAAAGCTGCCAGGTCTCTTAATTCATTACCGAAATATTCTTCAAAGGCGTGGTTGATGCTGACAAGTTGCCCTTCAGAGTCAAATAGCAACGCGAGGTTGGTGAAGTCGGCAAGTGCAATATCGCGTCGCAAGCAAGGCTCATCCGCAATTACCTCTACCAACATTGAAGTTCGACCTTCAGGTGTCACGTAGCCTGTAAAATGACAAAGTACTTTACGAGTTATGTTGCCCGGTGTCAGGTTCCACCAGGTCTTTATATTTTCACCTGCATCGAAGCGCTTTTGATACTGGCTGAGCGTTACGTTAACAGCTTCTGACATGTCTTTAGAGAAATCACGCTGGCTTATTTCATCCAACGTTTTCGCATTCCAGAACATCAATGCTGCTTTATTAGCCCAGCTGATTCTTTTGCAATCAATATCAAAGATCCACACCGGTGACTGCAAACTATCCCAAAGCGCATAATCTGGCATCATGATAAACAGATTTATCCACGATAAATGTTGCCTTTCATAGTATCGGCAACGAATTGACAGAAATAATTAGAATTTGAATTATGTGATTTCGGTTCACATTTTTATGTTTGACTGTCCGTTGATACGGAGAGTTATCGAGTGTAACCGAATGCAATAGTTTATTCTCTCAAAGAAGAACTCTCTTACACAACTTTTTATTATTCAATTCTAACCCGCCTACGTTCTGTAAAAATTCATACATTTATTATTCATGGTGATAATACTTACATCTAGGCAGTTACGATATTGATATGAGATTGATCCACTCAAGAAACCATGGTGTCAAATGCCGGCACATCTGTATATTAATGACTACTTAAATAACTTTTAAAAAATGCATTTATCACAATTAAATTAAACAACGAGAGAACATTTACCACAAAAAAGAGATCATATCAGGCACATACCGAAAATAAGCTTATAAAGATAATGGCTAATTTTTAATATAAATGTTGTCTAATGCCCGAATAATTTTCGGGCATCTGTATAGTATATCGTGCGTCAATTACTCAGTCTTGGTTTCCGCATAACCCATTCTGTACATTTTATATGCGACAACTCCAGCCATAATATTTCCTACCGCCGCACCGATGAATATGCCATTGAGACCAACTGTATTTGCCCCCAGCCAAACCAAGGGAAGGAAACAGGCAAAGAGGCGCAATATGGAAATTATCAGTCCCCTTATTGGCATCCCCAATGCATTACATGCGGAAACAAGAAGGATACATATACCCAGCAAAGAAAGGCTTAGAGGCACCCACATCAGGTGAACATGCAAGATTTGAATTACCTGGCTGTCGTTTGCCAGAAGATTCGAAAGTTGGCTGGACATCAACCAAATCAGTCCACCAATCAGCAACTGCCATACAAAGACAAACTTCATTGCCAGTGAAAGTGTCGTCGTCACACCGCGACGGTCACCGGCTCCATACATGCGGGCTATCATCGGTGGCATGGACATGGTAAGGGCAAGTACCACAACGATTGCAAAAAACTCTACTCTTGAACCCAGCGCCCAGGCTGCTACGGCAGCAGAACCAAACCCTGCTACAAGCTTGGTAGCAAGTGTAGATGCCAAAGGGGGCAGCATTTGGCTTACCATAGCCGGTGCCATAATTTTGCCCAAATCTCCCAGGCTTTTTCTTATTTCAAGGCCATTCCAGTTAAAACTCAGCCAGTTTCTGCCAACGACCAACGGAAAGACAACCAGTATCCCAAAACCGAAAGCAGCAATCGTAGCCCAGGCCGCACCATTGAGCCCCATACCGAAAGTAAACATAAACAGGGGATCAAGTCCCATATTCAGTAGGCTGGTGACAACCATCAAGATCCCGGGGAGCATTGTATTCCCGTGAGATCTGCACAGACTGTAAGCAAAATAGAGCATTGCGCCAAGCCAGGCACTCCCCAGCCAAACCTTCCAATAACTGTCAATAATTGGGAACAGGTTTTCGTGGGCTCCCAGGAAAAGGAGTATCGGATCCCGACCAAACCACACCAGCAGGCACAGTGCAAAAACACTGGCAGCCCCGGTCAATACAACCAAGCCACCAATTTGACTTGCTTCTTTTACATTGCCTTTACCCAAAACTCGGGATATCAGGGCGGTAGTCGCAATACCAAGACCAACTTGCAAGCCGATAACCATCATCTGTATTGGCATGGTAAATCCCTGAGCAGCCAAGGGCTCTATACCTAACCGACCGATAAAGGCGGAATCGACCAATTGAAAACTCATCAGTGATAGTACGCCGAAGATCATCGGCCATGTCATGTCAAAAAGTTTCTTTGCCAACTCTATTGTTTGTTTATTCTTTGATTTAATTATCATTTAACAGCCGAATATATTTTATGTCTTGATACCAGTGAGCATATCACTGATACAACTTCTTACATTTTTTCGAACGTTGTGCAAAAATGCACGGTTTTGCGACATAGTTCAAGAAACGGTAATGAAATGAAGCGCCGAATCAGCCAACTTAATTTTACTCTGATAGTGGCCCTTTTCTTCGCCACGATTCAAAATGCCGGGCTGTGGAAACACCTGTTCGACATTCTCTCCCAATCCCAGCCAATCGACTGGGGATTTGTTGCCAGCATCCCCGTATTCATCACAGTCCTGTGCTTTACCTTGTTTACGCTGCTCGTTTGGCCAGTCGTCTACAAAGTCATCGTCCCGGTACTGATCGCCCTCTCTACACTGGCTACCTATGCCATGGTGACTTACGGTCAGTACTTTAATTACGACATGATCGTTAACATTTTTGAGACCAACCAAAGCGAAGCTACCAGCTACCTCTCGGTTTCATTGGCTCTGTGGGTCTTGGGACTTATTATTCTTCCGGTTATTGCTGTGCTTACCGTCAAGGTAGAATTCCCAAAGTCACTGCCGAAACTGCTATTACAAAAAGTCATCGCCATTGTTGCTGCGCTTGTCGTTGCCGGTGGTGTTGCTGCATTGTACTACAAAGATTATGCGTCACTGGTCCGGAATCACAGTGAAATCAAATCATTGATCAATCCGACCAACTACCTTAGTGCCTCGTTCCGCTACGCAAAATACAGCCTGTATGAGAAAAACCTCCCGTTCAAATCTCTGGGCACCGACGCTAAAGATAACAACCATGGCACAAAACCCAATGTTGTTGTTTTGGTTGTAGGTGAAACATCCCGGGGTATGAACTATTCATTAAATGGATATAACCGGGATACCAATCCTCGCCTTTCAAAAGAAAACGTCATCAGTTTCCAGAAAGTTACTTCATGTGGGACTGCTACCGCTGTTTCCGTACCATGTATGTTTTCTGTACTCAGCCATGATAACTACAATGCGATCACTGCGAAGCATCAGGAAGGGCTTCTCGACGTATTAAAACACGCAGGTATCGATGTTAGCTGGAAAGATAATGATGGTGGCTGCAAAGGCGTATGTGACCGTGTTGAACATGTCACTATCGACCCGTCAAAATACCCTCAGCAATGTGAAGACGGCACCTGCTACGACAGTGTTTTGCTTGAAGGGCTGAAAGAAAAAGTACATAACGCCAAGCGTGATACCGTCATCGTGTTACACCTGATAGGTAGCCACGGCCCAACATACTACAAGCGTTATCCTAAGGAGTTCCAAGTATTCAAACCTACCTGTGACACTGCTGAAATCCAGGATTGTACACAACAGGCTCTGGTGAATACCTATGACAACACCGTAGTTTATACAGACTACATACTCAGCCGAGTTATTGGTGTTCTTAAAGATAACGATATTCAGCATAACACTGCCTTGCTCTACCTGTCAGACCACGGTGAATCACTGGGCGAAAGTGGCATTTATCTGCACGGTTTGCCATATGACATCGCTCCGGTTGAGCAAAAAACAGTTCCGTTAATTATGTGGATGTCTCCTTCTTACATGGAACACCATAAAATTAACCGTCAATGCATTGTAAAAAATGCAAAAAATGTGGAGTATTCTCAGGACAACCTGTTTCATACCCTGTTGGGTATGATGTCTGTCACTACCCAAGTTTATCAGCCCGGAATGGATATCCTGGCAGGTTGTGAGAACAGCAATCCAAGCATGCCTCAGTAACCCAGGTAGACAGACCCTTCCGGCCTTTACCAGTAAAGGCCGGATTCAAAAAAGCATTTAAGACAAGAGAGTAACAGACTGATGAAACCACAAGTCACCGGTTTAAAGCGCATCCTCAATGCAACCGGTTATTCCATCCAGGGTTTACGGGCTGCCTGGAAAAATGAAGCCGCATTCCGTCAGGAACTTATTCTTCTCGTGATCATGACAGGCATCACATTTTTCCTGCCAGTAAACCATATTGAGCAGTTACTAATGATCGCCAGCCTGTTTTTGGTCGTCATTGTTGAACTTCTTAATTCAGCCGTTGAAGCCGTTGTTGACCGTATTGGCCCAGAACACCACGAACTGAGTGGCAGGGCAAAGGACATCGGCTCGGCGGCAGTTTTTGTTTCTCTGCTCCTCGTTGTCATCACCTGGGGAACAATCCTGTTCTTCTGATCACATAAGCCGGACAGGCATTACTCTGTCCGGCTTTTTACATGCCCATGCCTGATTCCCTGATATTTAAAGAAAAATGTCACGATGGAAGTTGCCAATTCTCATCATTAAGACAACCAGTTCCCACCATCTTAGGTTAATTTGAATACCAGTAATCCCTTATACGAGGGAAGAATCCCGCAAGTTATTGTGCTTAATAAAACAGGGGATAACTCGGAAACATTAAATTCTGGTCTGAAAGAAACAATAACAGTGCTGACAATATCTAAGGATGATTTCGAAGTACGGTGGTAAACAGATAACAATTATTGAACATGTCCAGGTTAAAAGTTGTGCGCTCTTAACTGAGACATTGTCCCTGGCTCAATACTGAATAGCAGGACTTTTTTACAGCGGGCTTTATCTCTGTTTCCGCAAAGGTTGACCCATAACGCTCAGAAGGTTTTTGCCAATAACCTCTGATTGGTAATTATGGATGGAATTTGTAAAGACAGAAATACAAATTGCAACCAAAGAGTTTAGGAACAAAAATGCAGTACCTCTTCCTGACATTGTTGCTTACTTTTTTATCCCTCGACATGATGGGAGCACACGCACTTTCAAGCTCACTCTTTTCCCAACCAACTAAAATTTCACATTCAGCCTCTCCCCCACTCCCTAGCACATATAACAGTACCTATAGCGCGTTGGAGAATTTAAACAGGCATCATAATTCCGTTTCTTATAATGATTCTCTCTTTAACCGCTTACAGGCATACCGAGCAGATTTAGCGCGCTATGTTCCTTCGTTACCCAATCCGGTTCCTTCCCTCAAATTTCTCGTCATCTATGACCGGAGTATATTGGCACTTCAGATGAAACATTTCTCGCCAGTGGAACGAAAACACCTCTTTAGCAAAGAGAACGCATTACGCCGTCAGGCACTGAATAAAATGGCGCGTCGAATAACAGATCTTTCGCCGAAGACACAGAACTGATCCCCCTTTAACTGCGGTGAAAACAACTCCTTGAGGTGATTTGGGTATATATCTACCCCACTTTCAGGCTATCCTTAATAAAGCTGTTGTTAATGTACAGTTTGAAGCTATTAACAGGATTAGGGACCGTCATTCATGGATGTGAAAGTATTTTTAGTAGACGCATTTTGCTATAACGATAACGGTGGTAATCCTGCGGGTGTCGTCCTCGATGCCGACAGCCTGGATGAAACACAGATGCAGGTTATTGCTAAAGAGGTGGGATTCTCAGAAACTGCATTTGTCACTCTTACTTCCCCTCAAGATATACGTATCCGATACTTTACCCCGGTTAGTGAAGTGATGTTTTGCGGGCATGCAACGTTGGCTGCTTTTTTCACCTTATTTTCAGAGCGCCGCATTGGCCAGGGTTCCTATCCATTCCAGACCCAAAGTGCAACGCTCAGCGTAAACATCTCTGCATCAGGCGATGTGCTTATAACCTTTCCAAAACCAGCATACCTCGGACAGCTTGACGTCGAGGAAATTGCTCCCTTGTTCAATCTGTTTCCTGAAGATCTGAGCATTGAGTCTCTTCCTATTGAGGTTATTTCCACGGGTGCCAATGACGTCATTGTTCCAGTCAGTTCAGGCAGGTTAGATAGCGTCACACCTGATTTTGAGGCTATCAGTAAATACTGCGAAACCCATAATTTGCTCGCATTCCACCTGTTTGAATACACGATTGATGATGACGAACACAAAATACATGGACGGAATTTTGCACCTCTGGTAGGTATCAATGAGGAATGTGCAACGGGCACAGCAAACGGGGCTTTGGCCTGTTACCTCACCAAACAAATACCGTCGTTGGGGCCGGACTACGCATTATTTCAGGGACGCGCCATGGGCAGGGAGTCTCTGATAAAGGTTCAGTTGGAACTGGACGACGATCAAGTGAATGCTGTCAACGTTGGCGGGAAAGCAAAATTTTCGGGATTTCGCACACTAAAGGCATAAACGGCGCACTACAATACTTTATACCCAGCTATATACTGGCCATAGTCAGCAATTGTTCCCTTTCGCTGACTATGGTTTCAAATTGAACTCCATCGTAAGCACGGCATAACATCAAGCATTTCATTTCCAGGGAGGGAAACATGTTTCCATGCTGCCGGGTTATCACGCTTTTCCTTTGTATATCAAGCATCTCCGGTTTAGTAGCCAAGACCTATGCCAATGAACCGGGTTTCCACGGTGAACTGGCATTCAATACGGGGTTCACTTCAGGCCGTTCCCAGTTCAATACTGACGAAAAAGCATCCCCTGCGACTAATAAAGCCGACACTGATACGAATATTTTGTTTTTCCCACTGGGTGAACTTAACTACACAACACCAGGTGGAAAAAACACCTTTTATATTGGTACCGCACGTGAAGACATTGCGCTCGGGAATGCACATTTTGAAATCGGCTACAGTAGGAACCTTTCAGGACGCTCCAAACTGTCAATTGGGCTCATTCCCGGACTATTCAACAACGAGACCTGGGAAGACCCCTATACCGTGGGTAGCGGATTGAAACGCCAGGAAACCGATCAATCGGTGACTGCCGTCCGGGTTAAATGGGACAACATTTCCAAATCTAATTTTTCATTCGAAACCGGTTTTGGTATCCACAACATTGATAGTGAACGCAGCGGGGAATATTGGAACAACAATCAAACCGCAATTAATACAGGCCTCCTTAGGCGTGATGCCGATGTGATTTATACCAAGCTTTCCTATAGGTATGCTCTTAAACCAGGCACCATGGTTCAACCTGCGGTCAGCTATTCCGGAGTGAATGCTGATGGTAAAGCAATGGCATACGACCAACTTAATTTGCAACTTGCTCTTTTCAAAGCAGTTGGCAATCACAGGCTGGCACTTTCGACCAACATGTCTGTTGCCCACTTCGATACTGTTCATCCTATTTACAATAAAACCCGTAAAGACAAAGCCTTTGGATTCTTCCTGGCTCACGAATATCCAAATCTCTTTGGCTATCAGAGCCTGAGCTTTATATCATTGTTGGGGTATGACGAGTCTGACTCCAACATTACCTTCTATGATGAAGAAGGTTGGCTGGTATCGGCAGGTATATCCTTAACATTCTGATTCATGGAAGAATATGTCGATTTGGATTTTTCTCAGGCGCTGGTTACTTAGAAGGTTCACACAACTGAGCGGCCGCTCAGTCGCCCTCTTTGTATTAAGCTACATACTCTCCTCCTGGCTATTACTGAGCTTGGCTGGTGAGCAAGTGCTTACCTCTTCATTCACCGATTTCGTTTACTACCTGATGGTTACTGCTTCAACCGTCGGTTACGGGGATATGTCTCCGGCAACCCCGGCAGGAAAGTGGATCGTTGCACTTTGGGTTATCCCCGGTGGCCTCAGCCTGTTTGCCATAGGAATCGGTCAAATTGCGTCATTGTTTTTGGATGTCTGGCAACATCAGTTGAAAGGAAGAAGGAGACTTACCGTGCAGAACCATTATCTGGTGCTGGGATGGAATGACCAACGCACTTTGCACCTTATTAACCTTCTCCAACATGGGGAGCATGGGAGCAGGAGCATCGTCCTGGCAGTCAGGCCTGAAATGGACAACCCCCTCCCTGGCGAAATTGAGTTTGTCCGTGTACCAAGCTTCACAGATAAAGCGGGAATGGACAAAACCAACGTCGCGCAGGCCAGCACTATCATTATTGATAACCCGGAAGACGACATTACTCTGTCTGCCATCCTTTACTGCGTAAACCAGAATCCGGACGCCCATATCCTGGCCTACTTCCAGGATGAATCCATCGCTACCCTGGCAAAACAACACTGTCCGAATGTCGAGTGTGTCCCTTCCGTCTCTGTTGAAATGTTGGCAAAGGCAGCCGTTGACCCTGGCTCCAGTTCCCTTCACCACGAACTGCTATCCACCTCAATAGGTATGACACAGTATTCCCTCACTTATCCCGAAAGACCGGACACAACCGTGGGTGACCTGTTCACCGGGTTGAAGCAGCAGCACGAAGCAACACTCATTGGCATTGATTTCGGCGATGGGATAAAAATCAACCCACCGGTTTCTGATATCGTTGCAAGCGGGCATCGCATCTACTACATCGCGCCCAAGCGCATCCTGACGCTCTAGTGCATTGATAACATAGTTTGCAAAAACGAAAACCTGATAATAATCAATAATTACATATTGTTATGTGTATTTTGCTTTAGCCGTCAAAATGGGAAAAATCCGGAAAGAGGCGTAAAATTCTCGTCTCAATAGGCTTGATAAATGTATCCGGGGAATTCCTATGCGTACCCAACAACCTGACGTAAATACCAGTGAAGTATGGCAACACCTGAAATCCGAAGCAGGTGACCCGGCTGGGTTCAAATGCCGTGGTGGATATCCGCAGAATCCTGATGGCGTAGAAGTTTTGATGGAAACCTGGGAAGCCGGCTCTACTGAGCCACCTCACTGCCACCCGGGTGACGACATGACCATGATGGTCGAAGGTGATATGGCCGTTCAGTTTTATCTGGAACAAGACGGCAAACTGGTGAAAGACGGCGAAGAGCGCCTGTTCAGCCTCGGTGAAAATGCCTATATCCGCAAAATGCAGATTCACAGCGTCCGCTATGTCAGCGATTGCCGGATTGTTTATATCCACAGCGGCGCATTCGACTTTATTGAGAGCCCACTGCAAATTGCTGAGTAATTTCCGTCAAGAAGCCGCTCTTTCAAAAAGCGGCTTCCCTTTTTGCGCCAATTCAGCTTTCCTTAAGCGCCATTGTTACCCCCAGGCCAACCAGAAGTGTGCCTGAAACGCTTTCAACTGCTTTTACTGAACGGGAAAACGCCGGATGTCCAAATAACATTCCCCCCACAATGGCGTACGCTGTATTGCAAAGCGTTGCCAGAACGCTGAAAACGATGCCCAGGTAAAGAAGTTGAAAGGCGATGTTTTCAGCATTGGTACTGACAAACTGTGGCAGAAACGAAAGAAAAAATAACGCCACTTTCGGGTTGAGAATACTCACAATGACACCCTGGGTGAATACGTTCCTGTTATTAACAATGCTCTCTTCGGTTTCAATGTTCATGGCTGATTTTCCTTGCCATGTTGACCGTAGAATACTGATACCCAGATAGATCAGATAGGCTGCACCGATAAACTTCACAACTGAAAACAACAGAGCAGAGCTCATCACCACGGCTGATAAGCCCAGAACCGCAGCCAAGGTATGGAAAAGGTAGCCCACGCCAAGTCCTGCGGCTGCCAGAATACCCCCAGAGACCTTCGCCCTCAGCGTATTCGAAACGATGTAGACGACATCCGGCCCAGGTATCAGGTTCAGCGTCAGTGAAGCAACAATAAAGAGTAAAACCGACTGTTCCATGTCTTTGAGTCCTAATCCAACCAATGAAAAGATGATTTCAGAAATTTCGTGCCACTTTCAGGAATAATTTCACCGTGGGCCATGATGATTCGTTCAGGGTTCCACGCAATCATCCTCTTGAGATGACGCCGGGCCTTGGCTTTTCCGAACATAAAACTCACCCGCCAATCGACTGGCATCTTCCCATTTGGTGCCATTATTCCTGCACCTTTTGCAACAAGCCGCTGCCAGGGTTTGAACCCATCGCCGGAAAAATTTTCAATCAGGTCAGTGACGATCAGCGTGCGGGAGGCGTGGTGGAAAAACACGCATTCCTGCATGGCAGGCGACCCGGTAAACATCAGTTGATCCAGTTCAGCCACCCAAGGCCATTCAACGTCCCGCTCCAGCGCCCCGTCAAAAGTAATATCCGTCCGCTTTTTAATCACCTCCTGGGTACCAAACACCTTAGCGTCAGGAAATGCCGTTTTCCATTCTGGTAAAAACAGGTGGTGCAAGTGATTGGGTGCAATCAGGTACGCAACCCTACCAAGGCCGGACAACGCATTTATCAATGCATCTTCAATTTGTATCGGGCTGTGCAGCCAAAGCTCTCCCTCAGGCAGTCTGACTACGGTCATTCGAGTGGTGTACGGAAAGCCAAAAAATGGCACGGGGTTCCCGTCAACCACCCAGATATTCTTATCTATGGTTTGCATAACGTCCCCCCTCATCTGAAACCAACCTTTAAAAGATATCGCTGTCACCCATCAATTTGTAGATCTGGTTGCATAAAAATTATCCGGCATCCCGTACGATAAATTGATCTAGAATATGGCATATGCCATAAATGAATTTACAATACTGCCATCCTATCGAAATAACAGCTCCCTATGCCAAGACCAAAAGTAGAACGTACTATTTGTGGCCGCGCTGCCCGCTCACTGTTTAAGCCAAATGGTATCCCGGCCAGAGAACTAGAGCACCACACTCTTCACGCAGACGAGTTTGAGGCTTTACGTTTGGTTGACCATCTGGGCATGCAACAAATCCAGGCAGCTGAGGCAATGGGTGTATCCCGACAAACCCTTGCGAACATCGTAAAATCTGCCCGATTTAAAGTGGCCGATTGCCTGCTTCAAGGCAAGGCATTGGTGATGGCAGACAGCAATGAATCCGGAGAACTAGAATGAAGAAAACACTCATGCCGGTTCGCGGCGAATGCCTTGCAGGGCATTTCAGCAAAGCAGCGGAACTGGCCATATTTGACAGCACTGGCAGCCTGACGAAAAGGCTACCAAATCCTGCCCGTGAAAGCGGCTGTGCCAATAAAAAAGTTGTATTCGATTTAATCGCTGAGCAAAACGTACATCGAATTATTGTCCGCAATATCGGCCAGAAGATGCTTGGAAAGTTGTTGGCGATGAATGTAGACGTATTCAAGTCATCGTCCATGCTGGATGCAGACAGCCTGGCAGACCTTGACTTGGCAAAACTCCTTCCTCTTACTTCTGCAGCGCAAGGAAGGGAATGTGCCCGCCGGGGTAAAACGGACAAAGGCTGTTGCAAAGACAAGGCCCGGCCTGCTCTTAAAGCGGGCTTTTCGCTTCGCTCACCATCTGCTTCGGGGCTTTCCCTAAAGCCAGGTTCATTCAAATCAGCTGTAAAAAACTCCGGATGTGGTTGTGGTGGAAAGGAGGGTGGATGTTGTCATTCCTGACTGAGTGGGGCGTCCTTTTGGCAGCCACACTTTGTGTGATTGGTTTTACGGTACTCGCGCTCTTGATGCGCCTGCGAACCAGCCGTCCCAAGCCAATGATTGAAAAAGCAGACGAGATCCTGAGCGAACGCCTTTGCGGCTGCCAAGAACCGTGCGAAACGCACCTCTACCAAATCCGGGAACCCGGGGAAGGTTGATCCCTGTCAGCTTATTTTCCAATAAACAAAACGGCCCCACATAGGAGCCGTTTTCTTTGAACGTCGATTAAGCGAGGTTCAGGGCCGCTTTCAGTGCTGCGCCCAGCTCTTCGTCCACTTTGGTAAACAAGTCTACCTGGGTACGGACAATCTCTTCCACTTCTACATCACCCAATGATGCAGCCAGGTTTTTCACCAGACGTCCCTGCTGCTCGTTGTCCATCAGGCGGTACAGCGCACGTGGCTGTGTGAAATAGTCGTCATCGTAGTCACGGAAGTTATAGTGCAAGGCTTCGCGTTCCAGCGTCAGTGCAGGCTCAGCATCGTGAGTCGGCATGTAATCATTGAAACGGTTCGGTGCGTAGTTTGGAGACATACCACCGTTGTCATCCATGCGCATGTGGCCGTCACGATGTGAGCTGTGAACCGGGCACTTAGGACGGTTTACCGGAATCTGGTTATGGTTGATGCCCAGACGGTAGCGTTGGGTATCGCCATAGGAGAACAGGCGGCCTTGCAACATACGGTCTGGAGAAAAGCCGATTCCCGGTACGATATTCGCCGGTGTAAACGCCGCCTGTTCAACTTCAGCGAAGTAGTTTTCAGGGTTACGGTTCAGCTCCATCACACCCACTTCAATCAGTGGGAAGTCTTTGTGTGGCCATACTTTGGTCAGGTCGAATGGATGGATATGGTAAGTTTCAGCTTCCGCCTCAGACATAACCTGTACCTTCACATCCCAGCGAGGGAAATTGCCCTCTTCGATAGCCATAAACAGGTCAACCTGAGAAGATTCACGGCTCTTGCCTACGATCTTCGCTGCTTCCTCGTCGGTGTAATGACGGTGGCCTTGGTGGTTCTTGAAGTGGAACTTCACCCAGTAGCGTTCATTGTTTTCGTTAATGAAGCTGTAAGTATGGCTGCCAAAACCGTCCATATTACGGAAACCGGTCGGAATGCCGCGATCACTGAACAGGATAGTAACCTGGTGCAGTGATTCAGGGTGACGGGACCAGAAATCCCATGCTGCCGTTGCACTGCGCAGGTTGGTTTTCGGATCACGCTTCTGTGTGTGAATGAAGTCAGGGAACTTCAGTGGATCACGGATGAAGAAAACAGGGGTGTTGTTACCTACCAAGTCCCAGTTGCCTTCATCGGTATACATCTTCAGGGCAAAACCGCGCACGTCACGCTCTGCATCGGCAGCACCACGCTCACCAGCAACGGTAGAAAAACGCAACAGTACGTCAGTTTTCTTGCCGACTTCCCCAAATACACTCGCTTTTGTGTACTTGCTGATATCGTTAGTCACGGTAAATGTACCGAAGGCAGCAGAACCTTTAGCGTGAACAACGCGCTCAGGAATACGTTCACGGTCAAAATGCGCCAGTTTTTCAACCAGCCACGTATCCTGAAGGAGGATTGGACCACGAGAACCGGCAGTCAGGCTGTTATCGTTGTCTACTACCGGGGCGCCGTTGCCTTGGGTAAGTGTTTTGTTGTTCGCCATAGCATTGTCTCCAGATGGGTTTATGGCGATGTTACGCCCGCCCGGAGACAAAGAGAAAACGTTGGTACCTATCTATTTGATAGGTAAACCCACTCACTTGAATTCACGAAGTGAATGAGTGAAGAGTTGAAAGGTTCAAAAACATTTTACTGCCATCGGATGAGTTCTCGTCCCAACATGTTTCAGTTTTCTACATAAGCCAGGTGCGTAAACCTCCGCCTAAATGCAGAAACATCTTTTGCCACTTCGCTCAATGGGCGGGTTTCCAACAAGCAATCGGCAAAAAACCGCGCAATGTCCTGCATGTCGGCTTCATTCATGCCTGCACGTACTATCTCTGGTGTTCCCAAACGAAGGCCATTCATATCTCCGGCCACCTCACCCACCGGCAGACCAATCCCGCAGGTGAGGATGTTAGCCTTTCTCAGTTGTTTTGCCATAGCCTGCCCTCCCCCAAAACCTACAGCTTCGATCGCAAACTGGTGTGAAGTTGTAGGAATTTCCTCATTTCCGTTGTTGACCCTGAAAACAGGCATCCCGAGCGACTGACACTCTTGAGCCAAAGCTGCAGACGTAGAAATCATTGCCCTGGAATATGCCTCTCCATATATTTTCCAATCCACCAGCGACGCTGCGAGAGCGGCAGATTTTGCAACATCGAAATTAGCCGTAAGTCCTGGGAATGCGATTACATCTATGCGCTCCATCAGTGAAGCATCGTTGGAGACGATTAACCCTCCCGGCGGCCCGCCAAGGCTTTTGTAGGTACTCATCGTCATCAGGTGAGCCCCTTCTGCAAGAGGGTTGGGCCAGCTTTTCCCTGCTATCACACCGCATTGATGCGCAGCATCAAACATAACGTAAGCCCCCACTTCGTCAGCTATTTCGCGAATACAGGCAACCGGGTGGGGAAGCAGGTTCAGGCTGCCACCAATGGTGATTAGGGCGGGCTTTACCGCTTTCACCTGCCTGGCCAGTGCATCCGTATCAACAGTGTATTTCTGCGAATCCACCGCCATTTCAACAATATTGAGTCCATACAGACCTGCGGCTCCGGCGAGGTGATGCGTTACATGCCCGCCAATCGATGCCGGTGGTACCAATACAGTGTCGCCCGGTTTGGTGGTCGCGATAAATGCGTATAAGTTTGCCATTGCGCCGGAGGACACCCGGATCTCCGCGAAAGAGGACTCAAACACTTCACAGGCTAATTGCGCTGCAATAAGCTCAATTTTCTCGATCGCTTCCAGTCCCATTTCATATTTGTCACCGGGATACCCAAGCGAAGGACGTGATCCCAGCCCGGACGCAAGTAAAGCCTCGGCTTTCGGGTTCATGATGTTGGTGGCAGGATTCAGGTTAAGGCAGTCTTTTTCATGGATGTCGCGGTTCTGAGCGGCCAATTCATACAGTGACGAAACCAGTTCACTCCCTTGCTTTACGTCATACGCAGCCAATATTTCTGCTGCAAAGGCATTCAGTTCATCAGTCATCCACGGACGCGGGAAATAATCCATATTGGCCTCCTTACGACAATCATCAGTACAAACGGCCAACGTGTTGTGGCCCATGTATTTCTATCTGACCGTTTTGGGCAAATTTGCTCAAATGGATTATTTTTTGTTTATGACCAAAAATTTTAGGGGCTTAATCTGTGCGTTCACAACGTTACCCTCACCTTCCCCCAATGGAGACACTTATTGCATTTGAAGCGGCCGCAGAACATGAAAGCTTCGCAAAAGCGGGTAAAGAATTGTTTTTATCGGCTTCCGCGGTGGCATACCAAATTAAAAAACTCGAACATTCTCTGGGTGTAAGTCTTTTCATTCGCCATGGAAAAGGAGTGACACTCAACCTGAAAGGGCGAGATTTTTTGCTCCATGTCAGAGAGACACTGAAAAAAATTGAGGCGGATTCGGACCGGTTAAAACACGCACGCCACCAGCCTCTGCTGTTGTTAACGCAACATGCTATCGCCCAATTGTGGCTTCAGGAAAACCTGGGGCTTTATCAGGATGATTTCCCGGATCACGAGCTCGAAATATCTGCAGTCAGCACCATTTCGCCCGAACCGGAAAATGCCGACATGGCAATAGGCTATTTTCAGGAAGACCCGGGTAAACCCTGGGTGAAGCTTTGGGATGAATATCTTTTACCGGTTGCATCCCCCGAATATAGAGAAGAAATTCCCGCTCTCTACTATGACGCACAGTGGAATGACGATTGGAGACCGTGGCGGCATGTGTTGATGCAATTTGAGGAAAACCGGATGCGGCGTTCAAGCCTGTATACCTTGATTCACCAGGCTGTCCTGCAAAACCATGGCGTCATGGTCGCCCGTCTTTCACTTATCGGAAAGGATCTCTCCAACCAACTTTTGGTGCCCTGGCCAGACCGGCACAGTACGCCACTAAAATCCGGTGGGTACTATTTTTATTGTTCAACCGCCTGCCGACACCACCCGGTAGCGAACCATTTTGGGGAGTGGATTAAACAGTACGTACCTGATACCGGTGCGGTACTAAAAATGTAGACAGACAGTAGCTATTTAAGTCGCCAGAAATAATTCACTGAGCAATCATTCGAATATTATGGTCCAAAATCAACCTATTAATATAAACCGGAGACATACTATGCTTGCGGGCATTCACCATACCGCCATTATCTGTTCGGATTACCCTGCTTCAAAACATTTCTATGCAAATGTGCTCGGCTTACAAATTATTGCTGAAAATTACAGGGCATCCCGGGATTCCTGGAAACTTGATCTGGCCCTTCCCGACAGTACTCAAATTGAATTGTTTTCCTTCCCGGATGCCCCTTTGAGGATGAGTTATCCTGAAGCTCGGGGCCTTAGGCACCTGGCGTTCAGGGTAAAAGACATTGAAGCGGTTATAGCGCATTTGACAGCTCACCACGTTAAATGTGAACCGGTGCGGACAGATGAATTCACCGGAGCGCGTTACACCTTTTTCCCAGACCCTGATGGTTTGCCCCTGGAACTATACGAAATCGAATAGCTCGTTGAATCACAGCCATTCATCTTAAATTCAATCTGTTATAACAATATTTATCGCTAATACACGATTGTTTTTCGACGTAATACTCTAATTTATATGCAACTCAATAAACTGACACAGGGCACGCTTTTCACATTTTATTTACATCATAATGTGCCGGGTATACAAAAAACCATGCACTCGTGCATATAAATATCATTACTGAGAACGGGACTGACCGACATGACCTCGTATGATTTTCCCTACGGATTCATCTGGGGATCAGCGACTTCCGCACTACAGATTGAAGGGGCAAACGTTGAAGGAGGACGAACACCATCCCATTGGGAAGTGTTCTGCTCCGAACAACCTGACCGCATCGCAGGGAGAGCTTCCCCTCATCTGGCCAGCGACCATTACAACCGTATGGAGCAGGATGTTCTGGCCATGCGCGATCTCAGCCACAATGGCTATCGTCTTTCTATCAGCTGGCCCAGGCTGATTCCGCATGCAGATGGCAAACTTAACCCTGAAGGTATCCGTTTTTACAATCGCCTCTTCGATACTCTGGTTTCAAACGGTATCGAGCCAAACGTGACGCTTTACCACTGGGATTTACCACAATGGCTCGCAGAAAAAGGGGGATGGGAAAACCCGGAAACCATAGACGCCTTTGTATTTTACGCTGAAGCCTGTTTCCGGCTGTTTGGAGACCGGGTCAAACGTTGGGTTACGTTGAGTGAGCCGGGGTGTATAACCTTGAACGGATATGCCACGGGGCTGCACCCACCGGGAAAGAAGGATTTTGCCACCGCTATACAGGTGGCACACAATTACGTGGTCGCACATGCCAAAGCCGTCAGCAGGTTTCGTTCCATCTGCCCAAATGGACAGATTGGCCTTGTACTGAATATGTCCCCGTTTTACCCATCAAGTGAATCAGAACCAGATCGGCAGGCCGCATTATTGGCTGACGGGCTGCTGAATCGCTGGTTTCTGGAGCCGGCACTTTCCGGCAGCTATCCGGAAGACATGGTATCGTTTTACCGTGATTACGCCATCCTTCCCCATATGGAGCCACACGACCTGGATGATATCGCTTCATCACAAATCGACTTTATTGGTGTGAACTATCATTACCCACGCTATGTCAGTGCAGACGCAGAAAAAACGTCATCCAGCCAGGGAAGTTTGTGTCGCGACGGAAAATTTAACTTTTTCTCAGTTAAAAACCTTTTCCGTATCCAGGGATGCAAACAGGGCGGCATTGATATGGAACCGGACGCTTTAACTGAACTCCTTGACCGTATCCATCAGCTTGCGCCCGGTATGCCTGTCTATATCACTGAAAACGGTATCGGGAAGGAAGAGGAGCTGACACCATGCGGAACAGTCGATGACGAGCACCGTATTGATTACATAAAATCCCATCTGAAAACCGTCCATGCTGCGATTGAAAAAGGCATCAATATCCGTGGGTACTACATGTGGTCTCTGATGGATGGTTTTTCATGGCTGGATGGCTACAGCAAACGTTACGGGTTCCTGTATGTTGACCGCAACACCATGGAACGCCATAAAAAGAAGTCCGCCTACTGGTTTGCCAGCGTGGCAGCAAACAACGGGTTTACAGATTGCAAGCCGGGGTAATAAATCCCGGCTTTGTACTGTTCAGGCGTCTGTACCGAGTGTATCTCCTTCATCCAACCGACGTATGACGCGCATAGGGCTGCCAGCCACTAAAACATCCGGCGGTACATCTTTAGTCACTACCGTATTTGCAGCAATCACTGAGCGGGCTCCGATTGTCACTCCCTGGCAAATAACGGCATTGCCGCCAATCCACACATCATCACCAACTGTAATCGGTTTACAGTAGGTTTCCCAACGACGGCGACTTTTCCAGTCCAGTGAATGAGAGGCAGTATAGAACTGCACATTCGGCCCGACCAACACATGATCCCCAAGCTTGATTTCGGCCCCATCAAGCATAATCACACCCATATTGATAAAGGTCTGGTCACCAACAAAAACGGTCTTGCCAAATTCACAATTGAACGGTGGTGTAATAACACTGTTCTCCCCCATGGAGGCAAACAGTTCCCTGAACAACGCCTGGCGCTTCTCCGGTTCCGCCTGGTTTACCTGGTTAAGGATGCGCGCTGCCCGGTTCCGAATTTGGTCTATTTCCGCGTCAGCACCATTAAACACTTCACCGCGCTTCATTTTTTCGAATTCACTCACCATCTGCCCAGGCTCCCGGCTAAAAACACTGAGTCTAGCATCTGGTGAAACCACAAACTTAGACTTTTGTAGCACAAATATTTCTTAATCTGGTGTGGCGGACAATAAGATTAAAAATCCAGCGAAAAATTGTGCTAGAATCCGCGCGATTATTCAGAACAATTATCCCCTGCCAACCGCTAAATTACCGGAGCAATACCCGTCAGACCAAGGATGTGTCTTCCCTTATACCTGCAGGGGTTCGGGAGATTACTATGATTCATGTCGCCTTGGTTGATGACCACCTGGTTGTCCGTTCCGGTTTTGCCTTCCTGCTCGGTCTTGAAGAAGACATCACGGTTGTTGGCGAATACAGCAGTGCCGAAGAAGCACGCCGTGGACTTCCAGGTTGCCAGGCAGAGGTGGTAATCCTCGACATATCCATGCCGGATGAAAGCGGCCTGAGTTTGCTTGAAAGCCTGCCCAAAGGTCTGGCCTGCATCATGCTCAGTGTCCATGATGCCTCTTCAGTAATAGAAAAAGCTCTTGCCGCCGGCGCAAAAGGCTTCTTGAGTAAACGTTGCAGCCCAGAAGAACTGGTACAGGCAGTACGTGTAGCAGCCGCCGGTGGTTGCTACCTGACAACGGATATCGCCCGAAAACTGGCAACCCCAAGCCTGGACCTGCAAAAGCTCAACCAGCTGACGCGGCGTGAACGTGAAGTTGCAGAATGGCTCGCCAAAGGGTTGGATGTAAAATCCGTCGCCGCAGAGTTGGGGCTTTCCCCTAAAACCGTACATGTGCACCGTGCTAATGCCATGGACAAACTGGGTGTCAGCAATAACGTTGAATTAGCTAACTGCTTCAGGGATGAGGCAGTGTAATGCGCAATTACCTGATTTCACTGGCGTGCAGTATTTTAATTGTCATTTGTACCTGGTTTCCCCTCTGGGTGATATCCACCTATTTCACAACCAGTGATCAGTTAGCCGTATTACTGTTCCCCTTCGCGTTACGTCTTGGCGTATGCCTGCTTTCCCCTATCCGATTCTGGCTGGGAATATACCTAAGCGAATGGGTCCTGATGGCAGTTATCGCCAACCTTCTCGGGCAGCCGGAATGGCATTTTGCCGAGCTGGCCAGTTTTTTAAGCCTTCCGGCTCTTTTTATTGCCAGGCACTATTTTGAAGGTCCGGAGTGGAAACGGCTCAGTATTATCGGTGTTTTGGTTATCTTTACCGCTGTTATCAATATGCTCAGCTACTCCCCTACCGGGCAATCAGCCTGGATGGTGCTATTGGTCAGCATTACCGGGGGGTTGATGGTAGTTCCGGCATGTTACCTCGTCTGGGATTATCTGTTTGCCAGAAACTGGAAGCCATTGACATCCAGCCTTGTCGGCAGAACTATCCGTTTGCGTGCCGGGCAAACTTCACAATATGCGGTTCTGCTGCTGCTCAGCCTCTTTGCCCAGGTTGGTCTCCCTGGTGAACTCCGTATTTTTGCACCGTTCTGTTTAGCCATTCCGATTGTCTTGCTGGCTTTCAGCTATGGCTGGCAGGGAGCCCTGCTGGGCACCCTGCTTAACAGTGTCGCACTGATTGCGGCTGGCTCCCATGAGTCTGCCCTCCACTCAACAGATCTCCTGCTAACCCTATCGGCGCAGAGCCTGACCGGAATCCTGCTCGGAATCGGTATCCAACGCCAACGCGAGCTGAACCGGGCACTTCATGCCCAACTGAAACGCAACCGCAAACTATCAACCCAACTGGTGGAAGCAGAGGAAGCTGTCCGCCGAAATGTTGCCCGCGAACTCCACGATGACATTGGGCAAAACATTACCGCAATCCGGACCCAGGCATCCATTCTGAAACGCATTGAGCAAACTGATATGGGAAACCACTGCGCCAATACCATTGAGCAGTTATCCCTCAATATCTATGACACGACCCGGCATCTCCTCAGCCAGCTTCGCCCCAAGGTACTTGATGACCTGCCGCTTAAAGATGCAGTAATCCAGCTTACGCGGGATCTGGAGTTCAACCGCCAGGGTATTGCCTGCGAGGTAGAGTGGTACCAAAGCGAGGAATCACTTACCGACACGATGCGGGTCACTATCTACAGGTTGTGTCAGGAAGCACTCAATAACGTTGCCAAACATGCCAGCGCCAGTGCGATTAAAGTGACAGTCAAAATCAGCCATCACTGTGAAATCACTGTGGTCGATGATGGCATAGGCATTGACCGCGCGGCCAGTGGTCAGGGCTACGGGCTGAAAGGTATGCAAGAAAGGGTAAATGCGCTTGGCGGCGTACTCTCTATCCGCTCTCAATCAGGGAACAGCGGCACCGTGATATCCGCCTCCCTGCCTCTTATGTAATGAATTAAGTGTCTGATATGACTGCCACAAAAGACATTAACCGCAAATACCATTATTGGCGTGTCCACATCATGCTTACCATGTATGTAGGCTATGCATTTTTCTATTTCACACGTAAGAATTTTAACTACGCTATGCCGGCAATGATTGCCGATCTGGGGATCAGCAAAGGCGATATAGGCCTGTTGGGGACGCTGTTTTACATCACTTACGGGTTATCCAAATTTATCTCTGGCATGGTGTCTGACAACAGCAATCCCCGTTACTTTATGGGGCTTGGGCTGATCGCCACCGGGATTATCAATATTCTGTTCGGTTTCAGCAGCTCCATCCCTGCCTTTGCTGCGCTCTGGGTCGCCAATGCCATCTTTCAGGGTTGGGGCTGGCCGGCATGCTCCAAATTGCTCACCTCCTGGTATTCACGTTCTGAAAGGGGGTTCTGGTGGTCAGTGTGGAATACGGCACACAATACAGGCGGTGCATTGATTCCCATACTGGTTGGTTACCTCACTTTCCACCACGGCTGGCGACAGGGGATGATCATCCCCGGTGTGCTGGCGGTTGTCGCCGGATTATTCCTATGTTGGCGTCTGCGCGACCGTCCGGTCACCATGGGGCTCCCGACTGTCGGCCAGTGGAGAAAAGACGAACTGGAACTGGAACAGGAAAGCGACGGACAGGGGCTGAGCCAGCGGGACATCCTGGTGAAATACGTGCTGACCAACAAATACATCTGGCTGCTGGCTGTCAGTTACCTGCTGGTTTACGTAGTTCGCACTGCCATTAATGACTGGGGTAACCTTTACCTGCAGGAAAAATTTGGCTACGACCTGATAAAGGTAAATACGGCTCTCTCCATGTTTGAAGCAGGCGGCTTCATCGGCTCCCTGGTAGCCGGATGGGGTTCGGACAAACTGTTTGGCGGAAACCGGGGCCCAATGAACATAATTTTTGCCATCGGTATATTTTTGTCAGTGGCAGCCCTATGGCTCATGCCGTTTGTCCAGTACACACTTCAGTGCGCAGCGTTCTTTTGCATTGGCTTTTTTGTATTTGGCCCACAAATGCTGATTGGTATGGCGGCGGCAGAATGCTCCCATAAAGATTCAGCCGGGGCCGCTACCGGCTTCGTTGGTATCTTTGCATACCTTGGCGCATCCCTCGCCGGCTACCCGCTTTCTCAGGTTATCGTAAACTTTGAATGGACCGGGTTCTTTGTCGTGATTACGGTGTCAGCAGCCATTATTGGTCTCTTGCTTCTGCCCTTTTTAAGCTCCCAGTTGGACCGGCACGATGAGAACACCTGCATAAAAACCTAAACTGTTAACCGCCCTCATCGTCGTGGGCGGTTAATAGGGACCTGCACTTATCACTTCAACAACCATGCAGCAAATTTGGTTATATCCAACCCTTCAATTTCGAAGACTGCGCGTACCGCCCTTTGCTGCATCATACGGCGTGTATGCGCAGCCAGGTTCCCATACCGGCCATCCACACTTTGTATGTCAGGCACCCAGCCGACCAGCATAAACAGGAAGAAATCACAGGCGGTCAGACTATCACCTAGCAGGTATTCATGACCTTCAAGCTGGCGATCAATGACATCCAGAATATCTGCAATCAACCGGTTTTGTGCCTCAATAACCGAGGGAATTGCACCTTCTTGTGTGGTATGGCGCTGAGGGTAATAGCGAACCAGTATTTCCGTTTGCAGAGTATTGTTGAGATATGCCAACCACTGGAAAAACTGCGGCCTTTCTCTCGTCCCCAACGCTGGAATCAGCGCGTGTTCAGGGTGCTGTTCACACAGGTGAATGCAGATAGCCGGGCTTTCAAAAATTGCCTGCCCATCATCAATCAAGGTAGGTATTCGTCCTGCCGGGTTTAACTTCAGGTAATCTTCCGACTTATGCGCCTGCGCACGTTTATCTACCAACAACAGGTCATAATCCAACCCCATTTGGTAAAGGAGAAAATGCGGAGCCAGGCTGGCAGTATTGGGATAATAGTAAAGTTGATACACGTTTTTGCTCCTTCAAAGAACATATGGAGTATCCTGGGCGGCTAACGAGTGTACACCCTGATGCTCCCGGCAAAATGAGATAGCGGAGTGGTTTTAAGGAACAAACTGAAGCACTGCTGTGACATAATGGATGTCGAGACTGCCATTGCCGGACAGTACACAGTCCCCCCGGAAGAAGTGTGTGAAATATTGAACCGTTATAAAATGCAAAGCTGGTTGTCATAATCCGGACCTGCTCTTCCCATTTAGTATCCCCCTACTTAGTCACCTCTTCAAAAAATGCCTATCCCCATACTTTTAGCCATAGTCAGAAGCACATTGAATTTGCATTGTGATTTCCCGATCACAGAATTATTTGAATCAAATCATAGGATCAAAGCAGTGCCGTTATGATTGATATATCGAACAGCTAACAATAAAAGAAATCGGAATGACACCGGCTCCAATCTGGTGAGGAATAAGAAATGGATGATTTGTTCACGAAAGAAGATACGTCACTCTTTGCCAATGCAATGACGTTTCTCCGTCAGCCTTACCTTCGAAACCCTCTGGGATCCAACGCTGATCTGGTGGTAATGGGCGTCCCTTTTGATATGGCAACCTCCGGAAGGCCCGGTGCTCGGCTTGGTCCGGATGCTATTCGCAAAGCCTCGGTAAATCTGGCCTGGGAGGGCAATAAATTTCCCTGGGGTTTTAACCTGCTTGACCGAATCAATGTCGTCGATGCGGGAGACCTGGTTTTTGACAGCGGGGACAGCAATGACCTCACGCGGCGTCTTGAAGCCGCTGCAACGGCTATTATCCGAAGCGGTAAAACGCTTCTCTCATTGGGGGGAGACCATTACATCACGCTCCCGTTGCTCCGCGCCCACGCCAGCGTTCACGGCGAAATGGCACTGGTGCACTTCGATGCCCACACTGACACTTATGCTGACGGCAGCGCCTATGACCACGGCACCATGTTCTATCACGCCCCGAATGAAGGGCTGATATCCAGGCAACATTCCATACAGGTTGGAATTCGCACCGACTACACCCGGGAAAACCACGGCTACCGAGTCCTCGATGCGATGCAGGCAAACGACATGACTGTGGATGACATTGTAGAAGCTATCCGGTCAACCGTTGGAGACAAGCCGGTTTACCTGACCTTTGACATTGACTGCCTCGACCCGGCTTACGCTCCCGGAACCGGAACCCCGGTTTGTGGTGGACTTACCTCTGACAAAGTACTGAAAATTATCCGAAAGCTCGCTGGCCTGAACATTGTTGGAATGGATGTGGTAGAAGTGTCACCCGCCTATGATCACAGTGATATCACCGCGCTAGCAGGTGCGACAATAGCCCTTGAGCTTATGTACGTCTGGGCATCATCAAAAGAATCACTTGGCAACTGACCATTAAAAAACCCGGCTTATTCATAAAAATAAACCGGGTTTCCTTCTCTGGTATTTTCAACATTTGGTCATTTCGCTGACCGTAAAAGAAGCAATAGCCCCCTCGACGGCTTTCAAGTAGTCCGCAATATGAGGCGAATGCATATGCTGTTGCCAAATCTCGCGGTTTTCCCAATTTTCAAAAAAGAGGAATACCGCCGGATTGTCATTGTCCTGGTGCAGGTCGTATTGAATACAACCCGGCTCGTTTCGCGTCGGTTCAATGAGGTTAATTAATGCAGACTTTACCAGTTCAATGCTTTCAGCATTGGCTTCAATTTTTGCGACGATAGTTAAAGGCGTACTCATTTCAGTTTCCTCTGATATCCAGTACGCAAAAACAATAGACCACCACGTTGTTATTTGCATGGCTGCACAATCAAAACACTAGGGAACTCTTCAACCTGTTAATACCCCAAGTCGGGCAAAAACCACCAGCCCTGACAATATCAGCGTTACCATCGCCGGAATACCGTCTTTCCAGGTGTCAAAACGCAAGTGGAAAAAGATAGCACCGGCAGATGTTCCCACCAGAGCCAAAGCACCTGCCAACCCGATATACCCTGGCAGCCAAATCGCGATGGCACCAAAAAGTTCAACAAACCCAACCAACGCCATCACTGCCCGGTTTAACCCATATTTGATAAAGAACGCCAGTTGCGTTTCAAATATCATCTTCTGCCAACCCAGAATTTTAATAGAGCTGGCAAACGCATAAAACACGCTCAATAACGCACAAATAATGGTAACAATGGTCGGACTCATGCTTTTCTCCCCGTAGTTAACAACCCTAAGATGAGGACTGCAAAGAGGTTTTCAACTGCACATCAAACACGAACTTTATTGATCGCATTATTGGGAATGCATTCTCACTTTCTGGCAAGAGGAGAATTCATTTCTGTTTGGCATAAACATTCAAGTCTGCTTGAAAGGCAAATGCGCCATGGCATCTTCAACGTATTGGGAAACGAGCTTGCTTTCCCGTCGCAGGTAGTCGGCAATGGCATCCTGAAAACCATTGTGGCGAAGAAAGTGCGCGGAATAGGTAAGAACCGGTTCAAAGCCCCGCAGCAGCTTGTGCTCTCCTTGGGCCCCGGCATCAAATTTACTCAACCCATGCCGGATGCAATACTCGATCCCCTGGTAATAGCAGAGCTCAAAGTGAAGGTTTTCAAACTCCGACAAGCATCCCCAATAACGTCCGTACAGTGTTTCTGATGACCGTAGATATAACGATCCGGCGACGTACTCCTCTCCCGCTCTGGCAAAAACCAATACCAGAGTCTCGTTCATCAACCTGCCAAGCTGGTTAAAAAACGCCTGATTCAGATAGCCGGAATGCCCAGAGCGTTTAAGGTAAGTTCGCCGGTAAAACTGGAAAAAACGAGACAGGTGCTGGTCGGTAATATCCTGTCCCTCGACAACTTCCACGGTTATCCCCTGAGCGATAACGCTGTTTCGTTCCTTACGAATGTTTTTGCGTTTGCGGGAAGTTAATGCAGCAAGAAAGTCATCGAAATGCTCATAACCCCGGTTATACCAGTGAAACTGCACATCGCAACGTTCAAGGAACCCGGCTTTCGCACAACTTGCAGAATTGGACTTGGGGTGAAAAAGGATATGGGCACCAGAACATTCCAGTTGTTCGGTGAGCGAAAGCAGGCCACCTAACAGATAACGTTCTATTTCTTCCTTGTCATCATTTTCGACAACCAAAAATCGCGGGCCGGTTGCAGGAGTAAATGGTATGGCGCAGACAATTTTCGGGTAGTACTCGAGCCCTGCATCTTCATAGGCTTCAGCCCAGGCCCAGTCGAACACGTACTCCCCGTAGGAATGCCCTTTTAGAAAGCAAGGTGCTGCGCCTACCAGCACATCATTGCGGTACACGCCGATATATTGAGGCAACCACCCGCGTTTTGCTCCCAACACATTGCTTTGCTCAAGGGCTTCAAAAAACTCAAAACGCAAAAAAGGAAAATCGTCTGGCAACAACGTATTCCAGGCTGCTTCACCAAATTCTTCAATTGAGGGAACAACCCGGCATTCCAAAGACATGATCAATTGTTCTTTATTGTTGGTGGGTACAAAGTAAATAGTGACTGACTGAAATGGAAATTCAACCTAAAGACTTTAAGGTTATTATCAGGGATGCCTAGCTTTACAGCAGACTTTATCTGCGTACTCGACAAGCGGTTTGAATATGCTTCAAATTAGCGATGGCTTCATGGATAGAACGGTCAAGTTGGTCTCCGCTCCGAGTATCGCAATAGTGTTTATTGATATGGTAGAAGACATCCAACCCGTTTGGATTGTCAGCTAAGTTACTCTGTTTTTTCACTTCATCCAACATGTCTGTGCCTACCGGTACTGCATGAAAGTGACAGTTAAACCCTTCGGAGAAACCGAGCTTGGAAAATATGACTTTGTATGGAGAGAACGCTTGGAACAACAATCGCTCAACATCAGACAATACCAGTCCGAGCTCACCCAAACTATCTGATCCCAACTCACTTAGCGATGTTGCTTTCTGTTTAGAAGCTACCATCAAATAACCGGGATAAAGAGAATCCAAGCGGTGGTTCACCCGCCAATATTGTGTTTCGAAAACGATAAAGTCCTTGGGAATCATTTTTCGCTGCACTAAAGTCCGTTTCTTGCGTTAAAAGCGCAACAGCAACCCCCGGGGTTTACTCGAAGGTTGCTATTTTGCCGCTGAAAAGCACGCTTGCTTGCGTATTAAGGGCGCTGTTTTAATACCTTATCGATATCTTCCGGGGAATGGCGCTCAGGCAGTTGCTCCCACTCTTCACCGAATGAACGGTTTACAATGCGTCCGCGCTGAACGGCTTCACGCGCTTGTATTTGCTTTGCCCACCGGACAACGTTGGTGTAGGTATGGACTTGCAGAAACTCGGCTGCGTCGTATATCGCCCCAAGAACAAGGTTCCCATACCAAGGCCAAATTGCCATGTCCGCGATGGTGTATTCTTCACCGGCAACATAGGTATTTTTTGCCAGTTGTTTATCCAGGACATCAAGCTGACGCTTTGCTTCCATCGTAAACCGGTTAATCGGGTATTCCTGCTTTTCATCAGCATAGGCATAGAAGTGACCGAAACCGCCGCCTAAAAATGGTGCAGATCCCTGGGCCCAGAATAGCCAGTTCAACGTTTGCGTACGCTCAGGCCCGCTTTTAGGGAGAAACTGCCCAAACTTCTCTGCCAGATGAACGAGGATAGACGCTGACTCAAATACGTTCACAGGTTCATCACCTGATTTATCCACCAGTGCCGGGATTTTAGAATTCGGGTTCACACCCACAAATCCGGACGAAAACTGATCCGACTCACCAATGTTAATCAGGAAGGCGTCATATTCAGCCTCTTTAATCCCCAGTGCCAACAACTCCTCAAGCAAGATCGTCACTTTTTGCCCGTTCGGTGTGGCAAGCGAGTAAAGTTGCAATGCATGTTGCCCGACCGGCAATTCGCGGTCATATCTTGCACCTGACACCGGGCTGTTGATGTTCGCCCACTGGTTACCGCTACTCGGTTCATTTTCCCAGACTTTTGGTGGTATATACTGTTCGCCAATCATGGACTCTCCTTAATAACCAATGCGTTTATACCCAGATCACTCTAGCAGTTGAGCAGGCCATCACTTAAAACAATACGCTCAATGTTGGAAGAAATCGGTATCAATGCATTCTCTGGCGATTCAACAGACGTAACATCATTGCGGTATGAATAGACGGGTCAGGAGGAAGCAGTATGTCATGTGCGCCTTTTTGTGCCTGATTCAGGAACGTCAAACTCAGACACATTAGTGAAACTCGTTTCGAAGTTGTATTCGGTATTTTTCGATAAAATCTAAACCCGGCCCGGTTCATATTTTTCGTAACGGGGCAATTCAGCATCCAGGTCTTCCCAGTTAGCTTTTGACGTCACGAAATTGTGTGAAATAGGTCGCTCAGAAATATCGCTGTCTAATGCACCGAGGCGAAGCCGGTACCTTTCCGGAGATTGGGCGTTGGCACTGTATATGGGAGCACCGCACTTTTTACAAAAATACTTTCTTTTTCCTTCGCTACCCTCGTAAAAAGTAAGGGTATTGTCACTGTCTGTTAAACTGAAATCTTCAGCTTTAATGAACCCATTTGTCGCATAGGTACTCCCACTTGCCTTACGGCACAAAGAGCAGTGGCAATGAATAATATCCGTCACGCCCCCCTTTATAGTGAACTGGATTGAACCGCATAAACAACTGCCCTTGTACATTCGTCCTCCTTGATTGAGTTTCCCCAATTCGCCAAATGCCTCTTACGCTGCACCTACACAAACTTATCTAAGTGAATTTGCAATTTCAATGATTATTTCGAAAGGAAGATTTTCAAGGAAATAGTTAATCGTAGTAATTACTTTGTCGTTGAAAAATATTGGCTACTAAAAGCAGCCAATATTTCAACACTAAAGAACAAAAACTGTATAAATCAAGCGAGCTCTTTAGGGTTAGGGCCAAACTTGTTACTACCTTTTTGGCTATCAAGTACTGTAAAAATAAAATAAACGATTGAGCCAATAAAAGGGATAACACAGATCAATATCCACCAACCTGAACGACCAGTATCATGCAATCGGCGAACTGTCACTGCAAAGCTAGGGATCAAAGTTGCCAGGCAATAAATTATAGCGAGAAGGTAAGTTCCCAGGACGGCATCAAGAACAGAGAGCACAATGATAGCTAATATATTTATTAACAAGAACATAAAATACTCTTTTCGTCTTGCTCGGCCCTTAAGAACTGCATAATTTTTCAATACCTGCAAATACCATTTCATTATATTTACTCTTTTTTATTCTAATTTAATTAATACAAAGTTAAGCCATGCGCAACGCTACAGCCTAGCCAAAGAAATATACGGACATAAAATCGCACGCCACTATTAAGAATGCATCACCGTCATTCACCACTGACCTTTGATGGCTTTGTACAAATGTGACAACAGAATAGTGTTTAGCAAATGCTATATAGTTAGTCTGCGTATACTTCCGTGACAGCGTAACAGAATGGGATTCATTGAGCAAATAGATAATATAAATTCATTCACTGGCATAATTAATATGACTGCCTAGGAAATGCCCAAATGATGTGCCAAAGAATTTATCTAAACGTGCAAATCGTTAAATTAATGAGGCATTTGTAGATAGCAGCGATTGGTTGTTGGTATTGTGAAGTTATTAAATTGAATTTATGTCACTGAAAGTACACATATGAGAATATTTAGAAGTTTCATTCTCTGAGGATCTGCCAAGATTTAGTTATTAGAATCGGTCAGGATATGCAGACGGATGAAATATAAATAACAGCTTAACGAACACTCACCAGAATCCACTTGAAAATACGGTAATTCACTGGTTAGGAGAAATATCACTGAGGGAATAGGGATCAATAAGTAGAAGGTAATTTGGTTACATAATGTATAGAGCTGGTATTACCAGCTCTACAACTACGTAATATTCTAAAGTAATATTACTTATAAAATGCTTCAACTTCGCCTTTAAGCTTGATCAGCATTGGGTTACCCCAGCGATCTTTTGCTTTTGGTGATGCGATCTTCACCCAACCTTCACTGATACAGTATTCTTCAACGTCTGTACGCTCTTTGCCATTCAGGCGAATACCAATTGGGTGTTCAAAACACTCCGCCACGTAATGTGGGCTACGTGGGTTACCAGCCAGGTGATCTGGCAGTTCTGGTTTTGAGATGTTGTCGCTCATACTTATAACCTAGTATCTGATTTTGAGCGGCTATTCTAGGCTACTGAAAACATCAACTCAACCATCAAATCAGGCCTACGGAAATCCGATTTTGAGTCTTGCTTCCAAGATGGATTTAACACCTTGGCTCGCGTTGAAAGCATACTCTGGTACCATAGTTTTTTAGGATATGTGTCCTTAACGCTATGGCAGTTTCTTAGAGCCAGTCCTTATTGCTCCCCTCAGTGTTGCAATGGATTGCTCAAGCGCTCAACCATGCTAAAGATTGCCTTGATTTGAGGCGCGTCTTTGGTGGCGAAATCTGTGGTCCATGTCGATGGGTTGAAATCGCTATAGCCAGGGATTGAGTAACCCCAAAAATCCCAGCAACCCATCGGATTCAGTGGCTCCGTCAATGATGCGTTGACCTGAGGGTAAAGGACGATCAGCCCATTGGTATCTGCAACCTCGTTGTAACCCGCGCCTTTATGAAAGGCACCCTGCACGTATTTGGCAGATTGTCCGCAACCATGAATCGCAACATGTACTGGGCAGCCACCCCGCTCACACTTCTCTGGTATATAAACAAACCCGGTATCCGCCATCGCGGTGAAATTATTTGTAGTGGGCAAAAATTCAGTTTGGTCGAACTCGAGTAACTGACCCGTAATAGTGTCAGAAGGCTCTTTCAACTCACCGTAGATATGTTCCAACAAGCGACTTGCCTGATCGATGTTGCAGTTGTTGATATAAGGTGAGAAGGTGATTTCGCAAAGAGCATTTTCGTTTTTATTGGTGATTACAGCGTGACCTGCGGCAACTGAGGAGTTAAAAAGGATCTGCTTGCCAGGTATACCGATTTCCTTGAAGTAGTTGTAGGTTTCATTAACTACGGATGTCTTCACGATTGGGTCAAGTCTGCCGCTGAACAGATAGATATTTGCACTTCGAATAGAATCTATCGGATCAATCTTGTTCTGCTCTATAAGCTTTTTGGTTTTTTCCACTAGCTTGGACGTGTTTGGTAGTGGCATTCCAAGCGGCGGGTTCATGCAGGTGGTGGTGGAGACTGTTGTCGGTGATACTGGCAGCGAAAGCGAGCACAGATAAGGCCCACCAGCAATTACGCCTGCACCCACCATATGTGATGAGTGAGCCATGAACAACTGGGAGCTCATAAAAGCACCGGATGAAAGACCAGAAACTGACGTCTTATCGATATCAGCGGATACTCTTGGCAATGCTGGTGACTTTGCCAGCGCACAAACAGAAAAATTGATGGTGAGTACCGCAACTACGCAACGTTGCAAACTGATTCGGATCATCATATTCGTCTCCATGACACACTAGTTGTGTCTAAAGCGGTCTGAAAAGATTCGATAGGAGCTATGGGCCAGCGTTCTGTTGTTTAACTAAAAATCAAGAGATTACCCTCGTTAAAGCACTAGCTTCTGGGTAGCATTTGGGTTTGATATCAATTCAGCCACCAAGATCTTCAGTTTCTTAGGGCATGAGTTCTTATAGCTTATTTCTGGGATGCCGTAATACTGTCCTATTTATTCTTCGAGCCAAGAGAACAGATAGTGAAAATAAGCTGTTTCTCAGTTTCTTAAGAAGCCCTGCGGTAGTTGCCGAGACCATTTACCATGAAGTCGGCAACATCCTGAAATTTCCAATCGTCCAGCACTTTACAACCGACTCTCGATTGGTTAAATGCAAAGTAGAATCTAAACCTGAAGATAATTGGAAGAACTCTCATTCGCCTTCTTTTTGAATAGTGCCAGCCTGGGTTAACCGATGAATGTCGTGGGGGACGCCTAGTCTGGCCCTGTTACTTGGTAAGACCGCAGTAAGAGACCCTCAATATGTGTTTGCCGTAAGCAATGACTTAATAGTGGATATGACAAAACGAAGTAGACAGCTTTGTTGTTCGAAAGCATTGGCTGCTTACGCTGCCAAAAGAATGCTATTGCTTATTGACCGGAGAAGGGCTCATATGTGTTAGTTGCCCATCTCAAAGCCCAGTGCTAACATTTGTACACACAACAAAAAAGGAATACATCATGGACACTAGAATTCAATTTCGTGTTGATGAAGAAACAAAACGCCTAGCTCAACAGATGGCTGAGAGCCAAGGTCGCACTCTGAGTGACGCTTGCCGTGAACTTACTGAGCAACTCGCTGAACAACAAAGAAAAACATTATCTCACGATGCATGGCTAACTGAACAAGTAAACCTAGCATTTGAGAAATTTGACTCAGTAAAATCCGTTTTCGTTGAGCACCAAACTGCTAAATCTCGAATGGAAGAGCGCAAAGCCAGAATCCGAAATCGAGGTAAGCAATGATTTTATGGGAAGAAGAGTCTCTTAATGATCGTGAAAAGATCTTCGAGTTTCTCTATGACTTCAACCCTGATGCGGCAGAAAAAACTGACAACCTCATTGAAGCAAAAGTAGAAAACTTGCTTGAACAACCTTTAATGGGTGTACAACGAGATGGTATCCGCGGACGATTGCTCATTATTCCTGAGATTTCGATGATTGTCTCTTACTGGGTCGAGGGCGATATCATCAGAGTTATGCGTGTACTCCACCAGAAACAAAAATTTCCTACGGATTGATTGCATCCTCTGGGGAACTAACGCCGCATTAAGGTGTGAGCAACGCTGCCACGAAACCCAACCATACCACCGTAAACACAAATCCCAACGATGGAATGAAAAATGCCAAGCGTTGGGAATCACTCTTAAATGCTTTGTTAGGTGCGTGTTTCCGCCTGAGCTGCATTAATATCTTCTTTCACGACTCTCGCAGGATTACCTACAACAACCGTATTCTCTGGTACATCCTTAGTCACTACGCTTCCTGCACCAACAACAGCTCCGTAGCCAATGCTAACACCAGGTAAAACTACCACATTGGCTCCAATCCAGACTTTATCAGCAATTGCTATTGGTTTCGCAAATTCTTCATAGGTATATCGTGTTTCTGCGTCGAGCGGGTGACCCGCCGTACATAGAGTCACATTCGGCCCTATCATTACATAGTCACCAATAGTGACTTTACCGCAATCTAAAATGACACCATTGGTATTCATATAGAAGTTTTTGCCAACTTCAATGTTGTAGCCGTAATCACAGAAAAACTGTCCATTTAATAGGGTTGTTTCGTCTGAACGACCAAAGAGGCTTTGTATAAGAGCATTCTTTTCTTCAGCTTCAAAACACGAGCTAATTTGATGACACAATTTAGCTGCTTTAAGCCTATCTTCAGGCAAACCTTCTGAATCTGGGTTATACAATTCCCCACTGATGTGACTCTTTTCTCTGTTACTCAATGCTTCCATTTATATACCTAAATTGTTGTAGAACGCCCAGAGCACCTAACTTTTGAATAACGGGCGTTTACTAACCCAAACTTATTTAGACGCCTAAATCACAGCCTTTCTATGGAAAAATGCGCCACGAGTAAACGTCCCTGTTTATTCGCTTGTTATAACACTAACTTTCAATTGCCATAGCATTGATACTATCTTGTACGGCCTTACCTGCACCATCAGCGCTAGGGTAAATTGTTGCACCGTTAAAGCCTGCTTTGATACATAAACGGTATAGGTTTTTCGCCTCAGATACCGGTATTGTAAGTTTCAGTAATGGAGTATCTGGTAACTGAGTGAATTCTTTTTCTAGCCCGTGAATCTCGAAATCCTGTTTACGCCCACCAGTATGCGGATGGACAGTGAAAAGTCCTGATTGAGCTGACAAATGATGTGAGGTACTTCCAGGAACCTGAGCTAATTTCAAGTTTGGGTACGAGCCTGAACGTTCGGTATTTAAAACCCATATTGCTAGCTTAGTGTCAGTATTCCAACATTTGTGCCTAGCCATTGCTGATGAGACAGCGAAGTAAACTGCCACATACGGTTGTCGAGTCCAATCAAGTAAACGAGTTGGAACCCCATGATGTTGAGCGAGTGCCATTAACTCTAATAATGCAGGGTTTGGCCAAGATTGCGGGTCTATATAATACTTGTCTTGGACTTCCGAGCTCAGTGTATCCTGACGAAATTGCATAGAATCATTAGGGACTCGTACTCCAATGTTGTCACAGTACTCTGCAAAAATTTCTAGTAACCGCACTTCCGTGAATACCTGCTCGTCAGCTTTACTTCTATTGCCCATAAACCTTAGTAGCGGGTTATCATTTTCGTTGCGTAACAATGACGGAACTAGAGACCAGGATGCATCAGCTTGGCCACGGTATATCAAATTGCATGGTGCACTAAAAAATGACTTAGTTGGGCTCAACGCATCCCATAACTCATTTGCTGTACCAAAATTGATTTCCCTGAATGCTGGAAATTCCAAAGTTGTCTCCTGTGTTATAACAATTTAATAGAAGGCGTCACGCACGATTTTCTACCTTCGTTTTGTCGTATAGTTTCGTGACATTGTAACACCAATGTCGTATTTATGCTTATTTATCATAAAGATAATTACATTCACCTTCGGAGTGATTTCACGTTTTCGTGCATACGCCTGATAGTCTCCCCAAAAATTACTATACGATAATATCTGTATATAAAAACAGTGGTTATCGCTATGTCCTCACCTTATCTGGAATACATCCGGGAATTCATGTACACCCGACGCTATGTAAAGCGGACGGTCGACGTGTACCTTTATTGGATTAAGTTCTTTATCATCTACAGCGGAAAACGCCACCCATCGGATATGGGTGATAAAGAGGTTGAGGCGTTTTTAACATATCTGGCTAACGAAAGATCACTTGCGGTAAAAAGTCAGGCAACAGCATTGAATGCGTTGAGTTTCTTGTATCGCTAAATAGTTCGCTCTCCCTTGAGTCTGGATCTTAAATTCAATAAATCCAAGAGATCATAAAAAACTTCCGGTTGTACTAACCCGTCAGGAGGTAAGCGATTTACTGCTGGCGATGGAACCCAGATACAAACTACAAACACAGATTCTGTATGGCAGTGGATTGCGGGTGGCTGAATTGCTGAGGCTTCGGGTTCAGGATATCGACTTCGACTATTTTTCTCTGACAATATGGAACGGCAAGGGTGGAAAACACCGCCGGGTGACACTCGCTAAAGAACTCGTACCGGCTCTACAGCAGCAAATCTCGGTCGTGGAGTCCTATCATAAACAAGACCTTACAAATGGAGACTATGCGGGAGTTTGGCTTCCCGATGCGCTATCTCGAAAGTATCCGGTAGCACCTAGAGAGCTTGGGTGGCATTTCCTTTTCCCATCAAACGTATTGTCCAAAGATCCTGCAAATGGCTGTATTCGTCGGCACCATATTGATGCTGCAACACTAAGGCGTGCTATTCAGAGGGGCGCGTCCAGAGCTTGTATTACTAAACACGTTTCCTGTCATACACTCAGGCATTCATTTGCAACACATTTACTGGAGGCTGGAGTTGATATAAGAACAGTACAGGAACAACTGGGACATTCAGATGTGAAAACCACTCAAATCTACACGCACGTCTTACAACAGGGAGCAAACGGGGTGATAAGCCCGCTATCGAGGCTTAGACACCGATAAATTGGCAGGCTACCGCCGCTGGTTTACAGCGCCCAACCGGCATCAAATCATCTGATTTTTCGTGCAATTTACCATTTTGCTCAGACATTGTTTAGAGAAATGTTTCCTCATTTGATTCACGCCTGTTTGATTAAGAGTGACCTTAAAATTAGGGTTGTGAACCAAGTAGTGGATATATTACAAACACAAAAAAACGGCTCACTAAGAGCCGTTTCACATTGCGTTCGGTTTCGCTGATTAAGCAGCTTGTGCTTTCAGGCGCTTGTTGTGGCGGATCTTGCGCTCTTCTGCAATGGCAACCAGGAACAGCAGGCCGGCACAAACTACAGCAGAAATATCCAGTGCTGCGAAGGTACCTGCCCAGCCGGTCAGGCCAAAGATAGGTGTACCGTCGGCAATCATACCCAGACCCAGTTTGGCGAAACTGTCACCAATCAGGTAAGCGAAGGTACCTTTGATACCGTCTGCCACACTGATGGCTTTCTTAGGTACGAAGCCGGTAGCTGCAACACCGATAAGCAGTTGAGGGCCAAATACAAGGAAGCCCAGTACGAACAGTGAACCCAGGAACACATATTCGTTAGTTGCGTGTTGGTACGCACCCAGTGCAAACACGATACCAATAAGGGCAACACAGGCAACCAAAGAGCGGCGGCCGTTCACAAGGTCAGACAGCCAACCCCACAGCAGAGTACCGGTCAGGGCACCCACTTCGAACAGGGTGAAGCCTGAGATTGCTACATCTTTTGACAGGTTCAGCTCTTTATAGGCATACACGGTTGACCACTGATCAATACCGATACGTACGATGTACAGGAAGATGTTGGCAAAACACAGCAGCCAGATAACTTTGTTCTTCAGTACGTATTCAACGAAAATCTCACGTTTGGTCATTTCGTTTTCTTCCGCACCGCGGTCCTCTTCACTGGCTTCTTCGCCGAACAGCTCTTCTGCCGTACCCAGGCCATAAGCTTCAGGGGAGTCACTGCCGTAACGCAGGCCGATGAAGCCCACAATCAGCGCGATAATTGAAGGGAACACGAACATGCCCACAACGTGGCCGTCGAAGAGGTAGTCTGCACCGAACAGAGCGACACCCGCAGCACCTGCACCACCTACGTTGTGAGACAGGTTCCACATACCCAGGTAAGTACCGCGGCGTGAACGTGGGGTCCACTTGGTGATGGTGGAATAACTTGAAGGGCCACCGGTACTCTGGAAGAAACCGCTCAGGCCGTAGAAAGCAATCATCATGTACAGGCTTGCACCGCCCGCACCCATAGATGCACTGAAGCCCAGCATACAAAGCGCTGAGAGGATCAGCATAAATGGCAGGAACTGTTTGGTGTTCTTTCCATCAGCAAAGTAAGACACGACAGTCTTACCAATACCATAAGTGATAGAGAAGCCAAGACCGATAAGACCCAGATCTGTCATGGACAGGCCGTAGGTATCAATCATGTCGTTCTGGGCAACGTTAAAGTTCTTACGGATCAGATACATGGTCATGTAGCCGATAAATACAACCAGGTATGATTGCATAAATGGCTTGAACCACATCTTGCGACGCTCTTCAACCGGCAGGTCAAGCGTTGGCTTTCTGACCTGATTCAGAAAGTTCAGCATGGTGTTTCCTTTTGATAATTCAGATTTCGGAGCGGAAACGGCAATCCCCAGAATCAGAGAAACGGGAAACACTGCCCTCCTGAGTATTCAGGCAAGCAGCGAAAACGAGCCGGAGGTTGTCTCTCCGCGATGGCATGCATTCTATGAAGGGAAGGGGCAGCTGGCTTGAGAGCATGGACTAGGAAAACTAGGAAAATTTCCTAGTTTGATTCTGAAGGCAAAAATTGTGTGACGTTCATCACTTTTCAGCAGTACAGAAAGCGAACATAAAAAACCCGGCCGAAACCGGGATTAGCATGCTAGATTGCCTGTTTACTTAATGACTCGGCTATGTAATCCGCCTGCCGGATAGCCAAAGCAACTATCGTCAGCGTCGGGTTTTCAGCGGCACCTGTGGTAAACACACTTCCATCTGACACAAACAGGTTGTCGATGTCATGGGATTGCCCCCACTGGTTCACCACACCATCCTGCGCTTTCGCACTCATTCTGTTGGTACCAAGGTTATGGGTGGACGGATACGGTACGACAGTGTGAATTTTGGTTGCACCAACTGCATCGTAAACCGCACTGCCTTGCTGGTAAGCATGGTTTCGCATTGCTACATCATTGGGGTGGTCATCATAGTGAACATTAGGAACCGGTAAGCCAAACTTGTCTTTCACATCACTGTTCAGTGTTATCCGGTTCGATGCTCTTGGCATGTCCTCACCCACGATCCACATACCCGCCATGCGCTCATAACCTTCCATGTCTTTGGCAAAGTCCTGCCCCCAGGCACCAGGGCGAAGGAATGCCGCCATAAACGGCAGGCCAAGCGACAGCGTTTCCATCTCATAGCCTCCCACGAAACCACGGGACGGATCGTGCCGGGCTTCATCCATGATTATCCCGGCCATGGTGGTTCCCCGGTACATGTTCACCGGATTTTCGAATTCAGCGTAAACTGAGCCGGTGACATGGCGCATATAATTGCGCCCGACCTGGCCGGAACTGTTCGCCAGTCCATCCGGGAACATGTTTGATGCAGAGTTCAGTAAAATGCGTGGGCTTTCGATAGAGTTACCAGCCAGACATACTACCCTCGCCTTCTGGTGCTTTTCGTTTCCGTCAGCATCGACATAAAGCACGCCGTCAACTTTACCGGCTGCATTGTGGGTGATTTTCAGTACGTGGCTGCCGGGGCGAAGTTCGAAGTGCCCGGTTGCCTCGGCTTTGGGGATCTCCGTATACAGCGTTGACCACTTGGCACCCATACGGCACCCCTGGAAGCAAAAACCCAATTGCTGACAGGCTGCCCGTCCATCCCGGGGTTGTGAGTTTATTGCCATCCGCCCGGTATGCACTTTCTTGTACCCCAGTTTGGTCGCCCCGGCTTGTAACACTTTGAAGTTGTTGTTACCCGGCAGACCCGGAATATCATGGGTCCGGGTGACACCCATCTTGTCCTCTGCCTTGTCGTAATAAGGTTCAAGGTCAGCAAGGGTGATTGGCCAGTCAAGCAACGTGGCATCTTTTACTTCGCCGTACTCAGACCGCGCCCGGAACTCATGATCCTGGAAGCGAAGGCTGGCTCCGGCCCAGTGAAGGGTTGAACCACCAACAGTTTTACATATCCAGGCAGGCAGGCCGGGGAAATCCCTTGCCACCTCCCAAGAGCCAGATGTCGTCCGGGGATCAAGCCAGGCCTCTTTACCGAACATCTTCCATTCGTTGTTCTCAAAATCCTTCTGGTAATCAAGGCGGGAACCGGCTTCAAGGCAGACAACATCTACCCCTTTCTGCGCCAGTTCATTGCTCAGGGTGCCGCCGCCGGCACCGGAGCCAATAACTACCACCACATTGCTGTCGGAAAGATCAAATTGCTTCGCCATGCTCATTACCCCTTATCAGAAACCGGCAACCATTCGATATCATCAAAACCTCGGTTGATGTAGCCTCCCTTTTCAAAGGAGGGCCCTTCATAGCCAAACTCTGACCAGATGGCTGGGTTGTCATAGAACGAAACAACCATATTTCCACGGATCGCCTGGAAAAATGCGTCCGATTCCACACCTTGCAGTAATGCAACCTGCTTTTGTGAACTGGCTTTATCCCAAGCACCACCAGCCGACGCCTGTAATGCGGCGATTCCCTTTGTAATGGCGGCGTTAAGTTCCGGGTTCTGTGCAGCCTGTGCATCGATACTTTCCACACTGGCGGCATAAAACAAATCATCCAGTTTTGGATGGGGGTAAATACTTCGGCAAACCTGAAGCAGCCCATTGGCTGTGTCGCTGTCGAGGGTATTGACCGTCAGCGCCCAGGTTTTACCGGACAGGGAGATACCAGCCACCGCATAGGCATAAGCTGCAGTAGCTGTGAGCATTCCCATTTTCAGGATGGTTCTTCGTGAGTACGTAGAGTTTGTCATCTTTCATTCCTCGCTTTCCAGTGTCCTGCTTTCTGGTGGCGTGGCGCTTCTTCTATTGGAAGCGTCCAAACCGCTCAAGGAACTCAATTTTGTATCCATCAGGATCAGTCAGGAAAAAGAACTTTGCCATTGCCTGTCCCTTATAAGACATGGCTTTCATGTCGGTCGGGTTCAGGTTTGCGCGGTTTAATTTCCGGTGAACATCTGCAAGATCATCCACACATACAGCAAGGTGCCCATAACCCGAACCGTGAGTGTACGGTTCTTCCTGGTCGTGGTTGTGTGTCAGCTCCAACTCGAAGTCATTCTCACGATTTCGAAGGTATATCAGGGAAAACCCGTCAAAATCGAATCGCTCGGCAACATCAAGATCAAGAGCCGTCTTGTAGAAATCGATGGATATATCCGGATCCAATACCCGGATCATTGAATGGATGAGCTTGGTCATAAGCGCCTCCGTTCGTTATTGAGTGAATCCACTATAACGGGAGGCCTATGCTCTGGGGTGGTATCATGCTACCGCATGTGAAATTTTTGTTATTTTCCCATTTCAGTATTAACTGGCTTTTTTATTAAGCGCTTCTTTCTCTCGAAGTTCAGCATTGGCAAGGTTGAGAACCCCGTGGGGCTCGCTGAGGTAAAGAATACAACTGCACCGAAGCAATGAGGCAAAGTTGCTGACATCACCATTAATATCTAACGCTTCATCGTAAAGGGTTGTTAGAAACTTTCCTGTATTCATACCCTGTGAGCTGGCGATATGGTCAATTATCTGCCAGAACTTTTTCTCAAGCCTTACACTGGTTGAGTGTCCCCCCAGACGGACGGAGCGGGATAACATCTCATAGTTGCCGGGATCCTGCCCTGCGAATATGGTACACATGAATTTTAACCTCTGCGTAACATCTCGCTTTGAGCTTATCCGATCATTCACCCAACCATCAACCCACTAATGAGACATAGATGGCAGTTATGACTACCCACTGAAAACACATTTTCAATCAGCCACGAAGATCATCCCACTCAGGGTGCTTATCCATATAATGCACAATGTAACTGCATACAGGCACTGCCATTAGGCCTCTTTCCCTCATGAAACCCAGAGTGGCTTCCATCATGACTGCACCGACACCTTTACCACGCAATGCTGGCGGAACTTCAGAGTGCACCAAATGCCAGGTCTTGCCGTCCTGTCGGTAAGTCACCTTGGCCTGGTAACCCTCTTCGACATCTATATACAGACTCCGACCCTCCTGATCATGGTGAAGGGTGTGTCCGTTAACATTAATTGTTTCCATCATACCAATCCTCCGCTCAGTCCCGATGCAGGGGAATTTCCCTCAGACCGATCGGGGCAGTCGATAAAACTATCAAGAAGCCAGCCTCACCCGACTTTTCTGTGCTCTTCCAACAGTGACGCTGCCAGTTCAAAATCAAACTCATTGATCGCCTCGGACAACGGTGCCAACCTGGCAGCAGTATCCCGGTCAACCTGCGCCATCAGTGCTGACATAGCCGTCAGCGCCTCGCTGTCGAAATCATCCAGCAACGACGAAAGCTTGTCCAACGCTTCCCCCAGCTCCCGGTTGCTCAAAATACCGGATGGACCGGCAGGCCGCCTGTCCTCTTCCAACAACGGTTTTAAATCTGCGAGCATAGCTGCCAGTTTGCCACACACCAGCTCTGAAAGTTCCGGTACCTTTTCATCAGCACGCTCCCTTATCGCAACTTCGAGATCTCCTGCCAGCAGGAAGATGTCTGTAGCGCCAAGGGTACCGGAATTTCCCCTTAGCGTATGAGCTTCCCGTTCCGCAGTTTTTCTGTCCCCTCGCCCCCATGCTGCACGGAACCGCGAGGTAAAATCCTCTTGGTAATTGGCAAAGCGCCTGAGCAGGTCCAGGTACAAAGCCTCGTCATTCTGGACGGTCTCCAATCCCCTGTTTGTATCCAAGCCCGATACATCCAACTTCAGGGAAGAAGGGGTAACATTGTCCACCAAAACCGGCTGGACACCTTTATGCTCCACTGGCTTAAGCCACTTGCCCAGCGTGCCAAAAAGTTCATCTACATCGATTGGCTTGCCAATCAAATCATTCATTCCGCAATTTAGCGCACGTTCCCGATCCCCGGCCATTACATTGGCAGTCATCGCCAGTATGGGAAGGCCCTCAAACTCTGGAAGCTCCCGAATCTTCTCGGTCGCTGTATAACCATCCATCACCGGCATCTGGCAATCCATCAGTACACCGTCAACCACCAGCCCGGCAGAAAGTTTGTTTAATGCAATTTGGCCGTTCTCAGCCAGAATGACACTAATATTCCTTCGCTTGAGCAGTTCGAAAGCAAGCTGCTGGTTAATTTCGTTGTCTTCAACCAACAGGACTGTGGTCCCAGACAAATCCACTTCTTCCCGCCCTGCTTTTTTCGATTTTTCCGTACAAACCGGCTCTGAAAACGATCCATCATCCAATTGCTTGAGCAAGCGACCAATGCCGCATGGCGTGATCGGTTTCGCCATAACGCGGGTAGAATGGAAACCGGCATCCCTGAGTTGTTTAAGCAAATCTCCGGTATCAAATGCCGTAGTCATTACCACCTCTGGGACATGCCTGCCGGTAAACCGGTCGTGAATATCTTTAAGGGTTTCCAACCCATTTTTACCCGGCATATCCCAGTCCAGCAGCACCAGCTGGTAAGGCGATTGACTGGATATTGCTGTACTCATCTGGGACAGAGCATCTTCTCCGCTAAGTACCCCGCCCACATCGCAGCCAAGTGCAGAGAATATTTTCCGAATTACATCCTGGGCGGTATTGTTGTCATCCACGACCAGTACTTTGTAGGGTTCCCTGGAATTCAACTGCCCGCCGAACAGGCTGGTTACGTTTTCTGCGGTGCCAAACCTGGCCGTAAAGTGGAAACTAGAGCCTTTCCCCTCTTCGCTTTCAACCCAGATTTCCCCATTCATCATCCCAACCAGTTTGGCGCAGATCGCCAGTCCCAGTCCTGTGCCTCCATATTTGCGTGTCGTGGATGAATCTGCCTGTTCAAAGGAACTGAATAACCTTGCCTTGGCATCTTCACTCAGGCCAATTCCGGTATCCTTGACGATGAAGTGCAGCTCAACGGTGTGATCGTCACTTTTCTCCACCCGGACACAAACCAGTACTTCACCTTCGTTGGTAAACTTGACGGCATTGTTACCCAAATTAATCAGTACCTGCCCGAGGCGCAACGGATCCCCTTTAAGGGTGCCCGGCATTCCTATATCCATATCCAGCAGCAGTTCGAGGTGCTTTTCCCGCGCCCGCATGCCTATCAGGCCAACAAAGTGCTCAAGGACATCCTGTAACTGGAACTGGGTATATTCCATATCCAGCTTACCAGCTTCGATTTTTGAGAAATCCAGAATGTCATTGATAACACCGAGCAATAGCTCCGCGCTGCTGTTCAGTTTGCTGATATAGCTCTGTTGTTGGCTGTTGAGTTCCGTTTGCAACGCAAGGTGGCTCATTCCCAGAATCGCGTTCATCGGGGTACGGATTTCATGGCTCATATTCGCAAGGAAGGCCGATTTCGCCTGGGTTGCCTTTTCGGCCACATCACGCGCCTCTTCGAGTTCTGCCTGCATCTGCTTCATTCCATCGATATCAAGATGGATACCAAGAAGACGCACGGCACGGCCATCGACATCCCATTCTATTGCCTTGCCCGTGCTCATTATCCATTTCCAACTCCCGGACTTGGTCAGCATTCGGAACTCAGCCTGGAATGACTCTACATTTCCCTGCATGTGATCAGTCAGTGACTCACGGGCATTTTCAATATCATCCGGGTGGACAAGACGCTGCCAACGTTCCACGGTTTTGGGATACCTTTCATCCAACTCTGCAATGGTGTAACCGAGCATCGAAGCCCATATGTCGTTTGTTACCAGCTCGTTGGTATCGGTATGCCAGTCCCACATTCCCGCATTGGAGCAGAACATCGCAAGGTTCAGGCGCTCTTCACTGAGTTTTAAGGCCTGCTGGGTCTCTTTCATTGATGTGACATCAACAGCAACTCCCCCCATGGCCATCAGGTTGCCATTGGAATCCCGGATAGGGAATTTGTGCTGGACATAATCCCGGATATCTCCGTCCCCCAGCGCAAAGCTATCCTCATAGACCAGGGGCTGTATCCCCATCATTGCCTGGTTGTCTGTCAGGCCGGTTTTTTCCGAAATATCAAAACCAAACAGGACCGCATCCTGTGTCCCGATTGCCTGGGACTCATCAATGCCGGTAAGCGCACACCAGGTACGGTTAACCAGTTTATAACGCCCTTCTGGATCCTTGATGTAGGTTAGGGACGGCATGTTATCCAGGAACTCTTTAAACAGCCGCTGGCTTTGGGCCAGTTCACGCTCCGCCTTTTTCACCTGGGTGATATCTTCAAGGGCAACGGCAACATCACCATCCGGCGTCAAGGGGGAAAGTGATGTACTCAGCCAGATCGTTTCTCCGTCAGGCCTGCGGATCCCGATTTCAGCATTGAGGATCGTTTCGCCTTTATGCAATGCACGGAAAATAGGGTGGTTTTCCACTGCCATGGAGGATCCATCCGGGTTGTATGCCCGCCAAATCTGTAACCTTTCCTGGAGTGATTCAGTACCGTCAGCACGAATTCGGAGGATGTCCCGGGCGATCCGGTTCCCCTGAAGGATAAGACCCGCCCGGGAAACCATCATCACGCCAACAGGCAATGCGGTGAACAGGGACTTGAGTTGCTGTTGCGAACGCCGCAGTTGTTCCTGGTATTTAGTGACTTCGGTAACATCCCGCATCATGCAGACGAAGGCGCTCCGTCCTTCCACCTCTATCGGGGCCAGCGTCACCTCCGCAATCCAGTGGGCATCAGTACGTGTCAGATCAACATTAAACCGAGTCGGCAACCCTGAGTACCGGGCTTTGGTGATGTTAGCCCGGATCATGGTAACGCTGTCCCGACTGGGTTCGATGTTGTCAAATGACAGACTGGCATCATCCAGGCGCCGTCCAATCAACTCAGAGGCATTTTCAAAGCCAAACAAGGAAACCAGCTTGGGATTAACCTCAATAAAGCCGTTTTCATCAATCAGCCCCAGACCTTCAGATGCATTGGTAAAGATGTTGGCAAGAATGATTTCCTGCTGTTTCTGTGCCGTAATATCACTGGACACTCCGCCCAGGGCATAAATCTGGTTTTTTTCATCACGGATAGGGAATTTATGGGTCAGGAAACTTCGGAGCTGTCCGTCTGCCGTCATTACAGACTCTTCCACCACCAACGGTTTTTCCTTCGCAAACAACTCCTTGTCGCTAAGGCTGAGTTGTTCCAACAAATGGTTGGTACTGCCAAGAGAGGTATCAACTTTACCGAGAACATCTTCTTTTCGCAGGTTTAATGTCGTTTCGAAGCTCTTGCTCACCAGCAGGTATCGCCCACTCTTGTCTTTTATAAACGCGACAGCCGGTGAATTATCAAGGAAATCCTGAAATAGCTGCTTACTCTGGCGCAATTCCCGGGTGGCAATTTTCACACGTTCCAGAATCCGGGCATTCGTACCAATAAGCATCGAAAATACAAGAGCAAGCAGGAAACTGAACGCAATGCCACCAGCCAAGGTGACGGTGGAAAGAGAGTAATCCGGTCCTCCATTGAAGCGTTTCGAAATCTGCCAACGGAGTTCAACATCTGCATAGCCAACCCGCATTTTCTCATTAACGGTAAACTCCACAGGGTCTTCTAGCGATATGGGATTAAGCTCAGTAAGCAGATTGGAGTCCAGATAGTTTGGCTTTATTGATATCCCTACCCCCAACCCGTCAGATTGCATAAAGAAGATCAAACTCTTCAACATGTTGACCAGTTCAATTTCACCAACAATTGCAATATTGGGATTGGAGGGCAATGCCAGCGCAAGGTAGCTTTTTTCCCCATCGATTGCCGGTGACATTATCCAGTCATTGGCAAGAAGGGAGGCTTCTGAAAGCGCTTCTGAAAGCACCGGGTCTGCCGGGACACCTTGTTCAGGTTCACTCCCAAAAGAAGTAATGTGCTGAAGTTTCCACTTGCTTCCGTTGCGGAGGTAAATAGCTGTAGAAGAGAGAAAATGGAACTTAGATCGGGACTCCAATCCTTCAATAGCGTCTATAAACTGGTATTCAGAAACATTTTCGTTCGTCCCTACCAAAGCAGCGAGACCGGAAAGCGTTGCATAACTGCCTTCCAGCCACCGTAACCACTCCAGCGATATAAGAACGATTTGCTGGGAAGATGTATTTTTCCAGTTTACTTCCGCTCTTTTTTCCAGATATGAAGAGATGGAAAAACTTGCCAGGCAACCCGCCAATAATACAAATAAAAAGCGGACCAATCCTTTGCTGCCTGCCATTTATAAGACTCCTGATAACTGTTTACTACTCCAAGCGTAGCAGAATGCACGACGGCCAAGTGCCGTTTCAACCCAGTAGTTAACAAAAATTAACCGAATGTAAATTCACCCAAAAGTCAGGTCATGTACCATAATTAATGACAGCGGTTTCATATGAAAAGGACTGTCATGCGCACAATTGCATTTTTGGCTTTTGTTCTGGTTTTTTATCCGGCAAAGCATGTTTTAGCCCACTCTCACCCAGAGCCTATTGAAAAAATTGAAATCGATGTCTGGGATCCCCCGTTCGAAAACGCTAAGCAGGCACAAACGTCTGATTATATTTTCCTTAAAAAAACAGCGAAGAAGTGGCGCATTTGTGCGAGCATTCCTCACTTAAAAGATGCTTACTGGCTTGCAGTAAATTATGGTTTGGTTCAACGGGCTTCAAACCTGAAGCTTAAAATTGAAATTTTTTCTGCCGGAGGCTACGACAAACTCGCACGGCAACGGCAACAACTTCAGGACTGCCTGCGCAAAGATGTAGATGCACTGATTGTTTCAGCCGTATCTACTACTGACCTTAACGATATATTCGAAGCGTACCGCAAAGCAGGAAAACCGGTCATAGACCTGATTAACGGCATTGATTCACCGTCGCTTTCAGCCAGGGTTGCCGCTGATTTTTCTCAAATGGCGCGCAACGCAGCAAATTACGTTACTCAAATGAACACGGGTAAGACAATGAGTTTGCTCTGGTTACCGGGACCCAAAGATGCAGGCTGGAGCCAGGCCGGTGACCGAGCCTTCAAGGAAGCGGTAGCTCCTTTTCCCATTAATATTTCCAGCACGCTATGGGGAGACACTGGTTTTTATACCCAGTACAACCTGATAAAAGAAGGGCTGAGCGGAAACCCAAAAATCGATTTTATCGTTGGTAATGCTGTCGCTGTTGAGGCTGCCCTGAAAGAAGTGCGTAAACTGAAAAGCCCTTATCCTGGAATCATTTCTTACTATTTTTCTCCGGGGGTATACCGCGCAATGCTACGAGGCTATGTACAAGCCTCGCCAACCGACAATCCTGGCTATCAGGCACAACTGGCTGTCGATTTGGCAGTCCGGCTCCTTGAAAAAATACCGGGAACGCCAAAACATATCAGCGCCAAGATTGAGCTGCTCACCGCTGACACTATCCGCGATGCCAACCTGGATGGAAGTCTCGCGCCCCCGGGGTTTGTAGCTTCTTTCAGCGTTAACTGACAGGCTGTATGGCTCTGATTTTGCGTTGCTATTTCTTGATTCAGAGCCACTAAATCGTCAGAGCAAACAGTACGGATTTAACCGTTAAACTGAAGGTTCACATCGTGAATTTTCGGCAGGACCTGACTTAGGGCATCCACCACCCCAGGGTCAAATTTGGTACCTGAACGGGCTTTTAAGTATTCCAATGCCTCTTCAATTTCATACAAGGAATCGTTGTAGCGAGAAGAGGTTATCGCATCAAACACATCCGCAACACCAACAATCCGGGCAGAAACAGGGATTTCTTCCGCCTCCAGCCCTACCGGGTAGCCTGAGCCATCCCATCGCTCGTGGTGATACATGATGATCTCCCTTGCCATATTGAAAAGCATGGAAGAGAAATTACCTATAATCTCCAACCCTATATCCACATGGCGCTGCATCTGAAGCATCTCTTCATCACTGAGCTTTCCTTGTTTCTGCAATATTGAATCCGGTATCCCAACCTTTCCAATATCATGCAGTGATGCCGCACTGAAAATACATTCACAAAACTCTTTTTGTTCCCCCATTTGCTCTGCAATCAGACTGGCGTACCAACCAACGCGCATGACATGGAGGTTTGAGACGTCATCCTTAAAACTCGAGACCCTGGCTAGGATATGAACCATCTGGAGGAAGTTGTCATTCATCTCTGACGTGCGCTCATCCACCATTTTTTCCAACTGACGCGTCTGGTCATATAAAGCTAAGTGGCTGTCTACCCTGGCCTTCACAATGGAAGAGCTGAAAGGTTTCGAAATGTAGTCAACAGCCCCCAACTCAAGCCCTTTCCTTTCTTCATCCTGCCCCGATTTGGCGGTAAGAAAAATCACAGGAATATGGTTGGTTTCCGGCGATGCTTTAAGTGCCTTGCAGACGTCATAACCATCCATTACCGGCATCATGATATCCAACAGGATAATATCCGGCTTTTTACAAGAACGGGCAATTTTCAGCGCGACATCTCCACTCAACGCCGCTTTTACCCTGTAGGTATCACAAAGAATACTCTTTACGATGGCAATGTTGTCTGATGCATCATCTACAACCAGGACGACAGGTTTTTCTTTGTGCATTCAGGCCAATACTCCAGAAATCCCAACACTTTTCTTTAGCTTAGCAGCACTGGGTACCACGGCATGAAATATGATATTAATGTCTTATTGTGACTGAATATTTGTGACAAAAGTCCATCGCCAAAGTAAAACGGAATCAGGCCAGGCGTTGCGAGAAACAACACCGATAATTCTTCTCACACTATCCGTTAACCGCAAAACAAAAATTACAAAACTGGAGCGGACTGCCGTCTCAACGTATTATTGAAACAGAATTTTTTATGCAGACCCACCATGAAAGAAAATTTAGCCGCCTTGGTTACCGAAAGCCGCAATCCGTCAAGCTCTCACATTGACACGTTGGACACACGCTCCATTCTCTCCATCATTAATCAAGAAGATGCACGGGTTGCTCAATCTGTTGCGAAGAGCATTCCGCACATTGCTGATTGTGTAGATGCCATTACAAAAAGCTTTGCCTCCGGTGGAAGGCTCATTTACGTCGGTGCAGGAACCTCCGGCCGATTGGGGGTTCTGGATGCAAGTGAGTGTCCACCAACATACGGCACCGCGCCAGAACAGGTAGTTGGTGTCATCGCCGGAGGCAAACAGGCAGTTTTCAGTGCTGTTGAGAATGCTGAAGACAATCCGTCCGCCGGTACCGAAGATCTTAAAACACTTGGCGTGAATAAAGATGATGTGATTGTCGGCATCGCCGCAAGTGGCAGAACCCCGTACGTACTTGGTGCGATGGAATATGCAAAATCGAAAGGGGCCAAAGTCGGCGCGGTTTGCTGTAACGCTGGGTGTGCAATGGCTGAAATGGCGGACTTTCCCATGATCGCTGTCGTCGGCCCGGAAGTCGTAACCGGGTCGTCCCGGATGAAAGCCGGTACGGCTCAGAAACTCATACTCAATATGCTTACAACTGCCGCAATGATTCGCAGTGGGAAGGTGTATGGCAACCTTATGGTGGATGTAGAAGCAACCAATGCCAAACTGCGCGAGCGCCAAATACGTATTGTGATGGACGCAACAGGATGTGATGAAGATCAAGCCTTGAACGCTTTAACTTCCACGGGGCTTCACTGTAAGACAGCAATCCTTACAATACTCGCCGATTGCAGTCCCGATACAGCACGGGAAGCACTGGCCAGCCATAAAGGATTTGTGAGAGCGGCACTGAAGGCACTGCTATGACGGTAGGGCGACATAGTTTTCGCCCTATAAACAAATCCCGCCGGGTTTTAGGGTATTTGACAAACCCGGCATTATTGCGTCAGTTGAGTTGTATGAACCTTTTAAAAGCCACTTGCCTTGGGCTCGTTATTACCCTTGCCGGTTGCCATAGTGCAGTAAATGCACAGGCCCCTGCACAGACACCAAATACTGCCCCCAAACAACCGGAAACCAACCAACCTGAAAGCATTCCGCCAATGCTTGCCGAAGTGCCGCCGCCCATTCAGGACGGAGACTGGTACCGGCCTCCTGTTATGGCAACATGGCAGTGGCAGTTACAGGGCAGCCTTGATGTTGACTATGCAGTCGATCTTTATGACATCGACCTTTTTGATACTTCCCAAGCCACCATTCAATCCCTCCAACAAAGCGGCAAGCGCGTTATCTGTTATTTTTCAGCCGGAACATATGAAGATTGGCGATCAGATGCTTCCCAATTCCCGTTAACCGCATTGGGCAACCCATTGGCCGACTGGGAAGGGGAGCGTTGGCTGGACATACGCAATCAGGGCATCCGACCTGTCCTCGAAAAGCGGCTTGATTTGGCGGTATCCAAAGGATGTGATGGTGTGGAGCCTGACAACGTTGATGCCTACTCAAACCCCTCTGGCTTTCCGTTAACCTATCAGGCTCAAATAGATTTCAACAGATGGATGGCAAACGAGGCACATGAACGTGGGCTGGCGGTGGCGCTTAAGAATTCGGTCGGCCAGGTTACTGACCTGGTGAACTATTATGATTTGGCAGTGAATGAATCCTGCTTCCGCTACAACGAATGCGACAAACTCAGTCCCTTTATTGAGCAGGGCAAAGCAGTACTCCATGTCGAGTATCCATTCCGGAAACTCGATACTGAAGATGAGCGGACAGCATTTTGCCAACAAATGCAGGACAGACAGTTCAGCAGCATGATCCTTAACCGTAAGCTTAATGGTAAACAGCGCTACAGTTGCCTTTAAGTCACCAAGACAAACGGCCTGTTGCTCTATCTGCAACAGGCTTTGCTCTTTTAATCCAATGCTTTCAAATGAGCCTGAAAAGGTTCTGTCAGGTGTTGGGGCCAGGCTTTATAAAGTGATACGGAATCGCACTGCTGAAACTGGCAGAATCGCTTAATCTCCGTAACGAACGCAGACATAAGTGCATCGCTGTCAAAACGATGGGGTTCCAAATATAGGTTTTTAATTTCCAAGTGACGTGTTTTCCGGTGTGCTTTGCAATCCATTCTCCCAATAAATTCATCACGGTAAAGTAAAGGAAGGCAGAAGTACCCATATTTACGCTTAGCTTCAGGTACATAGCACTCTATCTGGTAATCAAATTCGAACAGGGATTTCAATCGTTCACGTTGAATAACGCTGTTGTCAAACGGGGAAAGGATGACCAGACGGTCAGACACACGGGGTGAAGGTTGCTCGAATACCCCCGCTAACATTAAATAGCTTTCGCCACTTTGAAGCCGCACTTCCTCCAACTCTTTTTGTTTTAGCTTCTCATCCACAAATATTTTCACCGCTTTGCGCAAGCCGGTGTTTCGGCGAAGGTAAGTCATCCCCTTGAGTGAGACAACGCCATGACAGCGTAACTGTTGCTCTACAAGGTGTTGAGCAAACTCTTCATTGTTTGGCATTTTAAGGTCTACACCGCTGGGCAAGACCCTTTCAGTAAGATCGTAGCTCTTCTGGAACCCCGCACGATCACTTACCATCAAATCGCCTTCCATATACAATTGCTCAAGTGCTTTCTTCGCCGGTTTCCAGTCCCACCAGCCTGAACTTTTATTCGTATGTTTTTCCAAATCCCTGGAACGGAGTGCACCGTCTGAACGGATCCTCGCCAATAGTTCTGACATCAATTTTCTGTCGCAGTTTCTGTACCAGTGCACTTGCCCGTTTTTAATAGCGTGCTTGTAAGGCAAAGAAAAGCGGAAATCGGTGATGGGCAGGAAAGCTGCCGCATGCGCCCAATACTCAAATATCTCCCCGTCCTGCAACAGTCGGTTGATCATCAGGTTGTTGAAATTGGGAACCCGGCAATACAGTACATGGTGGTGAGCCCGTTCAACCACAGAGATAGTGTCAATTTGCACGTACCCCAAATGGTTAATTGCAGCACGGACGCCGGAAAGACCGGCGCCAAAGGGCTTTCTATGCAGTAGCCCCTGTGCAGCCAGGGCGATGCGGCGAACTTTTGCAGTATCTTTCCGGTTTTTTATATTAATCATCCTGCTTCCCTGCTCCAAGCTGCTTACAATGGGACTAGTCATCCTTCGGCGGCGGAAAATGTACCTGTTTACCCTCACCGGTCAGCAATGAGATTTCCGTAGGCACGCCATCCTCCCCTATCCGCACTTCGCCGATTGCTGTCGAGTTTACCAGCCGGTTACCTCCCGGTAAGTCAGGGTCGCGTTTCAGGACTTTCATCCGCTTACGTTTGGTAAACAGGTTCAACGGTGAATACGGTGCATACAGCACCCGGTCTGCCAGCTCACAAACCCGCAGCAGTTTTTCCGGGAAGGTGTTTTTAATCCCACTGCAGCAAATCTGGTAAATGTGTGGGCTATTACGCCGGAATCGTAAACGGATATCGTAGGCGAACGAATAGTGCACGTCCCCAGACAACACAACGAAATTGGTTGGTGTCTTGGTGTGGGTAAAGATACTCAGCAGGGTATTTGCTGAGCCCGGATGGGCCATCCAGTTTTCGGCATCCACCATCAGGGGCAAGCCAAACCAGGTGAAAACCCGTTGAATCGCTTCAATAAACTTTACCCCGAACATTGGGGTAGCCGAAACGACAATGACCGCTTGCTCACCGAGGGTCGCTTGCTGGAACGCCATCAGGGATTCCCAGTCCATCAGGCCAGATGGCTTGTTCATCCGGGATTCCGATTGCCAGCGTTGGGTCCGGGTGTCCAGTACCAGTATTTTGGGTGAGGTTTCTACCTCGTAGTGCCAGTGGTTAAACTGGTAAAGCGTATCGATAAACTGCTGGTGATGGGAAGAAGATGCAAAGCCATCCTGCCCTTCCGAATAGATACTGTCCGCCATCTGCTCCCAATTATCTGGGAAGTTTTCCGGGGCGTTCCCCCACCCCTGGCACAACCAGTAAGCCAGCAGACCGTTTCCAATAATTATGCGGGAGAAAGGGTGCGAATAAGCTGCCTGTTCCCAGCCAACAGTCAGGTTCCAGTCGTCAGTCACATCATGGTCATCAAAGATCATGTACGTTGGCAGGTGTGCGAGCAGGCGACGAACCTTTGAAAGGCCAGCGGTAAAGCTTTCAATCGCTTCTTTTTCTTCAAGCCAGCGAGTTCTCTGGGCTTCAGTCAGTGACTGAGGGGGAGTCAGGTCTATATTACGCCAACCGGATGGAGACCAGACAAGACAGTACATGCCAATAAACTCGGCCAACGAAATCAGGTGATTGTCGCAATCTGTCGATGTAAATACCGGTTGCTTCCGCCATTTCATCGCTGCAGTTTCGGGTACTTTGCTGACAGGCAAGACGGAATTTCGCCCATAAATATTGGAAACGGCATGACGTAACGCGACAGTGTCCCCCACGCAGGCATCGGAGAATTTTTCCTCTACCAGTCCGTACTGTTCTCCAAACTGTTGAATAGCCCCCAGTAACGGCCCTGCCACATGATCCGCATAAATCTGGTCACCACTCATAATCAGCACACATGGCCTGTCTGTCGCTGCCAGGCCGGCAAGCTTTTTGTCGGCAGCAACCAAGCTGTCAGCACCTGTGTGTGAAGGGTTTCGGCAGGAGCCGTGCAACAGGTAACTAGCACGGGAGCAAATGGTAAACTCTACCCTTTTCTCCCCTTCGTAGAGTATACCGGGGACCAAGTCCGCCATATTGCCCTGTTCAGTTTCAATATCGTATTCAAGTGCGGTATCAACAGGGAAATTCCCGTTCAGTGTCACCAGGCACACCCACGCACTGTTTCCTACCCGTACCTGCCGCGCTTCGTCCAAAGCTGTTCCCGCTAACCGCTCACCTTCCTGATACACAGACAGATTGCCGCTGAGAAGTGTGGAGGAGACATACCAAACAGTCACTTCTGAAGGAGAGACTTTTCGAAGAATGGGTCCGGCGAGAAAAACCGGCACAGTGTTTGTTGAGGAAGCTTGATTCTGCACGTCTTTTATTTTTTCTTTTGAACCAGGTTATGCCTGAACCTTACAGCAAAACGGCTGAATCCAAAATGAATCAGGCGCCATATTACTCACCAATCTCAATATATTGTGGCTATCCAACATCAGCCAGGATGAGTACCAATGGAGCGCAGTCACCCCATATGAGAGAGCAGACATCAACAAACAGGCGATAATCAATCACTTGTCTATACTTAGCGATAGTTGTGCCAGTTGTAAAACGTCGATGCACCGGCGATATGTGAAATACAGTTACTGACTGCACTCTATATCATCAATGCAAATATGGCTTGCTGACGTTATGGGAAAGGATATGAGGTCAATTAAAAGCACGTTTATTGTACTTTTCTCCCTGATGATTATTTTTACCGTCGCCATGACCCTCACCGCTTTGTTTTCTACGCACGCACTCAATGAAGACCGGGCCGGACACAGTGAGCTGACTGTTTTTTACAAGCTCTCTCATGAACTAAAGCAAAGCTCCGACCATCTGACAAAATTTGCGCGAGCTTATGTCTCTACAGGGGATGAAAAATGGAAACGTCTCTATTACCGGGTGTTGGATCTTCGTGCAGGTAAGTTTACGCTCCCGGAAAGAGCCCTCTACGACTACTGGGATCAGGCATCAAAGCAAAACTCACTTTTCTCAGCCACCCCGACCCCGAACAGTGGGCAATCACTCATTGAACGAATCAGCCAGTCCAGTCTCAAGCAGGATGAAATCTCACAACTCGCCCGCGCCCTGAACCTGTCTGAATCCCTCGTCGAGCTGGAAGTAGAAGCTTTTAACGTCATAGAACACATAAAAGCAACACAGGTTTCGTTTAGTGCAGAAAATGCTGGTCAGGAATTGCTTTACAGCGAGCAGTATTTTGATGAAAAAGCCAAGATCATGTCTGCCATTGCCGCAGCGCACAACCAGATTATCGAACGGATAAATACACAAATAGAGTCGGTAGAATCTGGAGCAAGGCGCTTGGAATTGCTGGAACTCTCGATGGCTGGCTTGCTATTGATAACCATTGTCACATCATTTACCAAGCTCCTCAGCCAATTTATCAACCCTATGAGCAGTACATTGCGCAAGGTCGTCTCTCACGTTGAAAAGGACGATTTTGCTTTTACCCTGGACAGTTCAAAAGGCGGGGAAATTGGCCACTTTGCCAATTCACTCAATTCGGTTTTCCAACGCATTTCGATGCAACTTTCTCGCAATAATGTGCTTAAGGACTTCAACATTGTCCTGCGCAACGCCCAGTCCACGGAACATGTTTGCAATGAAGTTACCCGCTTCCTCGCGGAGCGGTTAGACGTGGCGCAAACCGGAATATACGTCAAAGATGGTGACAAGCTCATCCGCATGTCAGGCATCGGGTACGGCGACGCAGCACCCGATACGTTTCTCTCCCCCACCTCAACCCAAGTAAGTATCTTAAATGGGGGACAGTACCACTCTATACGGAACCTCAAAGGCTCGTATGTTGTGCCGGTAAACGGTGGCAGGCTTTCTTTGGAAGAAGTACATTACTTTCCGCTGCACGTAAACGATAAACCTGTAGCATTACTCGAAATCGCCACAACCCAGCCTTTAACAGACAACAAACATGCTTTGCTGCTCGAAATCCTCGAAGACCTCTCTGTCAGCATCCAATTGACCCAAAACGCTGAAATACAGCGCCGGGCAGAACAAAGGGCTCTGGAGCAATCACTCCTTAACAAAGAAATACTTGATGCCACACCCAACCCCATGTTCTGCCTGGATACTGATGGCCGCTTCCTGAACATCAATATGAAGTTCGCGGAGCTTCTCGGCATGTTTGAAGTGGATATTCTCGGTTCGACGCCTTACGAAATAATGCCTGCTGATACGGCCAAGGCCCTGATGGATTCAGGGGTGGCACTGATGGAAAATCCCGGCAGTCACGACTTTGAGGTTCAATTGTCCCAACAGGACGGTACGGTGAGGGACATGCTTGTTTATGAGGCTACTTTCCATGCTGCCGACGGTTATGTCGGCGGCATCGTAGGTATTCTTCTTGACCTGACCGAGCGCAAAAAGATGGAAAACGCGTTGAGGGACGCCAAAAACGCCGCTGATGACATGAGCCGAACCAAAGATGAGTTCCTCGCCAACATGAGCCATGAAATACGCACACCCATGAATGCTATCATCGGTATGGCGCACCTTACCCTTGGTACCGAACTTTCCACTGAGCAGAACCGATACGTCAGCCGTATTAATGATTCTGCGAAAAACCTGCTCGGTATTATCAACGATATCCTCGATTTCTCTAAGATTGAAGCCGGTAAGCTGGACGTGGAGCATATTCCGTTCCAGCTCGAAGAGGTAATGGACAACCTTGCCACCGTGATCAGCTTTAAGGCGCAGGAAAAGTCACTGGAATTTCTGTTTGATATTGACCCTACCATTCCCACGGGGCTGGTCGGTGATCCTTTACGCATGGGTCAGGTTCTTATCAACCTGTGTGGTAACGCCGTTAAGTTCACAGACCGGGGCGAAATTGTCGTCAGTATAAAACTCAAGGAACGCTATCAGGACAGCGTGACACTGGAATGCCTTGTCCGTGACACGGGAATAGGCATTCCCGAGGAGCAACAAAGGAAGCTGTTTGAAGCTTTCTCTCAGGCAGATGGAAGTATTACACGGAAATTTGGCGGGACTGGCCTTGGGCTGAGCATTACACGACGCCTTGTCGAGCTGATGGGGGGGGATATTTCCGTCCAGAGCGAAGAAGGCAAAGGTTCAACCTTCAGCTTTACCCTCGAATGCGGCCTTCAGGAAGCCCGTATCCGGCAGCAATACCGACCCATCGCTAACCTGCGAGGCAAGCGCGTGCTGGTCGTAGATGACAATGATTCCGCCCGGGATATTATGGTAACGCTCCTTAGCGCAATGCACTTTGACACCCAGGCCGTCAGCAGTGGTGAAGAGGCGCTCGCAGAGTTAAGTAACTCAACTTACGATATGATCTTTTTGGATTGGAACATGCCGGGAATTAATGGCGTGGATACCATGCGAAAAATCCGCAGTCTCGGTATGTCCCCTCCCCCAAAGCTATTTTTAGTTACCGCACACGGCCGGGAAGTTGGGATAAAAAGCGGAGTAAACCAGCTTGCAGATGCCCTCATTATTAAGCCTGTAAACCCATCCAACCTTATTGATGCCATTATGGACAGTTACAGGCTGTCTCCTGCCAAACAGCACCCATCCTCGCTGAAAGAACACAGGCCGGATTTCAGCGGCAATACCGTGCTGGTTGTTGAAGACAACGAAACCAACCAGGAAGTTGCCAAGGGCATTCTTTCTTCAGTCGGGCTGGATGTCGTTTTAGCCTGTGATGGGCAGGAGGCACTGAATAAACTTGACCACCAATACTTCGACCTTGTATTTATGGATATGCAAATGCCTGTTATGGATGGCATCACAGCCACCCAGAAAATCCGGGAACAATCGAAGTTTGCCGACCTGAAAATCATCGCCATGACAGCCAATGCTATGAAACAGGATGTTGACCGTTGCATTGAGGCGGGAATGGATGATCACATCGCAAAGCCGCTGGATGTTAACCTGCTCTACAGCAAAATCAGCCACTACCTCAATATGCCCAAAGCGTTTCGGCCAGAAAGCGAAATTTCAATGCCACAGTTATCAGACGACAATGATATGACGTGGCCGGATGTTGAGGGTATTGACGCACAAACCGGTATAATGCGAGTAGGTGGGAACGCAGAAACATATTGGAACCTGCTCGATAACTTTGTTTCCAGCCAGCTTCGTGAAGCACAGACTCTCCAACACGCGATTGAAACGGAAGACTGGAAAGAAGCCCTGCACCGGGTTCACACATTAAGAGGATCAGCAGGCAACCTTGGGGCTACTCACCTGGAAAATCTTGCCGAAATTATGGAGAGCAGTATCGAGGAAGCAGAGGCGCCGGATTCTGCGGTAATTGTTGACCTCATAAACCGGCTTGAGCTTCTGGACCAGCAAATAGATACGTGGAAACGGTCAGTTTACCATGTGGAAGAAGAACCAAAAGTCCAACTCGATGCCGAAACCCTTTATCACGCTCTGACTGACAGCCTTAAAAACTACGATATCGGTGCAATGGAAATTTTCCATCAAATCAAGCCGCTGACTGCTTGGGAGCGGGCCTCTTCAGATAAACTTGAAGAAGCAATTGATCACTTTGATTATGAAATTGCCAGCGAAATCCTCAAAGCCCTGCCTGTACCCAGAAGCAACAGGCAGGATTAACCTTTATAACGAGATTTCCAAAGAGAACATTACGTGAACGTTCTACAACAGAATTTTGTATAACTGAAGGGATGGCATATCAGGGGCTGGTTCAACTAAACCCTGATAACTCAGGCCTGCGCCTTCAAGTACTTTTTGTGACGCCTCATTGCCTACATTAACAATGCCAAGCAGTGCGGGCATATCCATTTCATCCCTTGCCCACGCGATGGTACCGGCAACCGCTTCAGCGGTGAGCCCCTGGCGGTAGAAATCAGAAAGGATGGCATATCCAATATCCGGATGGGCCAGGTAATCACGTTTAACCAGACCACACATGCCCACCGGTTGCCCGGTCTCCTTCAACTCCATGCACCAAAGGCCGTATCCATATTTTTCATAACTGGCCAAAGGGACACTATCAAGGTAATTAATGGCGTCTTCACAAGAGCGCACGCCTTTATCCGCAATGTTTTGGATAAATCCCGGCTCATTCAGCAGTTTTTGGATAAAAGCGGCATCGTCATGGGTGAAAGCCCGAACCCGCAGACGGGATGTTTGGTAGATAATTGTCATGTTTTTAACAGGTCACAAAGCTGGGTGATTCAACATACGCCTGCTGGACGAAAAAGAAAAGGCGCGAATACTGTCTGCCACCAACAGAAACTGATGTTGCGGTTCACAGGGACTGACGCAAGATTACTGCTGTAGTTATCTTCGAATACGGTAGTAACGGGTTGCCTCCCGTTCTTCCATCAGCTTCCATATTGCAGGGATTTCATCGAGCTCAGTAAAGCCGTTCTTTTGCAGCACCCTGCCCGATGCAGGGTTGCGCTCCAGGTGTCGGGCAAAAATTTCTGTCAGGCCCAGTTTTTCAAAGCAAAAATGTGTCACTGACTTTGCCGCTTCCGTGGCATACCCGTTCCCCCAATATGGAACGCCGATCCAGTAACCCAACTCTCCCCGGCTATGCTGAATACCGTGGACCCCGATGGCACCTATCAGTTGACCGGCTTCAAAACGGTTGAACACGCCAAAAATCACCTCTTCCCTGCGCAACCAAGCAGGAAGGTGGGAAATAATCCACTGTTCAGCCAAATCATGGCTGTAGGGATGTGGCACAGCTTCGGTAGTGTCAGCGATGCGCCAGTCCCCTGCCAAATCGGCCACTTTTCCGGCATCAGCCAAGGTAAAAGGGCGAAGTGTCAGACGCTGGCTGTTGAGTACGGGTTGGCGGCAGTCCATTAACTCTCCGGATAAGTAAATTCGGCTGGGTACCAAACTGTATTGGCTATTGTTCAGACTACTATAGAGAATCAACCAGTTCTGGTATTTCTCTATGATCAAGAAATTAGAACTAATTCACTGTTGAATTGCCTATTTTTATTCCACGCCCGCAAATACCCGCAATACAAACTCCGTCCGTGCAGTCATTTTAGCGGGCGTATCTTTAACTAAAAGGTGCATTGTATTGCTGACATTTCTTTCTTTTACTCCCAATGCGCCACGCCTAAATTGGCATACATACTGATGACCCGGTATTGAAATCACATTCTCAAAACAAAAACATGTGCATCTATTTTTACACTCAAACATCTATAGGCTATTTTTAACGTTACGGGCTGATTGCAGGGAAATGGAATGCACACCAACATAGATAATAAAAATATATTGGTGATTGATGACTCAGAGGCAATTCTGTTGGTCATGCAAACCATGCTTAATGAAATCGGTTACCACAACATCACGACAACAAACTCCCCGCACCATGCCATAGATATGGTTTATGCCGCACCTGAACGTTTCGATGTCATCCTTACCGATCTCAACATGCCTGGATATGACGGGATGCAAGTGGTCCGCAAGCTGGGAGATATGGGCTTCAAAGGGGCAATTGGCATCATTTCTGAAATGGACAAGCGGATCGTAGAGTTGGCTTGTGAGATTTCTCGCCAGCACAAGGTTTGCCTGGTAGGCAACCTTTCTAAACCCATCCAGATGGCCGATTTACGGTGGTTGTTCCAAAAGGTCGAGCAACTTAAGGAAAGGCACTTCAGACATTACCTCCCGATTACTAAAGAGGAACTTGTTGAAGCAATTAACCTTAGCCAGATTACCCCGTACTACCAGCCCAAGCTTGATCTCCGTAATAACAAAGTAACCGGTGTCGAAGTGTTGGCGAGAATAAACCGCCCCGGCCAAGTTGACGCTATGTTGCCAGGGCACTTTATCCCTACTGCCATTGCCCACCAGTTAATAGACCGCGTAACGCTTCAACTCGTAGCGAAAGCAGTGGTCGACTACCAAAGACTCAAAAGGATTTTTGGGGAACAGATTAAACTGTGTTTCAACCTTTCCCCTTCCCAATTGTCTGACCTCGATTACCCAGATGATCTGGAGAAAATGTTGGAGCAGTACCAAATAGAAAGAAACCGGATAGTCCTGGAAATCACAGAAGAGTTCGCATTAAAAAGTGCTATTCAACTCGAATCTCTCAATCGCCTGCGTATGCGAGGCTATGGGTTATCGCTTGATGATTTTGGTACCGGTTACACCAACCTCCATCAACTTCGAAGCTTGCCATTCACCGAGGTAAAAATTGACCGGTCACTGATTGATGGTTTGCACAAAGACAAATTCTCCCAGGTTGTCGTCCAGTCGCTGGTCGATATTGCTGAAAGTATTGGTATTGAACTGGTCGCGGAAGGGATAGAAAAAATAGCCGATTTCGAATACCTACAGAAATACTACAACCGAATTACCATTCAAGGGTTTTTGCTTTGTAAACCGAGAGAATTGCAGTCACTCAGTGCCTGGCACCGCAGTTGGGTGTCCAACACCGCTTAACCCTTAAAGCTACCCTTTAGTTTTGCTCGTTTTCTGCTCACCATCACGGAAGGCGAGCTTTTTTTGTTTACAATTTAACAAATGTTTGACGAACAAACTTTTGTTTTCACCAACTAAGAGATTTATTGGCGTTACCTGACAAATAAAGGGAAGGACCCCTATGACCGAACGCGAAGCAGAAGTGCTGGCGCTGGTTGCCAGATATCCCACTATGTCACAACAGGAGATGGCTAAACGGCTTGGTATAAGCCGAAGTTCACTGGCCGGGCACATCATGAACCTGACTCGTCAGGGCCGTATCCAGGGGAAGGGGTATATTGTTGCTCCAAAACGATATGTCGTTGTTGTTGGTGGCGCCAACATGGATATCTGTGGAAGAGCCAGGATCCCTCTTTCCGGGGCAGACTCCACGCCGAGCGATATCTTTTCCGGATTTGGCGGTGTTGGCAGGAATATCGCTGAAAACCTGGCTCGCCTTGGCACGGACTGCCGGTTAATCACGGCAGTGGGAAACGATATGTGGGGGGACAAGATCCTCGAGCACTGCCGGGATCTCGCCATCAACACGGAATTCAGCATTACAGTAAAGGAAGCATCGACGTCTTGCTTTGTGTCCATCCTAGACAGCGATGGGGAAGTCTCCCAGGCAGTAAACGATATGGCAGTACTGGATCATCTGACCCCGGATGCCCTTGAGAAATGCCATGGTGTACTCAGTTGCGCCAGCCTTATCGTTGTTGATGCCAACCTGTCAGAAGCAACCCTTTCATGGATTTTTGCCCGTTACAGGGATACGCCGATATTTGCCGACCCGGTTTCTGCTACCAAGTGTCAAAAACTCAAACCTCACCTTGGCAATATCGACACCCTCAAACCCAACCGTGCCGAGGCGGCGATGCTGGCAGGCATACCGGAAGGACAACCCGGTGATCTTGCTGGTATCTCCTGTGAGATCCACAACCTCGGTGTACGACACGTTGTCATCAGCCTTGGACGGGATGGTATCTGGTCAAGTATGGATGGTAACGGTGTCCATATACCGGCAATTGAAGGAAACGGAGCCAACGTTACCGGTTGTGGTGACGCGCTGATGGCCGGGCTGGTTCACGCTCGCTCCAACAACTGGCCAAGAGAAAAAACGCTCCAGTTTGCTGTCGCAGCTGCCAGTCTGGCGCGAGAAGCAGATACCGCCGTCAATCCCCTTATTTCTGAATCATCTGTATTTACATGTCTGAAGGATGCCTGCAATGAAGATTAATCCGTTTCTCGATATCGCACCTGAGGTTGCCGGCGCACTGGCAGAACGCAGGCCGGTTGTGGCTCTGGAATCCACTATCATTTCCCATGGTATGCCCTACCCCCAGAATGTAGAAACAGCCCGGCAGGTAGAAACCGCCGTCCGGGAAAAAGGGGCCGTTCCGGCTACCATCGCAATATTGGACGGACGGTTAAAAATCGGGCTGTCAGCAGATGAAATTGAAGTACTGGGTAAAGCCGGTACCTCGGTAACAAAAGTCAGCCGAAGGGATATCCCGTTTGTCGTCGCTGGGAAAAGCCACGGTGCAACGACCGTTGCTGCAACAATGATCCTCGCCGCCATGGCCGGTATAAAGGTTTTTGCAACCGGCGGTATTGGCGGTGTCCACCGCGAAGCCCAGCAAACATTCGATATCTCCGCAGACCTCCAGGAGTTGGCTAAAACACCGGTAGCGGTCGTATGTGCCGGAGCGAAATCTATCCTTGACCTTGGACTGACCCGGGAATACCTGGAAACGCTCGGTGTCCCTGTAATCGGTTACCGTACCAAAATGCTTCCGGCGTTCTATACCGGGGAAAGTGACTTTGACGTGGATTACACCCTGAACACTCCTGAAGATATCGCACGGGTACTGCATACCCGTGAGATCCTGTCATTAGAAGGAGGAACAGTTATCGCCAACCCGATCCCGCCAGAATTTGCCATGCCCAGAGAGACTATCGACAACGCCATAGAAAAAGCACTCCTTGAAGCAGTGGCTAACGGTATTGCCGGAAAAGCGACAACTCCATTTCTGCTGTCCCGGGTTTGTGAACTTACCGGCGGAAACAGCCTGGCCTCAAATATCCAGCTGGTATTAAACAACGCAAGGCTCGCCGCGGATATAGCGACAGCGTTGTCTAAAATGTAAGACCTTAACGCTCTGGCGATACTTCGCCGGAGCCTTTTACCCGCAATCATCGAATCTCAATCACGAAACGACACCCCAGCCCCCAACAGTTGTAGCCTCAGAAATAAGGAACTCTCCTTACCAAAGAGTCACGCTCATTGCAGGTACTGCAATGAGTACAAAAGAACTCACCATATAACTAAAACAAGGCTAGGCTATGTTGGCATACACGATCTCGATGATTCTTTTTGGACTTGGTGCAGCTTTCGCTGCTATTTCTGGGGTAACACTGGATCAAAACGGCCAATTCTGGTTGAAGCGCGTAACGATACGCGGTTGGGTCACGGTGTTGGCTGTTGTCTGCAGCGTAATATCGGGTATCAGTATTTACATTCACGCAAAACAGCAGGAAGACGGGTTATACCTCCTTGTTCAGGATCTGACCGAACAGCTGAACAAGCAGGAATCCCGCAACAATCAATTGGTCAATGTACTTTCTGAAATGCAACACGAACAGCAGTCACAACTGGATGAACCCATTTCAGAACAAGAGCCCCCAGCCCCGGAGCCTGCCCCCACACTCTCTGTTAACCTTCCGGAGCTGGACGATGTGTTTGGCCAGCGCAACTTCAGGGAAGTATTTCTCAACAGTACAAATACGACAGCGGCAAATACGAGATACAAGGCAATATCTGCCGATAAACTGAATGTCCGGGCAAAACCCTCTACACAATCACAGGTTCTGGGACAACTTAAACAGGGGACTTACGTCAGAATCCTTAACGCTCAGCCAGACTGGATGCTGGTTGAAACCGCAGGTGGTACAACCGGGTGGGTTTCGTCCCAATTTGTAGGCGACATTAAATAGAAATTCAGCACTACAGCGGCAATCACCAATACGTCCGGACACTAAAATGATGAATTGTCACACCAACTGTCCCATGTCACTATTGGGTCATTACCCGATACGCTGACATATGCCTGTTGAAAAAAGGAATTAAGGGAGAAGGGACAAGAATGAGTTGGATAATCCGCCCGTTCGCGCAAGGTGACTTGGAAGCTATAAACTCCATCTATAACCACTATATTTCGAATACCTCCATCACATTCGATATTGATGAATGGACGATGGAAAAGCGGGAAGCCTGGTTGGCTAAATTGCAAAAGCACCCAGGGATGTACCACCTCCTTGTTGCAGAAATCGACGGCAGTGTTGTGGGTTTTGCCTACAACAACGAATTTCGCGAAAAACTCGCGTACCAGACATCAACCGAGGTCACCATCTACCTGAAACCGGACATGTCAGTTAAAGGGTTGGGATCCGCACTGCTTTCCCATCTTATCTCCGACATGAAGAAATCAGCGTTTCGCAGGGCTTACTCTCTGATTACCCTACCAAACCAGGTGTCTGAAGCGTTACACCGTAAGTTCGGGTTTGTCCAGGTAGGGCAAATGACTGAAGTGGGTTTCAAGTTTGGGCAGTTTCATGATGTTGCAATATACGAACTGCCCCTTCATTCCGGCAACACCCCAAAGGGCTAGAGCCTTGTCAGTATTAACGGCTTAATGGCAGTGCCGCGCCGATAAGCGCAAAAATGCCCCCACAGGTACGGTTAAACCCTTTTCCGCTGCGTGCCAGCCAAGGGCGAATTTTGAACGCGACCACGGCAACCATGTACTCTACTGACAGTTCTACCACTGCAATAGTGAGTGCCATGATCACGAACTGAGGGAGCAAGGGCTGATCTGAACGCAGGAACTGCGGTAAAAACGCGGCAAAGAACAACATCGCTTTGGGGTTAGTCAATGCAGCCAGCAATCCTTGCGAGAACATAGAGCGTCCGCGTTTAACCTGTACCGTTTGATTATGCTCCAGTTGTAATCCAGGGGACCTCCAAAGCTGGAATCCCAGCCAAATAAGGTAAGCACCACCAATCCATCTCATGAAAGTCAGGGCGTGAGCTGATGCAGCAAGAATCGCCCCTATTCCCGCCATGGAAGCCAGAGCCAATACAACCAGCCCTATAACCCCGCCACAGATGGTATACAAAGTCCGTTTGTGCCCGTATAACGCGCCATGCGTCAGCGCCAACAAGCTGTTTGGACCCGGTACAAAGGCAATGCCAACAGCCGCCGTCAAGAAAAGCAGCCAAATATCAAAGGCCATGGGGTTTCCTTTCAAAATGCCCGTCATTCAGAGAGCGCAAGTTTATACGGTTTTTGGTGCATATCATGGTAATTTCCGGAAATCGTACGATACTATTTGGACATACGTTTAATGGATAAGACACCTGTTATGGTTAGTACCCTATCCAGTGTCAGCAACCTGCCTGGTGAGAACACCCCGAAAGCGAAACCGGAGGTGCGCTTCCTTCTGTTGCCCCTGCCTGATTTTGCCATGCTGCCCTTTGGGGGCTTCATCGATAAGCTGCGATTCTCTGCTGATGAAGAAGACTACAGCCAACAACGTTACTGCAGCTGGGACATTCTGGGCGACAAACCCGGACATATCTGTGCCAACAGCGGCGTAGCAGTGGAAATTCAGGTAACCCCCAGGGATATACGGCTGACTGACTATGACTATCTGGTGATTTTTGGCAGCAGGACCGCACGCCAAAGCCAAATGCTTGCTGCCAAGTATGGTGAATTACTGAGGCAGGCTGCCGGACAGGGTGTCACACTGGTAAGTATCGACAATGCCAGTTTCCTGCTTGCCAGTGCCGGGTTGCTGAAAGGCCACAGAGTTGCCATCCACTGGCGGCATATCAAAGAATTCCGGGAGGCTTTTCCCGGCATAGAAGTCCGTGCCGAGCAAATTTACTGTTTTGACCGCAAACGTATCAGTTGTGCGGGAGGGGGAGCAGCCATTGACCTGGCCGTTGAGCTTCTCGCCCGGCACTGTGGTCGCACCCGGGCAATGAAAGGGCTGGCGGACATGTTGGTTGACGAGGCCCGGGGGGAAATTCACCAGGTCAAGTCCATGCATGTCGAAACAGATGTGAGCAGGCACGTCGGCCGGGCAATCAATCTGATGCGGGGTTTGATGGAAGTAAAAACCACCACAGAAGAACTCGCCAGTTTAGTGGGAATTAGCCGCCGCCAGTTAGACAGGCAATTTAAAAACCGCTTTGGTATGACAACCCGTGAATACTGGCATGAAATGAAAATGCAGTATGCCCGCTGGCGGCTGGTTAACTCAAACCATAGCCTGATCAGCCTGGCTGCTGAAGTTGGTATCCAGGACACCAGTTATTTTTGCCGGGTATTCCGCCAACGGTTTGGCTGCAGTCCGGAAACCTTCCGGTTGCAATCAACATCCCCGGAGCAACCTTCCTGAACACCCAGGCCATCAAGGAAAACACAAACTGTAACGTTTCCCTCTGCACTTATGTGGACGACAGCGGTTAGAATCCCTATAGTCCAATGCCGCCAGAGCCTAGTACCCGCAAGCTTAGTGTGTTGGCCCACGATGATTTCAATCTGTAGGGCGACCAAATAACTTGCCCGGTACTAGCCGTATGGTTTCGGCCCAGATAAACCCACATGCCAACCAAAGAGAATAAGCATGAAAATTAAATCTCTGCTGTTTGCTGCCCTGGCAACGTTGACATTGTCAGCCTGCAGTGACAATGGAAAACCAACGGAAGGAAAAGAATACACCGTTATAGCCAATCCAATCAGTGCAGGAAAAATTGCCCCTGTTACTGAAGTTTTCTCTCTTTCGTGTGGACATTGCCGCATGATGGAGGATGCTATCCCGGCGATAGAAAAAGGAACCAGCCAGGACATCAGCAAAGTGCATGTGACATTCAATGAAAGTGCTATGTTTGCTGCCCTGCTTTACTATTCAGCAGCGATTCAGGCAGAAGGCAAACTTGATCCCGCACTGACTGCTGCACTGTTTAAATACGTGCAGGAAGAGCAGACTGAATCCCCGGACAAAAACAAGGAAATCATTACCGCACTTTTTGAAAAGTACGGCCTTACCAGCCCTTATTCCCTGAGCGAGCAACAACAACAGGCACTGTTTAAGGCAATGGAAAAAGCTGATGAAGTCACTGAGCAAGCTGAAATTGTTTCAGTACCGACATTCATCGTTAACGGAAAGTACCTCGTCAACACCGCAGAACATGACAGTGTCGAAAAACTGATTTCTACACTTAACTTCCTGTTGAATACTCCTCCGTCAAAATAACTTAACTATCCGGGCCTTGGCCTTTCTGGGCCCGGTTCCCCCCTGATGCCCCCCTTTGCCACTTACTGTTCCTGTATCCCGCACCCAATCTCATTTCTGTAATGGCTCAGTACCCGACTTTCTGCGACCATGGCGAATGAATCCCGTTATGCGGCTGTAAAAGCATCAATACAAGGAACTCAATGTGAACAGACTATTCTTGGTACTCATGCTCTTTTTCCCGCTGTCGGCAATGTCAGCCCCGGCCCCCAGCGAAAGGGTACAAAAGCTGGTGAACCTGATGAACATGGACAGCATTGTGGATGTTCTGGACACCCAAATGCAGAGTATGACTAACAACATAGCTCAACAGGCAAACCTTCAACCGGATGAACGGGCACTGTTTGAGGAATACCAGGCTGGTGTTCAGAAAATAGCAATGGAAGAGTTGAATTGGGCAAATCTGGAACCCCAAATCATTGCGCTTTACGCCGAACATTTCAGTGAAAAAGAGATAGAAGACATGATTGCCTTTTACCAAACTGAGACCGGGCAGTCCGTCATTCGTAAAATGCCAGCCATTACTCAGGCATCCATGCAAATGTCCATACAGATGGTTCAGCGCGCCGCTCCCAAACTACAGAAGTACTCTCAGGAGTTTGCCCGAAAACTGCAAGCCAAACGAAGCGGTGCACAGTAGATGCTGCGGTACAATTATTCAGCACAAAACCTGCTGTAAAGAGAATTTGTGCTTATATTTCTTAGCTAACGCTATTTTTAATGGTGAGTTGATGGGACGTTTGCCATAATCCACGTTGAACTACAACCTACAGGATCCTGTCATGTCAGATTCCCTTGACGCTGGCCAACTGGCTGAAATCGCCGCTTATGATGCGGAAAAGCGTTTTAAGTACCTCGTTAGCGAAGTTGTCGCCCAACGCCAGATTTGGATTCTCGTTGACGAACACGGCTGCGTGATGCTCAATACCGATGAAGAAGACTGTGTCCCGGTTTGGCCGCGTAAGGAATTCGCCGAATCATGGGCAACCGGTGACTGGGCAGAATGCAAGGCAGAAGCCATCTCACTGGCAAAGTGGCACAGCCGTTGGACACCGGGTCTGGAAGACGACGAGTTGGCAATTGCCATTTTCCCTGATCAGCAAGGCGAAGGCGTGGTTGTTTATCCGGATGAACTGGATTTCGAACTGCGTCAAAAAGCCGGTAAGCGATAACTCTTTTTTCTGACCATGTTGCGCCTCGGTAGCGTGGTCACTCCAATGAAAGTAAACAGGTAACACTATGAACCTCAATACAGAGCTCCAGCAACTGAACAACCGTCTGGACAGACTGCGCCGCAAGCTGAGTGCTGCGATTAGCCGTAATGATGACGCGATTGCTGATGAAGCCAGAAAGGAAATCGAGGCACAGGTAAAGCGTATTAACGCCGTAAAAAGCCAGCGTGAACGCCAGGTATTCAAGAAGACCAGCGATCTGAGTTCTTTGAAATTCAAACGCGCCCTGACCAAAGCTGAGCAGGCAGACCTGGGTAAACTGAAGAAGTCGGTAAAAGGACTGGTTGTTGTACACCCTCTTACCGCACTTGGCCGCCAGATGGGCCTGAAAGAAGTTACCGGTTTTGCGCCAAAAGCGTTCTAAACCTTCACGCTGAAACACATTCTTTATACGAATAAGCCCCGGAAGCATCACTTCCGGGGCTTTTCTTTATTGGTCTGTTTTCCCTGTTCAGGAATATACCCGCTTACAGGCTGGTAAACATACCCGCCAATGCCGCACTCATCAGGTTTGCAAGGGTCGCAGCCAATACGGCTTTGAAACCCAGGTTGGCGATATCTTTGCGGCGATCCGGTGCCATGGTACCGATAGCACCAAGCTGGATAGCGATAGAGCCAATATTTGCAAAACCACATAATGCGAAGGTGATAATCACCTGGGTATGTGCGCTCAGCGCTTCCTTGATTTCAGCAAAATCCAGGTAAGCGACAAATTCGTTCAGAATCAGCTTCTGGCCAATCAGAGAGCCGGCTTGCGCCATTTCGTTTGAAGGAACACCCACCAGGTAAGCAACAGGGGCAAAGATGTAACCGAGGATGCTCTGCATAGTGACGCCCTGGAAGCCGAATACATTACCCAGACTTTCCAAGCCAGCATTCACCATTGCGATAACACTCACGAAGGCAATCAGCATGGTACCGATAGCAACAGCGATCTTCATACCGTTCATTGCCCCGGTTGCCAGCGCGTCGATCACATTCGCCTGCTCGCTCTTACCCATTTCGATATCGTCCTGATCAGCAGGAACGCTGGTTTCAGGCACCAGCAGCTTAGCCATCAGAAGGCTGCCGGGTGCTGCCATGAAGCTCGCGGCAATCAGGTATTTCAGCTCAACGCCCAGTCCCGCATAGCCGCCCAGTACAGAGCCCGCTACCGAAGCCATACCGCCTGTCATTACCGCAAAAAGCTCAGAGCGCGTCATGCTTGAAAGGAAAGGACGAACCAGCAGTGGCGATTCGCCCTGGGACAGGAAAATGTTACCGGTAGTTACCAGGGATTCGGCACGGCTGGTGCCCAACAGGCGCTGGATTCCACCACCAATAATTTTGATTACCCATTGCATGATGCCGAGGTAGTACAGGACAGAAATCAGTGCACTGATGAAGATAACCAGGGGAAGCACACGGATGGCAAACACAAAGCCATTGGTCGCCAGGTTACCAAACAGGAAGTTGATACCCTGGTCTGCAAAACTCAGAAGCGAAGCTACACCACTGCTCATTGCACCCAGCATTTTCTGGCCAACCGGGAAATAGAGTACCAAGGCCGCAAAACTGGCTTGCAGACCAAATGCTCCCAGTACAGTACGCCAATTAACAGCTTTGCGGTTTTCAGACAGCAGCCAGCCGATTACGACCAGCGACAGCATACCGGCCAGACTCATAAGAATATGCATTTTTAACCTTTAATCAGAAATTGATTGGTGGAAAGGGGAAAAGGCGTATCAGGCTGACACAGTTGGCGGGAACGGAAGATCTCTGAATAGCTCAGAACGGATAAGGAATATCCGGGTAAAGAAGAAGTGTCCGCCCAACTGATAAACATATAAGTCACCATGATAACAAGCTAAATACGTCGCCGGTCCGATTCCTTCGGGTCATTCACGTCCGGGTGACAACTTGTTTCTGGTGGCTCAACGTGTACACACGCCTCCGGGAAGGGTGCACACTCTGGCCGGGCGCGAAGTTTATAGTGAAGTACGTCACAAAAACAACCCCTATGCGTACTTTTCTTCAAAAAGAATTAACCGTCCCCTGACCATTCAGTCTGTTAAATCACCGAATTGATGAAAAATTCGCTTCCACGGTGCTTTTTCTTCCAAATTGTGCATTCTTTATTACATTGCCCGCATTGCTTCTTAACAGCGGACTGTTAGAGTAATGCGAAAACAAAAGCACAAGAGCGTAACATGACATTCCGGCTGTTATTTCCCGTTATCACCACCACACTGCTTGCTTTCCTGCCACTCTCTGCATCGGCTGAAGCTGAACCAGATCAGTCTGGTACAAATAGCGAGATCGTTGAAAACAGCACTGAAGATAAAACAGGCACCCGTCCAGAAGATATTGACCAATGTCTGCTCAACCGCCTGAAATTAGGCAGGGATGAAACCGTGGCTGAAATTCGAGAGCACTGTGACCCTACAGGGGAAGAACTTCCTAAGGCCGGCGCAATCAGCCACCGCTTCTTTGATGAAAGGCGGACTGAATTCAATCCCTTTGTCATCACTCCCCACAGGATGAATTACATTCTCCCGGTAAGTTACACCACCAGTATCAACAGGGAGGCCTATGCGTTTTCCAACGACTGGACGAAAGACCTCAAAGACACTGAAGCCAAATTCCAAATCAGTTTTAAAGTACCTTTGAACTACAACAGTATGTTTATGGATGGGGACGGTCTCTACTTTGGCTTCACCCTGCAATCCTGGTGGCAGGTCTATGCAAACGAAATTTCTGCCCCATTCCGCGAAACCAATTACCAACCGGAAGTGTTTTACACCACACCACTGGCATGGAAAATCGCAGGAGGTAACACCGGGTTTGTTCTGGGTATAGAGCACCAGTCCAACGGTCGCAGTCAGGCGTTGTCACGCAGTTGGAACCGCGTGTATGCAGCAATGATGTATGAGCGAGACCACTTTGCCATGGCTATTCGTCCCTGGTGGCGACTGCCTGAGGACAAAAAGACACAACCGGGTGAATCCGACGGCGATGATAACCCTGATATTGACGATTACATGGGACATTTTGAGCTAACAATGGCTCACCGTTGGGACGACTACGTACTTAACTTTACCGGCAGGCAGAATTTCAGTACCGGAAACGGTTATGCTGAGCTGGGGCTTACCTTTCCTCTATGGGGCAGGTTAAGAGGTTATGTACAGTATGCAAATGGATACGGTGAAAGCCTTATCGACTACAATCACCATCAGCAACGAATTGGTGTCGGTATAGCATTGACAGATCTGTTGTAAAACCCTCGGAGGGACAGGATGCCAGTCAGCAGTAACGGATTACGTTACAAACTAACCAGACCGGAGATACCAAACACGCTGTCTCCGGCAGAATCTGCCCCGACCATGGTATTTTTGCACGGTCTCGGCTCCAGCCAGGCTGACTGGGTATTTCAACTGTCCCACTTTGAAAACAATTACCCTTGCCTCTCTGTTGATCTGCCAAGCCACGGGCACTCAACGATTGATCCGGATTTCTCCCTTCCCCGATGTGCAGGGGCTCTCGATGTGTTACTAAAGGAAACAGGCATCAAAAGACCGGTATTGGTTGGTGTTTCGATGGGAGGAATGATCGCACAGGAATACGCGGCGACTTATCCGGACAATGTTCACAGCCTTGTGGTCATCAATGCGCTTGCAGAGTGCCGGGCAAGGACGGTACCTGAGCGGTGGGCCATATTTGTCAGAAATATCATGCTTCAATGGCTGAGCTTGGACAGAATCGCCAAAATCATGGCAAAGAAACTGCTCCCTGGGGATGACAAAGCGGAGCTGCGCAAAACGGCACAGGAACGTTGGAAAGCCAACAATCGGGAAGCCTATATCGCCGCATTCCACTCCATGTTTCAGTGGACTGCAACCAGCAGACTGGACGCCATTTCCCAGCCAGTGACACTAATCGCCTCAGAATTTGACTATACCCCGGTGGGTGCCAAGAAGGTGCTAAGCCACGTATTGCCTGATGCCCAGCTTTTGGTCGCAAACGGTGCCAACCACCTGTTGCCACTGGAAGACCCTTCACTTTGTAACTTTCTGATAGAGCAGCACCTTAACCGGCACACGTTAACTTACTGAAAGCCCTCCCTCTTGCATCCGGTCTTTATCTTTGACCAATTTAATTGAAGCGGGAGGATGCCGTCATGAAAGTCTTCGTTCAAATCCTGTTGTTGGTTTTTGCCGGGATATTCCTGGTTGCGGCTGCCGCAGCCAAAACACTCAACGGCTTTTTACTGGACAACACCACCATACCGCAAAATGAGATCTTTTCCGGAGGCCCAGGTAAAGACGGTATCCCCGCTATCCTTTCACCTCGTTACCTTCCCTCAAAAAAAGCCCATTACCTTAAGCCCGATGACGTCGTCCTTGGTCTCGACTACGGCGGCGAACAGAAAGCTTTCCCACTCAGGATCCTAAACTGGCATGAGGTGGTCAATGACCGCTTTGCCGGCCTGCCTGTTGTAGTGAGCTACTGTCCGTTATGCGGAAGTGGCGTAGCATTTTTAAGTAAAGTCGACGGCAAACCACTTACTTTTGGCGTATCCGGCTTGCTCTACAATTCAGATGTCCTGATGTATGACCACCAGAGTGATTCACTTTGGTCGCAACTAAAAGGGGAAGCGGTATCCGGAAAGTACGCCGGGCAAACCCTGACCCAAATACCACTAAAACTGACACGCTGGCGGGCATGGAGAGCTGAGCATCCTGATACCCTCGTTTTATCCGCCCAAACCGGATTTTTCCGTGATTACAGCCGTGACCCCTACGCCGGGTACGCTGAACATCCCGGTCTGTTTTTCCCGGTTGCAGACAAGGCACCTGCTACCTACCCAGTGAAATCACTGGTGTTGGGAATCAAAAACAGCTCGCGTCAACTTGCCATCCCCTTCATTGAAATGGAGAAGCAAAACAAGGCACAGTTTCCCTTAGAGTGGGAGGGTGAAACTGTCACTATCCATTGGAGCCAAGCCAACCAATCTGCCTGGGTAACCAACTCTGATGGAAAGATTTTGCCTTCTACCCTGCTGTACTGGTTTGCCTGGTATGCGTTTAACCCGGATACGGAGATATTTGCTGCGCCCGTCAAAGGGTGAGCTAATTCTGTGTTTTGGGATACCTTCCTTGCTGCACCGCTTTTCCTCCCATAAAGTAGCGGTGCAGCAAGCGCGATCCATGGAGGGATGCAGTGGCAACGGAGCTTATCGACCTTTTCAATGTTTATATTGTTCCGGAAGGCGTCACAGCAACCGCATCGCTGTTCCTGATTATCCTCAGTTTTTTTACCTCGTGTATTACCGCAACACTGGGTGTTGGCGGTGGTGCACTCTTAGTCGCAGCCATGGCCAGCATTCTCCCGACCTCTGCCGTGATCCCTGTCCATGGTGTGGTACAGCTGGGTTCGAACGTCGGCCGTTTTGCAGTCATGCGAAAGTACGTCAGGTACAGCGTACTGGGGTGGTTTTTAGCAGGATCTTTGCTGGGTGCAGCCCTTGGCGGCAGTATTGTTGTCAGCCTGCCTGAGCATCTTCTTAAACTGATACTTGGCAGCTTCATTTTGCTTGTAAACTGGTTCCCTGTCAGTTTTCCCCTTCGTAAAGTCGGTATGGTTTCCATAGGAGCGCTTAGCAACTTTATTTCCATGTTTGTTGGTGCGCCGGGCCCATTTCTTATTGCCACTATTCGGCGAAACTTCCCGGACAGAAAAGAACTGCTTGGCACTATGGCGGCATTCATGTCCATTCAACACGCCCTGAAAGCTGCCATATTCGGTTTTCTCGGTTTTACCATGACCGAGTGGCTCCCACTTATCGGAATAATGATTACAACCGGCTTTCTTGGAACCCTTACCGGCCGGTCTCTTTTGGAAAAAATATCCGACAAGCGGTACGGTATTACGATTAAGTGGGTACTTACAGCATTGGCAATCAGGTTGATTTGGCAGGCTCTCGCTGAACGGTAACCAGATTTTACCTCTTAAAACTTACTCACTAATTCTCCAACTAACGGAATAAATTAAACTTTTTTATTCCAACTCTTCATTCGCACTCGCATGTAGCATTATGTCGCTCAATTTCCCGATTCACTTCACGTTTTGATGAATTACAAATCGCAATAAACTGTATGAAATCACCAACAATTAAAAATCGAATACCAATAATTACATTTACATTTCAGATGAATAAGACATATCAATAATTCTCTATCAAAAATTCCATGCCCATTATAGTCAACATTTCATATATAAAATTGACGATAAAATTTAAAATCCCCTCCATTTTGGATTAGCCTGAAATCGTCACATGACGACATAAAAAACAATAAAGCTAAATAAAACTCCATAACACTATTTGGTACCCACAGACATGCACCTCAGACTTAAGAGGGCTGATCAGGAATTAATGACTACTGAATACCGTAGTTGACTAACGATAAATCCTTCACAAGGAGTGTAAATTGGAAAATTTATCCTTTAAAAAAATATTGCTTTCCAGCGCAATGATGATGGTAGTTGGAAATGCCGTTGCTGCACCTGCAAACACCGGAGATAAACGCAATTACGCGTTGGCAGGCATAGCAACTCAAAGTTCTGACTACGCGGGGAAAACTGCTGAAAGAGCAATAGACGGACGCACTGACCAGGATTACTACTCAGATTCAGTCACACATACGAATCAAGATAGCGAAGCCTGGTGGCAGGTTGATCTTCGTGAAAGCAAAAGTTTGGAAGAAATAAAAATATATTTCCGAAACGATTGTTGCGAGACAAGAAACAGCAATTTCAGTATCTATCTTTCTAATATCGACATGTCAGATATGACTGTTGCTCAACTCAATAGTCATAGTGGCGTCTATTCGATACCCTATTCATCTAATGCAAACGATGTAATATCACAGGCCGTATCGGGTAATTATCGCTATGTGATGATTAAAAAGCCGGATGAGCAGTTTCTTTCCATTGCAGAAGTCGAAATTTTTGGTGATGAAACACTGCCCCCCCTTCCTGTGAAAGAGTTCCTTGATGAACACAGGTATGGCGCATTTCTGCACTACAACATGTCTGTGTACAATTACCGCCAATGGGCGGATCCTTTTGCTCCTGTTTCTGATTTTGCTCCAACTAATCTCGACATCGCTCAGTGGGCAGATATTATCAAAGAGGCGGGCATGACCTATGCTGTTCTTACCGCCAAGCACCATGACGGCTTCTCAATATGGGATACAAAATACACTGAGCATAATTCTTTAAACTCACCGTGCGACTGTGACGTTGTTGAACAATACATGCAAGCCTTCAGAGAAGCCGGTATTACTCCAGCCCTCTACTATTCAATATGGGATCGCCGAGATCCGGTCATTAACACCACTTCCACAGCAGCAAGACCAGAAGGTGTAGACACAAGTGACGGCTTGACGGTAATTGGTTGGACTAAACGCAACCAAGATCCACTTTACATTAAGAATCAACTTCGTGAGTTGTTGACTGAATACGGCGACGTTCCATTACTATGGTTTGACGCATGGGGACAAATTGCCGCATATGATTATGTACCGTATCAAGATATGCGCGATTTCATTCGACATGTATCCCCCGAAACTATCATTGTGAACAATGACAAAGAATTCTCTAACGACACAGCTGACCTTACTTCGCTGGAAGTCCTCTCCAGCGGTTTGGACCCGGAAGCAGATGTTGTTGCGGGATTCAATACAATGTACGCTGGGATATCAGCTGGTACCTGGTTCTCTCATGAGACATCCGGCGGACCGCGTAACCCGTACGATTTAGCAAAAGTACTTTACGAAACCACACTCACTCCCAATGGCACTTATCTTTTGAATCTTCCTATTGTTCAAGAAGGTACAATGCCAGAATTTATTCGCGAGCACTTGGCAAATGTCAATGAAATCAGGGATGAACTGATTTACACAAATCAGAAACTTCCTGGAACAAATCTCGCGTTTGGTAAAAACACGTCCCAAAGTTCAACGCTTGGTTCTCTCGATAGTACAAAAGCTGTAGATGGTGATTTTTCTGGTGAAAACAGCTATCTCATAAATGGTGAA